>JASHOF010000044.1 GCA_030041255.1 Acetobacteraceae bacterium
GGCCCACCCCGCCCGCCGCACCGGCGGCCGCTCCTGCTGCCGACAAGGATTGGGGTGAGGTCAAACACGCAACCGTGCGCGAGGCGCTGCGCGAAGCGATGATCGCCGAGATGCGGGCAGACGATCGTGTCTTCCTTCTCGGCGAGGAGGTCGCGCAATACCAGGGCGCCTACAAGATCAGCCAGGGCATGCTCGAGGAATTCGGCCCCAGGCGCGTCATCGACACGCCGATCACCGAGCACGGCTTCACCGGCCTCGCCGTCGGCGCGGCGCTCAACGGGCTCTGCCCGATCGTCGAATTCATGACCTTCAACTTCGCCATGCAGGCAATGGACCAGATCATCAACTCGGCTGCCAAGACCCTCTACATGTCGGGTGGGCAGATGGGCTGCCCGATCGTCTTTCGCGGCCCGAACGGCGCCGCCGCGCGCGTCGCCGCCCAGCACAGCCAGTGCTACGCCTCCTGGTATGCGCACGTGCCCGGATTGAAGGTAGTCGCTCCCTGGTCGGCAGCCGATGCCAAGGGACTGCTGCGCGCGGCGATCCGCGACCCCAACCCGGTGATCTTTCTCGAGAACGAAATCCTCTACGGGCACAGCTTCGATTACCCCGCCGCGGACGATTTCATCCTGCCGCTCGGCAAGGCCAAGATCGAACGGCCCGGCGATCGTGTCAGCATCGTCGCCTTCAGCATCATGGTCGGGGTGGCGATGACGGCCGCAGAGACCCTCGCCAAAGACGGAATAGAGGCGGAGGTGATCAACCTCCGCACCTTGCGTCCGCTCGATATCGCAACCGTCGTCGAAAGCGTCCGTCGTACCAACCGCCTCGTCACGGTCGAAGAGGGATGGCCCTTCGCCGGCATCGGCGCGGAAGTGGCGATGCAGGTGATCGAGCACGCGTTCGACTGGCTGGACGCGCCACCGATCCGCGTGCATGGCGTGGACGTGCCGCTGCCCTATGCCGCCAACCTCGAGAAGCTTGCCCTGCCGCAGCCCGAATGGGTCGTCGACGCAGTGCGCAAGATTCTCTGACGCGGCGGGAGGAAACGATGTCCACCAACATCCTGATGCCGGCCTTGAGCCCGACCATGACCGAAGGAACGTTGTCACGCTGGCTCAAGAAGGAAGGGGAGACGGTCAAGGCCGGCGACGTGCTGGCCGAGATCGAAACCGACAAGGCAACCATGGAAGTCGAGGCCGTGGACGAAGGAGTCCTCGGCAAGATCATCGTCCCCGACGGCACCGCCGGCGTTCAGGTCAATGCGCCGATCGCCGTTCTGCTGGCCGAAGGCGAAACGCTTTCCGATGCAGCACTGCCCGCCGCAACGCCCGCGCCTCCCCCTCCGCCACCCCAACCTTCCGCGCCATCGCCCGCTCCGCAAACCGCGATCGCCCCGCCGCCTCTCGCGCCCGCAACGCGCAAGGCTCCGAACGGGGCCGGCAACGGCGCCGCAGAGGGCCGCATCTTCGCCTCCCCGCTCGCGCGCCGGATGGCCGAGCAGGCCGGCCTCTCCCTCGCCTCGCTGAAGGGCAGCGGCCCGAACGGCCGGATCGTCAAGGCCGACGTGGAAGCGGCGGTTGCCCGTGCCCCCGCACCAATCCCGGCCGCGAAGGCGCCGGCGGCAGGCGCGCCATCTGCCGCCCTCGCTCTCGCCGCGATCACCGCACCGCACCGCCTCGTCCCGCACACCACCATGCGCCGGGTGATCGCGCGCCGCCTCACCGAGAGCAAGCAGACCATTCCGCATTTCTATCTTTCGGTCGAGGTTGCGCTCGAGGCGTTGCTCAAGCTGCGCGCTGACCTCAATTCCCGCTCGGCCAAGGATGGGCCGGGCGCGTTCAGGCTCTCCGTCAACGACCTCATCATCAAGGCCGCGGCGCTCACTCTCGCCCGCTTCCCGCGCGTCAACGCAAGCTATACCGAGGAAGGTATCGTCGAGTACGAAGACGTCGACATCTCCGTTGCGGTGGCCATTCCTGACGGGCTGATCACGCCGATCATCCGCCATGCCGATCAGAAAGGCCTCGCTGCCATCAGCAACGAAATGAAAGACCTGGCGGAACGTGCGAAGTCGGGAAAACTCAAGCTCGAGGAGTTCCAGGGCGGCGGCTTTTCCATCTCCAACCTCGGGATGTTCGGCGTCAGCGAGTTCTCCGCCGTCATCAACCCTCCACAGGCGGCGATCCTCGCCGTCGGCGCCGGCGAAAAGCGCCCCGTGGTCCGCGACGGCGCGCTAGCTATCGGCACCATGATGACCTGCACCCTCTCGGTCGATCATCGCGTGATCGATGGCGTGCTCGGCGCCGGCTGGCTTTCCGCCTTCAAGAGGATCATCGAAGACCCGCTGAGCCTGATGCTGTGAGCGCCGCATTTTCGCTGCGCCCGGCCGCGCCCGAAGACGTCGGCACGCTGCTTCGATTGATCCGGGCGCTGGCCGAGTACGAGCGGCTCGTGCACGAGGTGCAGGCAACCGAGGCCGATCTCGCAGCCGCCCTCTTCGGCACCCCGCCACGCGCCGGCGCCCTGATCGCCGAGGTGGTTGACGAGGTGGCCGGCTTCGCACTCTGGTTCTCTACTTTCAGCACTTTTACCGGCCGCCCTGGCCTCTATCTGGAAGACATCTACGTGGCGCCCAAGCATCGTGGCCGCGGCATCGGCCGCGCTGTCTTCCGCCATCTCGCCCGCCTCGCCGAAGCGGAAGGCTGCGCACGCATTGAATGGTCCGTGCTCGACTGGAACAAGCCGGCCCTTCGGTTCTATGCCGGCCTCGGCGCGGAGCCGATGTCCGATTGGACGGTGCAAAGAGTAAGCGGGCCTCGGCTCGCTCTACTGGCTCGATAGAAGGAAGCGAAACGATGGCCGAGACGGACTTCGACCTGATCGTGCTTGGCGCCGGGCCAGGCGGCTACGTGGCCGCCATCCGCGCCGCCCAGCTCGGCATGAAGGCCGCCGTGGTCGAGCGCGAGAATCTCGGCGGCATCTGCCTCAACTGGGGCTGCATCCCCACCAAGGCGCTGCTTCGCACCAGCGAAATCCATCATCTCCTGCACCATCTCGGCGAGTTCGGCTTCGCCGCCGACAATCCCCGCTTCGAACTCGGCAAAGTAGTCAAGCGTTCGCGCGCCGTTGCAAAGCAGCTCTCGTCGGGCGTGGCTTATCTCCTGAAGAAGAATAAGGTCGCCGTATTCGATGCCGAAGGCAAGCTTGCCGGGAAGGGCAAGCTCGCGCTGGCCAGGAACGGCAAGGCGCTCCCCACTCTCTCCGCACCGCACATCGTGCTGGCAACCGGCGCCCGGGCGCGCGAGTTGCCGGGAATCGAGGCCGATGGCAAGCTGATCTGGACCTACCGCCACGCGATGGTCCCGCCGGCCATGCCGAAGTCGCTCCTGGTCATCGGCTCGGGCGCGATCGGTATCGAGTTCGCAAGCTTCTATCGCGACATGGGCGCGGTGGTGACGGTGGTCGAGCTGCTCGACCGTATCCTCCCCGTCGAAGATGCCGAGATCAGCGCCTTTGCCCGCAAGGCGTTCGAAAAGCAGGGCATGCAGATTTTCACCTCGGCGTCCGTCACCGCCGCCAGGAAGAACGCGGAAAATGTAGCGGCAACCATCGAGGCGGGCGGGCAAAAGCGCGAAATTACCGTCGATCGTGTGATCTCGGCCATCGGCATCGTCGGCAATGTCGAGGGAATCGGCCTCGAGGGAACCGGCGTCAAAGTCGAGAAGACGCACGTCGTGATCGACGCATTCTGCCGCACGGGCGAGCCGGGCATTTATGCCATCGGCGACCTCGTGGGGCCGCCCTGGCTCGCCCACAAGGCGAGCCACGAGGCGGTTCTCTGCGTGGAAAAGATCGCCGGCCTCAATCGCGTGCATCCCCTCGAGGTCACGAACGTTCCCGGCTGCACCTATTGCCGCCCGCAGGTCGCCTCGGTCGGTCTCACCGAGGCGGCTGCCCGCGCGGCAGGGCACGAGGTTCGTGTCGGCCACTTCCCCTTCATCGGCAACGGCAAGGCAATCGCGCTCGGCGAGCCGGAAGGCATGGTCAAGACCGTCTTCGATGCCCAGACCGGCGCCCTCCTCGGTGCGCACATGGTGGGCGCGGAGGTGACCGAGATGATCCAGGGCTTCACGATCGCCCGCACGCTCGAGACCACCGAGGCCGAGTTGATGGAAACGATCTTCCCCCACCCGACGATCAGCGAGACCATGCATGAGGCGGTGCTCGATGCTTACGGCCGTGCCATCCATTTCTGAGGTATCCGTGCATCACAATCGATTCCGCCGTGTCCGCTTGACGCGAGCCCACTGCCCGCCAACTTTCACGGAAGAACCGGAGAACACCTACAGGCGGCTGGATGAGGGATGAGCACGCGCATCGTCGTTGATCACCGGGCGGGGGCGGCGCTCAGGCATCCCGAGAAGGCGCATCGCCCGGACAACCCCATCCAGCGCAAGCCGCCCTGGATCAGGGTCAAGGCGCCGACCCATCCCGTCTACCATGAAACCCGCGCCCTGATGCGCGAGAACCGCCTCGTCACGGTCTGCGAGGAAGCGGCCTGCCCGAATATCGGCGAGTGCTGGGCGAACCGTCACGCAACCATGATGATCATGGGCGATATCTGCACGCGCGCCTGCGGCTTCTGCAATGTCGCAACCGGCCTGCCCGGGCCGCTTGCCGCAGACGAGCCTCAGCGGGTGGCCGATGCGGTGGCGAAGCTTGGTCTGAAGCACGTGGTCGTCACCTCGGTCGATCGCGACGATCTGCCGGATGGAGGCGCCGCGCACTTCGCGGCTGTGATCCGTGCCATCCGCGAAGCCGCACCCGCTACCTCGATCGAGGTCCTGACGCCTGACTTCCTGCGCAAACCGGGAGCCGCCGAGCAGGTGGTCGAAGCGCGTCCTGATGTCTTCAACCACAATCTCGAGACCGTGCCCCGCCTTTATCCGACCATCCGCCCGGGTGCCCGCTATTATCAATCGCTCCGCCTGCTCGATCGCGTGAAGAATCTCGATCCCACTCTCTTCACCAAGTCCGGGCTGATGGTCGGCCTCGGCGAGGAGCGGGCAGAAATCCAGCAGGTGATGGACGACCTGCGCATCGCGGACGTCGATTTCCTCACCATCGGCCAGTACCTTCAGCCCACCGTCAAGCACGCCGCGGTCGCCCGCTTCGTCACTCCTGACGAGTTCGCCGATTACGCGGCACTCGCGCGCGGCAAGGGCTTTCTCATGGTCAGCGCGTCTCCCCTGACACGCAGTTCCTATCACGCGGACGCCGATTTTGCCGCCCTCGAGGCGGCGCGCCTTTCGGCGCGCACGCCAACGCCGCGTTGACACAAGATGCCCTCGCACAGGGAAAAGACTCTCGTTCCCTACCGCCCCGACCAGTTGTTCGACCTGGTCGCCGATGTCGGCGATTATCCGCGCTTCCTGCCCTGGTGCGTGGGCGCCCGCGTGCAGAGCCGCACCGATTCCCTCCTGGTTGCGGACCTCACCATCGGCTTCGGCCCATTCCGCGAAAGTTTCATCAGCCGCGTCACCCTCGAGCGGCCGGAGCGAATCCTCGTCGCCTACGAGAACGGTCCGTTCAAATATCTCAAGAACCAGTGGATCTTCCTTCCGGATCTCGGGGGCACGCGTGTCGACTTCTTCGTCGATTTCGAATTCCGCAGCCGTATCCTCCAGAAAGCCATCGGGCTCGTTTTCGCCGAAGCCGTGCGGCGGATGGTGAACGCGTTCCGCAAGCGCGCCGCGGAGGTCTATGGCCCGCCCTTGCACGCTCCCGCCGTCGCTCTGCCTGAGCCGCTATCGCGCTCGGTCCGAACCAGCCCGACGAACAGATAAGCTCGATCCGGTGCCGGATTTCGCACCAGGCGTAATTCGGATAGATCGATCTCAACCGGCCGAGCCTCCGCGCGGAGCAGGCCAGCAACAGGAGCAATAGCGATGGGTTATGCGCCGCCGTATCCCGATCCATCTCTGCCGCCGGTCCGGGTCAACCTCTACTCGGACACCCAGACCAAGCCGACCAGGCCGATGCTCGAGGCGATGCTCGCGGCCGAGGTCGGTGACGAACAGGCCGGCACGGACCCCACGGTGCGCCTGCTCTGCGAGCGCATGGCGGCCCTCCTCGGCAAGGAAAGTGCGGTCTTCCTGCCAAGCGGCACCATGTGCAACGAGATCGCCATCCTCACCCATTGTCGGCCCGGGGACGAAATTCTCGCCCACCGCACCGCGCACATCGCAACCAGCGAAGGCGGCGCGCCCTGGGCCTTGACCGGGGCGAGCGTGCTCCCGCTCGATGGTGCCGGGGGAAAATTCGACGTTGCGACTCTCACCGCCTCGTTCCGTCCGCGCACACGCTATGCGCCGCCGCAGACGCTCGCTTCCGTCGAGCAGACCTCCAATCTCGGCGGCGGCGCCGTCTGGTCCCTGGCCCTGCTGAACGCGGTCGCCGAGACCGCGCACACGGCCGGGCTCGCCACCCACATGGACGGGGCACGGCTGATGAATGCTGCCGTCGCCAGCGGCGTTTCCGCTAGGGACATGGCCGCAGGCTATGACAGCGTATGGCTCGATTTCACCAAGGGTCTCGGCGCTCCGCTCGGTGCCGTCCTCGCCGGCACGGCCGTCTTTATCGATGCGGCCTGGCGCTGGAAGCAGCGGCTTGGTGGCTCGATGCGCCAGGCCGGCATCTCTGCCGCTGCCTGTCTCTACGCGCTCGATCATCATGTCGAGCGCCTGGCCGAAGACCACGAGAACGCACGGGTGCTGGCGCGCGGCCTCGCGCAAATCCCTGGCATCACCGTCGAGCCACCGGAAACCAACCTCGTCTTCTTCGATACGTCGGGAACCGGCATGACGGCCGATCTCATTGCCGGCCGCGCCCGCCGCCAAGGTGTGGCGATTTCCACGATGGGAAAATTCCGCGGTCGTGCCTGCCTGCATCTCGATGTCGATCGGCCCGGCGTGGAGGAAGCGATCGGCGTGCTGCGCGAGGCGGCCCGCGCCTCTCTCGCGGCCTGAAGAGAGCCCATGCTCGCGCCCGCGATCATCGAGCAGGCAGCCCGGCTGCTCGATCTCTGCCGTGCCCGCAATGTGCTGCTCGCCAGCGCGGAAAGCTGCACGGGTGGCCTGCTCGCCGCGGCGCTGACCGCGACCGGCGGCGCATCCGACGTGTTCGAGCGCGGCTTCGTCACCTATTCGAACGAGGCCAAATCGGCGATGCTCGGCGTGCCCTCGGCCATGATCGCAAGCCACGGCGCGGTGAGCGAGCCGGTGGCGCGCGCCATGGCGGAGGGTGCGATCCGCCATTCCAGGGCAAGCCTCGCCGTCTCGGTCACCGGCGTCGCAGGGCCGGGCGGCGGCAGCGCCGAAAAACCGGTCGGCCTGGTCTGGATCGCCGCCGCGCGCCAGGGTGGCGCCGTCGTCAGCGAGCGGCACCTCTTCCCCGGCGATCGTGCCGCCATCCGCGAGGCAAGCGTTGCCGCCGCGCTTTCGCTCCTCGCCCGCCTCGCCGAATAGCGCAGCGGAAGCCCTCGTAGCCGGTTCTCTGCCACATTCGGCTGATCGACGTCAGCGCTCCGATGGTCCGGCAGTGGCTACCCTTGCCGGTGAGCGGATCATTCATCTTTAACCATAATCTCTATTGACATAATCTACTAAGTGGATATTTTTCGGATCACCGAAAACCCCACCTGAGGAAGATGCATGCGAGTGGCTGCGAGCGAGCTTGAGCGTCGATTCCCGGTGCCTCTTCTCACGGCAGATGGCGCGATCCCGTTGTTCGAGATCTGCCCAAATCTCTCCGCCAGATTCGGCATTCTGGCCACCCTTGGCCAATCCGGATTCCGCCTTGTGTCGCAGACGGGCCGAACGCAGTCGTTCGTACCCGAAGCGCATCCCCCGGCACCCTCGCCGACGCGCGGGCGTGGAAAGCCGATCACGGAATCTCCGTCGCGGCGATGCCCTCGCATGCAGAGACCGCGGCCGTGATCGGCGCAACCCGGGGCCGGTCCCGGCAATCATCGTTCGTTTCCGCCGGCAGCGGCCGATCGATGTCCGTCGGCAGCAGATCATCATTCTTCGATTGGCCGCACTGTGCAGAAGCACCGAGGGATGAGAACGTTCACGACAAGGAAAGTGGGTTACGATGATAGAAATGCGACGACGCGGACTCGTCCGCTGCGCGGTGGTGATTGGCAGCCTTGTCGGAATCGGAATGGCGGCGCCATCGAACAGTGTCGCTGCCGACCTCGATTATGGCAAACCGGGTTCGCCGGTTCACCTGATCGTCGGGTATCAGCCCTATTACAGCGAGGCATGGTCCGGGGTCGTCATCGACGGCCTCGGCCTCTGGAAGAAATACCTGCCGGCAGGATCGACTGTCGCATTCCGTGTCGGCCTGCAGGGCGCGATCATCGTCAACGCCATGCTCGCGGGCAAGGAAAGCATCGGCTATCTCGGCGATATGCCGGCCATTGTCGGCGCGACGAAGCGCAATGTCGCCGACCTGCGAATCGTGGCGAGCATCGGACTGAGCCACGATCAGTGCAATATCTTCTTTGTCCGCAACAATGCACCCCGGTTCAAATCCTCGCTGGACGCCATCGCCTGGCTTGATGGCAAGACGATCGCGGCGCCGAAGGGAAGCTGCACGGATCGGTTCGCCCGTGCCGTGTTCGAAAAGCAGCACGTGGCGCCGGAGGCCTACCTCAACCAGAGCATCGAGGTCATCACCAGCGGCTTTCGCACGGAAAAGCTCGACGGCGCCGTGATATGGGAGCCGACGGCATCGCGCCTGGTGCTGGAGGGGCTTGCCCGGCGCGTGGCGACCGGCAACGATGTCGGCGAGGAAGATGGCGCCTTCATCGACATGCGCGCCGACCTCATCAGAGAGCGTCCGGACATCGTCAAGGACTGGCTCGAGGCGGAGCTCCAGGCCGAGCGCTATCTCGCCGATCCGGCGAATGCGCTCAACATCGCCGAGATGGCGACCCGGCGGACGAGCGGCTTTACCAGGAAGCAGATGTGGCAAGCTTTGTTCGGGGCATATCCGTCGAGCGAGGGCGGCGCGCCAGTCCGGTTGACGGTGCCGTTCGGCTTCACCCCGGCATCGCTGAGCCTCATCGATAAGGCGACCGCGTTCCTCTATTCCATCAGGAGCATCAGCGTGCCGAAGCTCGCACCCGATGCGGTCCTGCCGCAATTCACGGCGGAGATCCTGAAGGAGCACAAGCTCACGGCCCCGATCGGCGCGGTCGAGGCGGCGCCGGAGACGGCATTCAAATGAATGCCGTCGCGCGACGCCGGGCCCCGATGCCGCGCCTTGCCCTCACCTGGTTCCGTCTGGGTGCGTGGCTGCGGAGCCCGAAACCCTGTCTGGCACTGGCCGGTTACGCTCTGCTGCTGGGCTTCTGGTATCTCAGCGTCGAGGTGTTCAAGCTGCCCCGCTTCGCCGGGATGCCCGGGTTGACCTCCGTCTTTCACGAATGGACGAGCCGGAATCCAACCTACGGCATCTCCCTCTATATCCCGGTTTACTGGGTGCACATCCTGGTCAGCCTGCGCCGGATCGGCATTGCCTTCCTGCTTGCCACCGCATTGGGCGTTCCGACCGGGCTGATGCTCGGCTGGTCGCGCGCGTTCAAGGAATACGTCTTCCCCCTGTTCGAGATCTTGCGGCCGATCCCGATTCTGGCGTGGGTACCGCTCGCCATCATCATGCTGCCGGGCTCGGAGCTCCCGGTTATCTATCTAACCTTTCTCGCCTCGTTTTTCGCAACGGCGCTCAATACCATGCTCGGCGTCAGGTCGATCGACAACAGTTACATCCTTGCCGCCGGGTGCCTCGGCGCCTCCAGCCTGCAGACCTTTCGGCATGTTATCATACCGGGTGCGTTGCCTTTCATCTTCACGGGTTTGCAGATTTCCGTTGGCGTCGCATGGTTCTCATTGGTGGCGGCGGAGATGGTCTCCGGCCAGTTCGGGCTCGGCTACCTCATCAACACCTCCTATACCTCCGTCGAATATCCGACCATCGTGATCGCGATGCTGACCCTCGGCATCGTCGGATATTTGTCGAGCGCCATGGTGCGTCTTGCCGGCCATTGGCTGATGGCGTGGCGCGTGCCGCAGTTGGTGACAGACGGACGGCGGTGAGCCTCGTGTCCCAAAAGCAGGTGCGGCGTGGTGCGATTCGGATCGAAGACGCGGTCAAGATTTATGATCCCGAAGGCGCGCACATCCTGGCCGTCGACCATTGCTCCTTCGCCGTCGCGCCAGGCGAGATATGCATGTTGCTGGGACCATCGGGGTGCGGCAAGACCAGCCTTCTCAACGCCATTGCCGGATTTCATCGCCTCGATGGCGGCGCCATCTATCTCGACGACGAGATGCTGTGCGGGCCAGGCCGCCGCGCTGCCGCCATCGGCCCCGACCGCATCGTGGTATTCCAGAACGGCGCACTCTTTCCGTGGAAGACCGCCCTCGAGAATGTCGCCTTCGGCCCCGTCGTGCAGGGACGGCTGAGCAAGCCGGAGGCCTTTGCACGCGCACGGCAACTCATGGCGGATGCCGGGCTCGGCGGGCACGAAGATGCCTATCCGGGCCAGATCTCGTCCGGGCTCAGGCGGCGCGTGGAGATCGTCCGCGCCCTGTTGAATGATCCGGCGGTGCTGCTCCTTGACGAACCCTATCGCGCTCTCGATGCCCTCACCAGATCGGTGATGCACGAGGCCCTCCTCGACACGCATGCACGCACGGGCGTCACGATCATCTTCATCACCCACGATATCGAAGAGGCGGTTTTCCTTGGCCATCGCGTGGTCGTCATGACCGCGAGACCGTGCCGGCCGAAGCGGATCTTCGATATCGACCTGCCGCGGCCACGCGATATCGGCATCGTCGCATCGAAACGGTTTCGCGAACTGACAGCCGAGATTGCGGGCACGCTCGATGCGGAGGCGCTGAAATCCTTCGCGCGCGGAGAAAAGGAGGGGCACGCGGCGTGACCCAGCAGGCCGCCATCATCACCCCCGACTCCGGCCGGCTCCTTCGTTTCCGCACGGCGGCGCTGCCAAGGCTGCTGTTCAATCGCTCCTCGCGGCGGGCCATCGTCTCGATCCTTGCTGCCATTGCGCTGTGGCAACTCGGCGCCACCAGCAGGGAATGGCTGGGCTGGCCCGTCCCGGTGTTGGGTCACGTGCCGGCACCCGATGCCGTCCTCGTCGCCTGGTATCATGTTCTTGGCGATGCGGGTTACTGGCAAAGCTGGTATCAAAGCTTTCTCCGCGTCGCCATGGGCTTCGCCGCGGCGACGGCGATCGGGGTTCCCTTTGGCCTCACCCTCGCGATGAGCCCGACCTGTCGCGGCATCGTTCTGCCCGTGTTTGAATTGCTGCGCCCGATCCCCCCGCTGGCATGGGTTCCGGCATCGATCCTGTTCTGGCCGACGCAAGAGCTTTCAATCGATTTCGTTATCTTTCTCGGTGCGTTCTATACCATCGTCCTCAATGTGCTGGGCGGCGCCGAGACGATCGACATCCGCCTTGTCCAGGCCGCACGGTCGATGGGCGCGTCCCGGATCAACATCTTTCGCCGCATCATTCTCCCGGGCGTGCTGCCGTCCATCGGCGCCGGCATGGAAGTGGCGATTGGTATCACCTGGGAAGTCGTCGTCGCCGCGGAGATGATTTCCGGCGGCGGTTCCGGCGGTGCGAGCGGCGCCGGGGGCGGCCTCGGCTTCTTCATCTGGAACTCGTACGTTGGCGGTTCCTATCCCGACATCGTCGTCGGCATGATTTCGATCGGGATTGCCGGCTATGGTTCGAGTGCGCTCGTACGCCTGCTTCAGACGCGGCTTACACCCTGGCTCGAGGCACGCTGACCCATGATCGAGTTGCGGCACGTCAGCAAATCTTACGGTCCCGGCCGGTTCGCCAGGCCGGTCATCGAGGATTGCTCCTTCACCGTCGAAGCCAACCACTTCACGGTGATGATGGGGCCGTCGGGGAGCGGCAAGAGCACGCTCATCCGCCTCGTAGCCGGTTTCGAGAAACCGAGCGCAGGAGAGATCCTGGTCAATGACCGGCCTGTCACCGGGCCTGGGCAGGACCGCCTCGTCGTATTTCAGGAGTCGGCGCTGTTCCCCTGGATGACGACCAGAGAGAACGTTCAATACGGTCCGCGGGCGCGCGGCGAATTGACCGGGACCGGGCGTGCCCGCACCGATTTCCTGCTCGAGAAGGTCGGATTGCATGCTTTCCGCGAGCGTTACCCAGCGCAGTTGTCGGGCGGGATGCAGCGTCGTGCCGAGCTTGCGCGGGCCCTGGTTAACAATCCCGCGATCATGATCCTCGACGAGCCGTTTCGTGGCCTCGACGCACTGACGAAAAAGATGATGATCGAATACTATGCGGGCCTTTCGGCGGAATCGCCCCGCACCAATCTCTTCGTCACGACGGATGTCGATGAAGCTATCTTCCTCGCCAACCGGCTGCTCGTCATGAGCCATATCCCGGCCCGGGTGCGGGAAGTGATCGAGGTCGATTTGCCCAGGCCGCGCAGCTTCACCCGCATCCTGCTCGACGGCCGCGCCAATGCCCTCAAGATGGCTGCACTTTCCCTTCTGCATGAGGAAGCGATGAAGGCGTTCGGAGGCGGCAACATCCCGGCGGCGGATTTCATCGAGGCTCATCGCCGCCGCGTCGCGGCAATGTGATCGGCATATCGCGCCATCTCGCGACGATCTTGGCTGGATCTGACAACGGGAAAAGTCCCGTGCGTGCCTGTCAGGAAGCCGACACGGGTCTCGCGGTTTATTCGAGCCCGCGATTCACGCCCCTCGACGATTCCGCCTCGGGCGATCGGGTGCTGGTCAATGGCCTACATGAGCCCAGTAACTGCCGAAAACCAGTACCGAAAGGATGAATCCCAGCACGACATTGACGACGACACCCGAGGTGAAGGCAAGGAACGGCCTGCCGCCGGCATGCGCCAGTTCGCGGAACCGCGTCGTAAGGCCGATGCTGAGGAAGCAGAAGATGAAAGCCCAGGTCCTCAGATCCCTGATCGGCGCGACCAGCGTGGGATTCACCACCTTCCCATATTCGGCAAGGCTGTAGCCGCTGGTCACCGCCGTCACGATCAGGGAGGCGATCAGGAAGCCGATGACGAATTTGGGGAAACGCCACCAGATCTGACCGAGATCGGCCTGACCTTCGATTCCGTTGCGTTCCCAGCGTGTCGTTGCGACGACTGCGAGCACGAACGCCCAGATGCCGATCCAGACATCGCGCCCGACCACTTTCATGAGACTGTAGGAGAACAACGCCTGGTCGCCGGTTCCGGCGACGGCGCCATGGGCGGCCAGATCACCATAGGTCTGGGCCGCGGCGAATCCGGCGGCATCGGCAAACTCGGAGGTACCGATCCATGCTCCGCCGACGCCCGACGGCAGGTGAAGCGCGCTTGCCACGAAGGGCAGCAAGAAGATCATCACAATCGCCCACAGGATGACGAGGGTGATAGCGATCGGCGCATGTTCCTTCTTCGCGCCCACCGCACCCGCGATCGCAATCGAGGCCGAAACGCCACACACCGCGCCGCCCGCCCCGAGCGTCGCGGCAAGTCGCTTGTCGAGCCCGAGCCGCACGCCGACGAAATAGATGACGAGGAAGGTGGCGATGGAGACAATCGAAGCCTGGGCGATCGCGGTCGGTCCTGCCCACACGATCAGCGTGAAGGGCAGGGTCGCGCCGAGCAGGACGATGCCGGTCTTGATATAGAACTCGACTCGAAACCCGGCATCGAAGGACTTCGGCAGGCCGACCAGATTGGAAAACACCAGGCCGACAACGAGCGCGACAAGCGGCGGCTCGAGATTATAGCGGTTGGCTTCGGTCCATTGGCCGATGGCGAAGATCAGAATGGACAGGATATAGAGCAGCAGGAATGCCGGGATGAAATCCCGGGCTTTGTGTCCCAGCGCGCCGAGCGCCATCGAAAAGATCGCGAGCCATGCCGCGAACTGCGCGATGTAGCGCAGAGAGTTCGCCGCGAAATGGGCGCCCAGCTCGTCGAAACTCGACCATTTCGATGGAGCCACGGCAATCCATCTGAGGCTGCTGCCATTGACGAACAGAAGGTAGCCGATGACGACAATCCCGAGCCCGAGCCAGATCGCCCACCAATCCTCCCTCAGCCACAATTCGCGCCAACCGGATCCGTCCCGTGGCCTGACCTGTTTGCCACCGAGGAACTCGGCCTCACTCTTGCTCATCTCGCTCCCCATTGCTTCCCCGATCACAGGTGCGGCAATCGCCGCCCGCCGGTCATGGATTGCCTGTGTTGTGCCAGCAAAGAAAAGCTCGCGGCCGGGACCTTGGGCATCCTCTGTACGATGGCCTCGACCCGGCTGTAGACCTTGCGCAGGCGATCGAATTTGCGGCTGTCAAGCGAGCGGAAGCGCGTGTCGCAACAGACGAAGCGAAAGCCGTTTCGTTGCAGAATAACGAACCCCGCCGTGACTCCGTCGAGTTCGATGATGATGGCATCGGGCATCTGGCTTACTCCTTCGCGAAAGCGAGATGTACGAATTCGCGTCTTCGGGATCAGCCGCCGACCATGGCGAGCGGATTCCATGCCGGTTCTGCCGGCTGCTGGTCTGAGCAGGGCACGGTTTCAACCGGCGCCAGCGCCGGGTGGTGATGCCGTCCTGCCTCTTCATGCCGATCGGGGGCAGTCTGTTCGCCGTCTTGTGCCCTTCGGTGCTGCGGGGCGGGGCCATCACCGCGCCGGGCCCTCGCACTCCGGAAAAAGAGTTCGATGACGTTGCAATCCTTCGGTCGCAGACTCATAGGAAGCACTCCGTCTTGCATTTCGATCACGTCAGAAAGCGCCGGCAGGCCCAGGCTCCCGGCACCGCTGAAGGGCTATGGGGCGTGTCGCCGAGACGCTCCCGCGTCGGCCGGCCGAACCAATGTCGCGCGGCGGAGGTATCGTTGGGGTCGACCCCGCCGATGATCGCGATCTCGGTCGAATGGACCACGCCCGCTCCCTCACAAACCCGCTCGGGCGGCAGGTAACCCTATTAACTAACAAATGTCTATAGAAAAGATAGATTGACTTGGATGATCGCAGCTTGTTTCATAGAACCCCGTCCAAGGCGGAGGATTGCTTGCGCGTTCTCAGTCCCGGTGAATTGCCCCAGCCGGCCAATCGGACCGATATTCTTTGGTTTCTGCCCACTCACGGAGACGGGCGATACCTCGGAACGTCGGAGGGCGCTCGAGCGGTTTCATTGGCCTATTTGCGGCAGATCGCAGAGGCCGCCGATTCGAATGGCTATTACGGCGTCCTCCTCCCCACCGGCCGCTCGTGCGAGGATTCCTGGGTCATTGCCTCGGCCATGGTCCCCCTGACAGAGCGCCTGCGGTTCCTGGTTGCCGTGCGGCCCGGCCTCGAAAGCCCGGCTGTCGCGGCCCGAATGGCGGCGAGCCTCGACCGGCTCTCCAGGGGCCGGCTTCTCGTCAATGTCGTGGCCGGTGGGGATCCGGCGGAACTCCATGGCGACGGGTTGTTCCTCGACCACGACGAACGCTACGCCCTGACAGATGAGTTCCTGGCGATCTGGCGTCGCCTGATGAGGGGTGAATCGGTTACCTATGCCGGCCGCCATCTCAGGGTGGAGGCGAGCAAGCTCCTGTTCCCGCCGGCGCAACTGCCCTATCCGCCCCTCTATTTCGGTGGTTCCTCGGCGGCGGGCATGGATGTCGCCGCCAACCATGTCGATGTCTATCTGAGTTGGGGCGAACCACCCGCCCAGGTCGCCGAAAAGCTTGCGACAATGAAAGCCGCTGCGGCGGCGAAAAATCGGACCTTATCCTATGGCATTCGGCTGCATGTCATCGTCCGGGAAAGCGAAGCTGCTGCCTGGGCAGTGGCCGAGCAACTGATCGCACGGCTCGATGACCGGGCGATTGCGAAGGCGCGCGAGACGTTCGCGCGGTTCGATTCTGTCGGGCAACAAAGGATGAGCGCACTGCACCAGGGCAGGCGTGACAAGCTGGAAATCAGCCCGAATTTGTGGGCCGGAGTCGGGCTGGTCCGCGGCGGCGCAGGCACTGCCCTTGTGGGCGACTCCGAGACAGTCGCGGCACGCATGAAGGAATACATGGCGCTCGGCATCGACCGCTTTATCCTGTCCGGCTACCCCCACCTCGAAGAATGTTATCGTTTTGCCGAGTTGGTCTTTCCGTTGCTGCCGCTGGCCAGGACCACCGGGGTGGCACGGCTGCCCGTCCGAAATGCCGGGCCGTTTGGCGAAACGATTGCCACCGTCATCCCTGCGCCGTCGGTAGCGTCGCGTTCCTAGTGTCCTGCCTCCGACGTTTGCTGCCGCCGGCAGCAAACGAAAGGGGATGAGAGGCCAATGAAAATAAAGAGTAGTGTGCCGACCGCTATGGTGCACCCCATGGTATCAAGCGTTGGAGGCGGCACACTAGATCAATATGGCTTCTGGCGGGATCGCTTCGCTGACCGCCCAAGCCACGACATTGATGGAGAAAATAAGCGAAGAGCGGGATGATCTTTGATCATCCCGCTCGAGTAGCACCTTTCGCCCATGCGTGACTCGTTGACCGCACCCTGGCATACCTTGCCTGCTCTCTCTGGCGGGTCCCCAGCGCGCAAGCGCGTTGGGTGCCCGAGGCGCCGGGTGAGGGTGCCCGCGCCCTGGCCGAGTGCACTCCCAAGCCAATCCTCTGGACCGCCTCCGCGCCGTCGTCGTGAGAAGCGCCGCGCGCGGCTCCGTGCCGGCGGAATCGCCGTCGAGGAGGGCCTGCTCGCAACCGAAGCCAAGGAAGTCGCAGCCAGGTTCTTCAGCCGCATCACCTGCCACCGGCCAAGCCTGACGCTGAAGCTCGCCTCCACGCTCGACGGGCGGATTGCCACCAGGAGCGGCGCCAGCCGCTGGATCACCGGGAGCGAGGCGCGTCGTGCCGCCCATGCGGCGATCCCGAGCAAGTCCGCGTGCATGACTTCTTGATCAAGGAACCGGGCCGGGCGGTGCCCTACGGTGTCTACGACCTGGGCGCGAATGCCGGCTGGGTCAGCGTCGGCATCGAGCACGACACGGCAGCCTTTGCCGTGCAGACGATCCGTGCCTGGTGGCACGACGTCGGCCAGAGCCGCTACCCCGATGCGCGCCGTCTCGCCATCACCGCCGACGGTGGCGGCAGCAACGGCTCGCGCGTACGCCTGTGGAAGCGCGAGCGGCAAGCCTCGACCGACGAGCCCGGCATCGCCATCACCGTCCATCACTTCCCGGCGGGCACCGGCAAGTTGAACAAAATCGAGCACCGGTTGTTTTCGTCCATCAGTCAGAACCGGCGCGCCAGACCACTCATCACCTACACCACTCATCACCTACCAAGTGATCGTCGACCTGATCAGCGCCACGGCCACGAGAACGATACAATCCAACCACGTTCTGAATCAGACCACGCGGTTGATTCCTGACAGGACCTTAGCCTTGGCGCGGGTCGCAATCATCAGATCGAAGTCGCTCTCAGGGTGGGTGGTTCCCCGCTCCCGCCTGCCGAAAGGATAGATGCTGACCGGATCCAGCGCGTCGACGAGACGGTGCACGACCTCCTCGAGTGCTTTGTCCGCGCCGCCCTGGCCGCTGCCGTGGAGGTTCCCTTGCCCCAGCCGATCGCCGGCCCCGGCGTGACGTAGAAACGGCTTTATCGTCGTCCGGCAGCGTGAGCGGGCGGGTGGCCAGCCCGAGACAACGCGATACCCCTTCCGGCGCCGCCGCTCCGGTGGCATCCTGGCGCCGAGGATTCGATGAAGCACTGGCAGATCGAGGAAGTGGCCTGGGACCGGTTCGACCCCGCGAAGGTCGATCCGGCCATCGTGCCGCTGGTCAAGGCAGCGGCGATGGTCGAGCGTAACGGCACCGATTACGCGATCTATCTCAACAACGTCTTCGCCGAGGATCCGGACTTCCGCCAGGCCGCCGACTACTGGGCAACCGAAGAGGTGCAGCACGGCGATGCCCTCGGGCGCTGGGCGATGCTCGCCGATCCGACCTGGGACTACAGCGCCGCCTTCGCCCGCTATCGCGCCGGCTACCAGCTTCCGCTCGCGGCCGCGAACTCCGTGCGCGGTTCGCTCACCGGTGAGCTGATTGCGCGCTGCATGGTCGAGACCGGCACGTCTTCCTATTACACGGCGCTCGGCGAGGCGACGGAAGAGCCGGTACTGAAGATCGTCTGCCGCCTGATCGCCGCCGACGAGTTCCGGCATTTCAAGCTCTTCTACGACCACATGCGCCGCTACCTCGCACGCGAGAAGATCGGCCTTCTGAGGCGGCTCAGAATCGCCGCCGGCCGCATCACCGAGAGCGAGGACGACGAGCTCGCCTTCGCGTTTCATTGCGGAAACGAACCGGATACGCTCGCCTATCGGCACGATCGCTGCATCGCCGCCTACTTTGCCCGCGCCATCGGCTATTATCGGTTCCGCCATGTCGAGCGCGGCATGGGCATGATCTTCAAGGCGGTCGGTCTGCCGCCGCGCGGTCGCCTCTCGGACCTGGCGGCGACTCTTGCCTGGCGACTGCTCCAGCGCCGGCAACGCCGTTTCGCCGCCCGCCTCGCCGCCTGAATCGCAGCGCCCAGGCCGGACGTTCGGTCGCGAGCGTTTCCGCGGCGTGCTGCCTCAGCTCAGATAAGGCGCGCCAGCCTGACGGCTGTATGTCCCCGGCTCGGGCGCAGGCTCGGCATGACGAGCAGGCAATTGGCGCAGGGCGTGCGCACTTCCTCGTCCCCGTCGAGCGCGATCAACGTGTTGGAAGCGGGCACGATGTCGCCACCACGGAACGGCTGCACGAAGCTGAATTGCGCCGTCGTCGCGGTGATGGTCCGCACGACCTCGGCGAAGCGCGGCGGATGCGGTGCCGGAGGCGATGCCGGGAGCGCCGGATGGTGTTCGACGACACCAGCATGGCGCAGCAACCCGGCGATCGCAGAAAGTGTCGCGTCAACCGTCTGCGGCACCCAGTGCTGGCCGGCCTCCACCAGATTGGCGGCGCGCGGGCTCGCGGCATCGATGAAGGGCGGATAGTCGATGATGCGTCTGCCGCTGGCATGGCCGTGATCGGCGACGACCAACTCCGGGCTGCCGATGCCGGCTGCAAGCTCGCGGCCCTTTTCCGCCGCGCCGCAGAGGATGAGCGACTCGGAAGGCCACAACATCGAATGGAGATCCATCAGAAAGTCGATCTCGTCGAGCAGGGGGCGCACCTCCCGGGCGCGCGAAAGCTCGCTCGAGTGGCGCGGTCCGCCGAGCACCGCCTCATCCCACAGCCGGTTCATGTCCTCCTCGACGAATCGCGAAGCCGTGGGCTGGCGCGGATCGAAGCGGGCGAAGGCGGCAAGATTGACGAACCCGAAGGTGATGCACCCGCGTTGCGGGGCGAGGCCGGCCTCGAGCAGCCGGGCCAGCGCGATGGCCCCGGCAATTTCATTGCCGTGGGTCAGCGCGAGCAAACCGACATGGGCTCCGGGCCTTCCCGAATCGAGCCGGGTGAAGCCGCGCACACCGGTGTTGCCATCGAGCCAGGGGGTGAGATCGGGGCAAGCAAGCTGCACCGCAAACGCGGGCAACGGGCAGGAAATGGCGTAGGCCGAATCTCCCATCATACCTCTGCTCTGGCGCCAGCCCTCATCGAGGGCCGGCACCCGCTTGACGTGTTCGTGGCCGCTCTTGAGACCAGCCCGGGAAACGACCACCAGCGGCAACGCTGCCGTCTCTGCCCACCCCCGCCGCAAAGGCGTGAACCTTGCCCGCCAGTCTATACGGCCCGTTGCATCCGGCAACCGGCCTGGCCAGTCAGGCGAGCGGCGCTCCGGCAAGGCGCTCGGCCAGCCGCATGAAAAGCGGCACTGCGGCTGCCAGTTCGCTGATGCTCACCGATTCGCCGGGACGATGCGCAACCGAAATATCACCGGGACCGAGCACGATGGCCGGAGCGATCCCCTGCAACTCGGAGGCGTCGGTGCCGTAGGGTGCCGTCTGAGGGGCGTTGCCGGTCAGCTCGGAAGCAAGCCGGATCAGCGGATGATCGGGCGGCAGCTCGGGTGGGGCGCCTTCGCGCGTGATGTCGAGGGCGAGCCCGGCACGCTGCGCGGCGGCCTCGACCACCGCGATCACCGGGCGGGGATCGATACCGGCACTGTAGCGGTACTTGATGCGGGCGGTGGCTTTCGGCACGGTCACGTTGATCGCCGTGCCATGATTGTCGATGATGAGGTTGAAATCGCTGAATGGCGGATCGTAGGCAGCATCCTGCAGAGCCGGCTCGCGGCGCAACCGAAGAAACATCTCGTGCATCTCGTTCAGGAACGGCAGCATCTGCCAGTTGGCATTGCGGCCGCGCCCGGTCGAGGAATGGGCCGCCTCGCCGGTTGCGATGGCAGTGAACTCGATATGGCTGCGGTGCCCGCGCACCGGGCGAAGCCCTGTCGGTTCGGCAACAATGATGGCCGCCGGTCGTGCTTCCCGTAGCAGGCGCGAGCGGGCAGCGATTTCCCGTGCCCCCTGCTTGGTGGTTTCCTCGTCGGCGCTGAGGAGAAGGCTCACCGGGATCGTCGCCGGAAGAGCGCTCGCGGCGACGATGATGGCTGCGAGCGGTCCCTTGAGGTCGGTCGATCCGAGGCCGTGCAGCCGGCCTTCCTCGTCCAGCCGCGCGCTGAACGGATCGTCCTGCCAGAGAGTATCCGGAACCGTGTCCATGTGTGCCGAGAACGCGGCGCCACCGGCCTCCCCGCGACGCGCGACCAGGCAACGCTTGGCGGTTCCGGCCTCGTCGTTATAGTCGAGCCGCTCGATGGCGAAGCCGGCCAGCGCGGCCTCGACACGCTCTGCGAGCGGGAGGTTGCTCACGAAGCTCCGGCTGTCGATCATGACCAGGTCGGACAACAGGGCGATGATCGAGGGGCGAGGGTCTTCCATGCGAAGCTCCGCGACGACGGGACCAGGGCATGCTATCGGGATGCCGGCGCTGGCAACAGGGCGGATGCAATGATCAGGATCCGCTATCTCGACCTCGCGACAGGCGATAGCTGGCCGCTCGACCCGCCGCGCTGGTCGAGCCCCGAGCGGCACCCGCTTTCGCTCTCGCCAATGCCCGGCATCGGACGCTCCGAGATCGAGAGCGCGACGCCAGGCCTTTGGCGCTATCGCGCTGCATTGCCGCTTCCCGAGGCGCTGCCGATCACCATGGGTGAGGGGATGACACCGCTCATCGAGCGGACGCTGTACGGCAGACCGGCTCTCGTCAAATGCGAATGGATCATGCCGACCGGCAGCTTCAAGGATCGTGGCGCCAGCGTGATGCTTTCGCTTCTGCGCGCGCAGGGCATCGAGGCGGTACTCGAAGACAGTTCCGGCAACGGTGGAGCGGCGATCGCGGCTTATGCGGCTTTCGGTGGCCTGACCGCAACGATCCTTGTGCCGGCCGCGACGAGCCCCGCCAAGCTCGTTGCGATGGAGGCCGCCGGGGCACGCGTGGAACAGGTACCGGGCGATCGCCAGGCGACGGCCGACGCTGCGCTCGCGCGGGCCGAAACCATCTTCTATGCAAGCCACAACTGGCACCCGTTCTTCCTGCAAGGAACCAAGACGCTTGCCTACGAGCTTTGGGAGCAGCTCGGCTTTCGCGCCCCGGACAATGTGATCGTCCCCTGCGGGGCGGGATCGAACGTGCTCGGGCTGGCGATCGGGTTTGCCGAGTTGCTGCGCGCCGGAGAGATCGCGCTCCGGCCCCGCATCTTCGCTGTCCAGCCCGCGAATTGCGCGCCGATTGCCGCGGCGTTTCTCGCCGGCGCAAACCGCCGTGTTCCCACCCCGATTGCGCCGACGATCGCCGAGGGCACGGCGATTGCCGCCCCGATCCGCTTGCCGGGCGTGCTCCAGGCGTTGCGCGAGAGCGCGGGCGGTGTCGTCCGCCTGACCGAGGCGGAGATCGCCGAGGCGACGCTCGATCTGGCTCGGACGGGCCTTTACGTCGAGCCGACCGCCGCCCAGGCGGCGGCGGGTTTCCGAAAGCTGACCGAGGCTGGCACCATCGCACCCGGCGCCGCGAGCGTCGTCGTGCTGACCGGCAGCGGCCTCAAGGCGGGGCCGCGCATTGCCGAACTTGTCGAGGGGACCGCATGAAGCTTGCCGATCTGCCGACCCCGGCACTGGTGCTGGAACGCCCGGTGCTGGTGCGCAATATCGCCGGGATGGCAGCCGCCCTGGCGCCGCACCGGGTGCGGCTGCGCCCCCACCTGAAGACCGCGAAGTCGATCGATGTGGCGCGTTTCGCGCTGGGCGACGGACAAGGTGCGATCACCGTCTCGACATTGGCCGAAGCCGAATACTTCGCTGCGCATGGCATCACCGATATCCTGTACGCCGTCGGCGTCACCGCGGAGAAACTCGAGCAGGTCGCCAAGCTCAATGCTGCCGGCGCCGATGTCGCGGTGATCACCGACGATGCGGAGACGGCGGCGGCCATCGGCAGCTTTCCCTCCCGGATTCGGGCCTTGATCGAAATCGATTCGGGCGAGGGGCGCGGCGGGCTCACGCCCGAGGATCCGGCGCTCTTCGCCGTCGCGGCTGCCATGGGCTCACGGCTGGCCGGCGTGATGACTCACGCGGGCCAGAGCTACGCTGCGCGCGAGCGTGCCGCGATCGCCGAGATCGCCGAGGCCGAGCGCGCGGCCGTGGTGCGCGCCGCCGAGCGGCTCATCGCGGCCGGCCATGCCGTGCCCATCGTCTCGATGGGCAGTTCGCCCACGGCGCTGACCGCCGCGTCCTTCGACGGCATCACCGAGGTTCGCGCAGGCGTCTATATGTTCGGCGATCTCTTCCAGGCGGCAATCGGCACCCACGGGGCGGAGGATATCGCCGTCACCGTGCTCGCGAGCGTGATCGGCCGGCGCCCGGACGCGGGCCAGTTCCTGATCGACGCCGGTGCGATCGCGCTCTCGAAGGATCGCAGCACCGAAGCGACAGCGCACGATTACGGGTTCGGGCAAGTGCGGGACCTCGCCGGGCGCCCGAGTTTCGGCACCGCCATCGTGCGGCGCGCGTACCAGGAACACGGTGTCTGCGCCGCCGACCCTGACCTGCCGTTCCCCGCGCTCAGGGTGGGCGAAAAGGTGCGCGTGGCGCCCAACCATGTCTGCCTCACGGTCGCTGCCCACGACCGCTATTTCGTGACCGACGATAATGTCACGGTGGCGGCCGTCTGGCAGCGCGTCAACGGATGGTAGGCCAGGTGATGTTGGCACGTCCGCCCGTGCCCCCGTTCAGCGCCGAGACTGCGCGCGAAAAGGTGCGCCTGGCCGAAGATGCCTGGAACAGCCGCGAGCCGGCGCGTGTCGCGCTCGGCTACACGCCGGACAGCCGCTGGCGGAACCGCGCCGAATTCATCAATGGCCGCGAGGAGATCATCGCCTTTCTCAAGCGCAAATGGTCGCGCGAGCTCGATTACCGGCTGATCAAGGAGGTCTGGACCTTTGCCGCGAACCGCATTGCGGTACGCTTTGCCTATGAATGGCACGACGACAGCGGCAACCGGTTCCGCTCCTACGGGAACGAGAACTGGGAATTCGACGAGAACGGGCTGATGCGCCGGCGGCTCGCCAGCATCAACGATCTGCCGATCAGCGAGAGCGAGCGGAAGTTCCGCTGGCCGCTCGGGCGCCGGCCGGACGATCACCCGGGCCTCTCCGAACTCGGCTTATGAGGCGGCGGAAGAAATCCACTCTCAGTCGAGACAGGCGGCGGCAAGCAGGGCAAAGGCCCGCGTCCGATGGGTCAGCGGGAGCTTTTGTCCGGGCGTCATCTCGCCAAAAGTGAGCGCGCATCCGAGCGGCTGGAACATGGGGTCGTAGCCGAACCCGTTCGACCCGCGTGGCGGCCAGACCGCAGTCCCGTCCACGCGGCCGACGAATGTTTCGGCGTTGCCGTCCGGCCAGGCCAGTGCGAGGGCCGAGATGAACCAGGCGCGCCGGTCAGGATTTCCGCCGGTCTCGCGCTCGACCCGCGCCATGGCACGGGGAAAATCCCGTTCGCGCCCCGCCCAGCGGGCTGAGTGGATGCCGGGCGCGCCGGCGAGTGCCGCGACACAAAATCCCGAATCGTCGGCAAGCGCGGGAAGTCCGCTCGCCCGGGCAGCGGCGAGCGCCTTGAGGCGCGCGTTGCCGGCAAAATCGGGGGCATCTTCCTCGGGTTCGGCAAGCCCGAGCGCGCCTGCCGAAATGACGATGATGCCGAAGGGCTGAACCAGGGCCTCGATCTCGGCAAGCTTTCCGCGATTATGGCTGGCCAGCACGAGCGTGGTGCCGGAAGCCAGGTGGCGCACCATCAGCGGGCTTCGAGCGTGGCGCGTTGGCGCGCGAAAAGCTCGGTGCAACCGGCACGGGCCAGCGCGAGAAGCGCGATGAATTCGGATTCCGAGAACGGCGTGCGCTCGGCCGTGCCCTGGATCTCGACGATGTTGCCAGCCGCTGTCAGTACGAAATTGGCGTCCGCGGCGGCGGCCGAATCCTCGGCATAGTCGAGATCGAGCAGGGGCCTGCCGTCGACAATGCCGCAGGACACGGCGGCCACCTGACCGGTGAGGGGGGATCGCGCGATCACCTTCTTCCGCTCGAGATGGCGGAGCGCCAGCGCGAGTGCGACATAGGCGCCGGTGATGGCGGCGGTGCGCGTGCCGCCATCGGCGTTCAGGACATCGCAGTCGAGCGTGATGGTGATCTCGCCGAGACGGCTGCGGTCGACCACCGCGCGCAGGCTGCGCCCGATCAGGCGCTGGATCTCCTGGGTGCGGCCCGACTGGCGGCCGCGCGCTGCCTCGCGCTCGCCGCGGGTGTGGGTGGCGCGCGGCAGCATGCCGTACTCGGCGGTGATCCAGCCCTGGCCCGAGTTGCGCAGGAAGGGCGGCACCTTGCCCTCGACGCTGGCCGCGCACAGCACCTCGGTCGCCCCCATGCGGACCAGGCACGAACCCTCGGCATGGCGAGCGTATCCAGCGGTGAATGAGGCGTCGCGCAGCGCATCGGCGGCGCGTCCGGTTGCGCGCATAAGAAGATCCTCGGGCTGGGGCAGGGCCGCGCTTGATAGCAAAACGCGAAGAAATGTGCCACTGGCGTGGCCTCCCGGCGCGGCAGAGATGGTTGCCGCGCTCGCTTCCGGGCGGCATAGTCGGCCCGCATTCTGCAACCGTGCCCCCGGCGCGGAACCACGAGGAGACCTGGCGTTGCAGCCTGCCAACAGCCTGCTGGCCGCCACCGGGACGACCATTTTTACGGTGATGTCGGCACTCGCCCACCGGCACCAGGCGATCAATCTCGGCCAGGGATTCCCGGATTCGGAGGGGCCGGAGGACATGCTCGCCGCGGCCGCCGCGGCACTCATGGACGGGCGCAACCAGTATCCGCTGATGACCGGCGTTCCCGAGCTCCGCGCGGCAGTCGCCGCCGCCAATGCCCGGTTCTATGGACTCGATGTGGACAAGGATCGCGAAATCGTCGTCACTTGCGGGGCCACCGAGGCGATCGCCGCCTGCCTGATGGCGGTGCTCGATCCGGGCGACGAAGTCGTGCTGATCGAGCCGCTCTACGACACCTATCTGCCGGTCGTAAAGCTCCTCGGTGCCGTGCCGCGGCTGGTCCGGCTGGTGCCGCCGCGCTGGGAGCTGCCGCGCGCGGAACTTGCGGCCGCCTTCGGCCCGCGTACGAAAGCGATTCTCTTCAACACGCCGATGAATCCGACCGGCAAGGTTTTCACCGCGGCCGAGCTTGCCTTCATCGCCGAGCTTCTCCAGCGCCACGATGCCTATGCCATCTGCGACGAGGTTTACGAGCACATCATCTATGACGGCTGGCGGCACATTCCGCTGATGACCTTGCCGGGTCTTTTCCCGCGCACCATGCGCATCGGCAGCGCCGGCAAGACATTTGCCCTGACCGGCTGGAAGGTGGGCTATGTCACGGCGCCCGCCGAAGTGGCGCAATACGTTGCCAAGGCGCACCAGAATCTCACCTTCACCACTCCGCCCAACCTGCAACGCGCCGTCGCCATGGGGCTCGCCAAGGACGATGCTTACTTCGCCGCGCTGGCCTCGAATCTCGCCGCGCAGCGTGACCGCTTGGCCGCAGGCCTGAGCAGCCTCGGCATGGCAGTGCTTCCGTGCCGGGGAAGCTACTTCCTGATCGCCGATTTCTCCCCGCTCGGCTTCCCCGGGGACGATGCCGCCTTCTGCCGCCATATCACCGAGGCAGCCGGGGTCGCTGCGATCCCGGTCTCGGCCTTCTATGATTCCGGTGCCCCGGGCCATTACGCGCGCTTCGCCTTCTGCAAGCGCGCCTCCGTGCTGGACGAGGCCGTGCAGCGCCTGGCGAGGCACTTCCGGGCCGAACGCGCCGCGAAGTTGACGCCGGCGGCCCGGCCGGCCTAAACGAGCCCGCCGCGGCGGGCGTAGCTCAGTTGGTAGAGCGCCAGATTGTGGTTCTGGATGCCACGGGTTCGAGTCCCGTCGCTCGCCCATTCATCGTCCCCGGCGTGTCGCTGCATCGCCGAACGTAACGAGCGCCGCGGATCCCCGGCGGATAGCACTTGCCCGCGGCGAACCTCTCAGGCGCCGAAACCGTACCACGCACCAGACTCCACCTCGGTTGCCGTCATAGGTGTCTGTCGGGAAGGCTGGTTCGACAACCGGCAGTCATAGCACTTCAACCGCGGCGTTGGCGTCTCGAACACAGTGCGGGACGTCGGTGTGGAGGCCAAAGGATATCACTTCCCGGCCAACCTGATTTGCACGAAGCGGCAATTCAACCCGCGGAATTGGCGCGATTTCCGACCTGTGCCAGCTCATCGCAAATGAACAAAGCATCGGACCAGCTCAAAACGCGAGGGTTACTGACGTGGTAATAGCGGTCGTACAGACTGTAGAAGCGAAAACCATGCTCGCTCAGAAACTGCCCCAACTCCCAGAACAGCGGCTGACCCTTGTACAGAGGATAGAAACACACCTCAATGTAGACCAGGCGAATACGACGTGCGCGCAGCAATCTCTCCGCGCCCCGCAGCGCCCGCAATTCACCACCCTGAATGTCCATGTGAAGCAGGTCGATCAGGCCCCCGCCATCGTCTGAAAAGACGTCGTCCAGGCAGATGCCGGAAACCAAACGTGTCTCCAATTCCGCAGCCGGACCGGCCCAATAACGCTGCTCACCGATCTCAAACAGTGAATGCGTGCCGTCGTGTGAATTCACGTGCAGTGCGACGGCTCCAGTTCGATCGGTCACAGCTTTGCAGTAGAGATGCACTCTGTCGCCATAAGGAGCCAATGTCGCTTGTGTTCTCGCGAAATTCGATGCTTCGGCTTCGAAGCCGAAGAGGCGCGAATTCGGAAAAACCTTGAGGTAATCGAGCGATGTGTCCCCGTGCTGGCAGCCGACATCGATCACGCAGGCGGCTGGCCCGCCGAGAATAAACTGAATATCGGCAATGAGACTGCTGCCGGGTACGCGTGTTGCAGCGTCTTGCATCCAGCTTTTCTTTCCGGTCGTATTTTCTGGCATCATAAACCCGTCGTTGCCGCGGAACAACCGGACAGGCATTGGCTTGACGTCATCGCAAGACGTCTCCGGCACGACAACCGGCCGTATCGACCATACTCCGTCTGGCGACGTCGATTTCACCAATGAGATGCCCTCGTTCTACGGCTCTCGAGCGGCAGAAGGCTCCTCAATCGTGAAGCGGACGGTGCCGCGCAATGAATCGCCCGGATCGAGTATCACGAGCCCATGATCCGCCCGATCCGGGCGGTTGATCGCGTCGTTCATGTGACTGACCGGCTCGAATGCGAAATATTCGCGGCCCGGCGGCGTGTAGACGACCGCATGGCCGAAACAACGATCGGCATCGATCCGGAGGCGGCGCCCGGCCGTTGGCCACGCGATCTCCGCGGTTCCGGACCAGCCGGCAAAGCAGTTGTCGAGCCCCGGCTCTGCGAGCAAGCGCGAAGAAGAAAAGTCCCATTCCCTGGGCACGGCGAGCGCTTCCGAGGGAAGATGGTCCGCGCCGTTCCGCCAGACCGCCTCGGCTCGGAAGCCGAGCGTCACCTTGTCGTGGCGAGGGAAATAGGGGTGCAGGCCGATGCCCGCCGGCGCCGCGCTCGCCCCGGTGTTGGTGAGAACGAGCGTTACCGCGAGCCCGTTCCCGGTGAGTGCGAAGTGCTGCTCGGCCCGGAACGGGAATGGCCACGATTCCGGCTCCGTGCCACCATGGTCCAGCGTCAACCGGGCTGACCCCTCGCCTGCCTCGGCGACATCCCAGGCGCTTCGCCAGCCTTCGCCGTGGATCGCGTGCTGGCCGCCCGTGAGCGGGTCGCGCCAAAGGCTGTACGATCGGCCCGCGAAGCGGAACCGCCCACCGGCGATGCGATTGGAGAAGGGAACCAGCGGATAGCAGGAAAAGAGACGCACATCGCTGGCATCGGGTGCGGTCTCGCGCATCAGTAGAAACCCATCCTGGCGGAAACCGGCGATGGCACCGCCAATGCCCGGGGCAAGCACGAGTTCGAGGCCAGCCCTGCGAAGCACGATCTCCGTCCGGTCCATTGCGATCTCCTTCCGCTTGCCGGGGCGGTTATCTGCCATGCTTATGCCGCACCGGCCGGCCGCTCTGAAGGACGGGCTTGCATTGCCGTGCCCGCCGGTCAATGAATTCAGGCATGATTCCCATTCTGTGCCGAGTGTCCCGATTCCGAAGTGCGTCAGGATTGCCCCGGGGCTGGGATCGGGACACTCGGCATTTGTTTTCAGTGGCCTGCTGATCTCCCCCCCCCGCGCTTGCGGATGCCAGCAACTGGCTGTGCGGAGGGAACGAGGCGGCGAGCATTGACCGCGATCATCCTTGTTCTTCTCGCTACCCATGCAGCTCCGGCCCGGACGGCGCCGATCCCGGCTGTCGCAGCGGAGAATTTCTATGGCGACATCGCAACGCAACTCGGCGGATCGCGGGTGGGGGTGACCAGCGTCCTCGCCGATCCTGACCTCGATCCCCACCTTTTCGAGATCAATCCCGCCGTCGGCCGCGCGGCATCGAAGGCGCGTATCGTCATCGAGAACGGCCTTGGCTACGCCCCCTGGATGGGGAAGCTGCTCACCGCAGCGCCGAGAGACGGCCGGCGGGCGATCACGATCGGCTCCCTGATCGGCGGCAAGGAAGGCGACAACCCGCATATCTGGTACGATCCCCGTACAATGCTCGCCCTTGCCACAGCACGCGAAGCCGCATTGGCCACGGATGATCCCGCTCATACCGCGGACTATTCCCGGCGGCTCTCGGCATTCCGGAGTTCCATCGCACCGATCGAGGCACGGATCGCAAGCTTGCGCGAGCGCCTTCAGGGCACCGACGCGACCGCAACCGAGCCGGTGTTCGGAGCCATGTTCGCAGCCCTCGGCATGCGGGTGAAGAACGCGGCAGCGCTGGAAAGAGTTGGCGCCGAGGATCTCGGGCGCCGCCCCGTTTCGGAACTCTCCGGCGGAGAGCGCCAGCGCCTGCTGCTCGCCCGGGCGCTGATCGGCCGGCCACGGCTCCTCCTGCTCGACGAACCGCTGAACGGATTTTCGTGATGTCGGACGGCCATGACCTGGAAGGCAGCGCGCATCGCCACGACGAAGCGCATCGGCATGCTTGAATACGCATTCATGCGCAACGCGTTTGCGGCTGCCGAGATCGTCGCGATCCTCGGCGGCTTCGCCGGATCACGGCGCTGAGCACGGTCGCGTACGCGGGCGCCGTCCTCTCACGGTGGCATCCCGGCGCGATCGAACAGCCCGCCCGATGATCCTTGTTCAGGCCGCGAGCGTCAGGCGCTTGACGAACGCGGAAAGACGATGCCGGCGAAGCTCGGAGCGGGCGGCCGAATCGGTGGTCATGTAATTGAGCTGCACCACGTAGCGCCGGCCGATGAAGGTGCGGTGCCCGTGCCAGGCGTTTCCCCCGTTGGGAAAGACCAAAAGCGTGCCGTCGATCGGCGGGACCTCGACCGCGAAATCCTCCAGATCGTCGCCCCGTCGCAACAGGCGAAGGCAACCCTCGTGTCGCGCCCAGGCGGCGGTTGCGGGGTTGAGATAAAGCAGTACGGTCACGCGCTTCGCCGCGGAGTCGCGATGGATGTGCCCGTCGCGCTCGGTCGAGCAGCCGCGCAGCGTCAGCATGGTCGGTGCTTCGTCGAGGTCGAGCCCGAATTTCGTCGCGATCGCCTGGCGCAGCAGCGGCCCCTCCAGTTCCTCCATCAGCGCCGCCGCCGCGCTCCCGAAGCGGAGCGAACCAGTGGGAAAGGAGCCTCTCCGTTCGAGCGAAGGCAATTCCGAGACTACCGCCTCCAGCGTCGCGGGGGGAACGAAGCGCGAAACCACGACGTGGGGAAAGGGATCAGTTGCAACCGGGGTTGCAGCGAGTCGGGAATAATCGAGCATCGTCATCTTCGGTCCTTCACGTCGCCTTGAGATCCGCTTTTGTCCATGCTCCGCACTTCCTCACCCCAGACCCTCACCCCCACCCCTCTCCCAAAGGGAGAGGGGAGAAATAGAGCCTCAAGAGCGTGAGGGGGCGGGACACCGGCCGTCAGTACTACATCGCCGGGCGAAGCTGTCCAGATATTGCGGCGCTCCGGGCTTCCGGCTAGAGCGTGTTCAGGTTGACTGAACACGCTCTCCTTTGTCTGACCGAGCGGATTCACGCGCTCCCATGGTCCCCTCGGGATCGCTTCGCGATTCCAGTCAAGCGCGATCCGCTCTAGGCGCAGCCCCGAATGGACGCCCTTCCCGTCAACGGCGCGGCCGGCCCGCTGCCGCTTTATCGCGCCCGGCTTGCCGGCGGAGAAATTTTGCCGGACCCGGTGCAGGCGCTCGCCGTCGAACGGCTGCAGGATCTGTGGCGGCGGCTTGCGACGTACGAGCCACCAACCAGCGGCAACGGCCATCATTTCCTGGCCCGACTCTGGCCACGGCGCAGTGCCGAAGACATGGTCGCACCGAACGGGCTCTATCTCGTCGGCGAGGTCGGGCGTGGCAAGTCGATGCTGATGGACCTCTTCTTTTCCTCGGTGCCGCTGGCGCGCAAGCGCCGCGTCCATTTCGACCGCTTCATGCAGGATGTGCATGCCCGCTTGCATGCGGCAGCAGCACTGCATCAGGATCCGATACCACCACTCGCCGATGCGCTGCTCGCCGAGGCGGTGCTGCTCTGCTTCGACGAACTCGAGATCAACGACGTTGCCGATGCGCTTCTCCTCGGCCGGCTGTTCGAGGCGCTGTTCGCCCGTGGCGCGATCATGGTGGCAACCTCGAACACGTTCCCGGACGATCTCTTCAAGGATCGTCCGGGACGCGATGCGTTCCTGCCTTTCATTGCCGTTCTGAAGCGGCATCTCGATCTCCTGGTGATCGAAGGCGTGCGTGACTGGCGGCGCGAACGGCTGGCGCGCATGTCGATCTGGAATGTGCCTGCCGATCGGCGGGCACGCGGCGTGCTGGACGCCGCCTTCGCCGAACTCGCCGATGCGCAGCCGGCGAGGCGGATTCTCGAGGTGATGGGAAGGCGCCTCGTCGTCCGCCAGGCGGCGGGCGGTGTGGCGCGGTTTTCGTTCTCCGAACTGTGTGAACAGCCGCTCGGGCCCGGGGACTACCTGGCGCTCGCTGTGCATTTTCCCACGGTTCTGCTCGATGAGGTGCCGGGACTCGACGCGGAGCACTTCGACGCCGCGCGGCGTTTCATCACGCTGATCGACATTCTTTATGACCACCGTGTGAAGCTCGTGGCATCGGCAGCCGCACAACCGGATGCGCTTTACCCGGAGGGCGAGGGTGCGGCGTCGTTCCGGCGCACCGCCTCGCGGCTGATCGAGATGCAGACGCCGGAATATCTTGCACTGCCGCACCTCACCTGAGCGTGGCTGCTTGCCGGCGGGCGGGCGATCGGCTAGGCAGTCCGCACCTTCCTCTCCGGCGGCTGCCGGAGGGCGCTGTTGTGCCTGGCCTCTCTGGAATCGAGGTGTGAGATGGCTCGCGACAAGATCGCCCTGATCGGTGCTGGCGCCATCGGCGGCACCCTCGCGCACCTGATCGGGCTCAAGGAACTCGGCGACGCGGTTCTGTTCGATGTCTTCGGCGGCGTAGCGGCCGGCAAGGCACTCGATCTTGAGCAGTCCGGAACCATCGAGGGGTTCGACGCGGTGATGGTCGGCGGCGATGACTACACGCCGATCGAAGGCGCCAAGGTGGTGATCGTAACCGCCGGATTCCCGCGCCAGCCCGGCATGTCGCGCGACGATCTCGTCGCCAGGAATGCCGCCGTGATCGCCGAGGTGGCGGCGGGAATCCGCAAATTCTGTCCGGGGGCCTTCGTCATCGTCATCACCAACCCGCTCGACGCGATGGTCTGGGTGATGAAAGAGAAGTCCGGGCTGCCGGCGGAACGCGTGGTGGGCATGGCAGGGGTGCTCGATTCGGCGCGCTTCCGCCTGTTCCTGGCCCGTGAATTCGGCGTTTCGGTCGAGGACGTGACCGCCTTCGTGCTCGGCGGGCATGGCGATACCATGGTGCCGCTGGTCCGCTATTCGACGGTCGCCGGCATTCCGGTACCCGATCTCGTGCGCATGGGCTGGACAACCGACGCGCGGATCGCCGCGATCGTCGAGCGGACGGCAAACGGCGGCGGCGAGATCCTGAAGCTCCTGGGCAAAGGCAGCGCGTTCTACGCTCCGGCCTCCGCCGCGGTCGCCATGGCCGAGAGCTATCTCCGCGACAAGAAGCGCGTGCTGCCCTGCGCCGCCTGGTTGACCGGCCAGTACGGCGTCAAAGACCTTTACGTCGGGGTGCCGGTGGTCATTGGCGCACGCGGTGTCGAGCGGATCGTCGAAGTGCGGCTCGATGCCACGGAAAAAGCCGCGTTCGATGCCTCCTGCGCGTCGGTGCGCGGGCTGATCGACGCCTCGCGCGCGCTGATCGGCTGAGCGGCGATGAACATCCACGAGTACCAGGCGAAGGAGCTGTTCAAGAAATTCGGAGTGCCGGTACTCGACGGTGGAGTGGCCTGGACTCCCGAGGAAGCCGTCAAGAAGGCGGAGGCCCTGCCCGGCTCGGTTTATGTCGTCAAGGCGCAGCTTCACGCCGGCGGCCGAGGCGCCGGCCATTTTGCAGACGACCCCGAAGGCAAGGGCGGAGTGAGGATTGCGCACTCGCTGCACGAGGTGCACGCCGCGGCTGCCGCCATGCTCGAGCATACGCTCATCACCCGCCAGACCGGACCGACCGGGCGCAAGGTGCATCGAGTCTATGTCGAAGCGGGGGCCCGGATCGCCCGCGAGTTCTATCTCTCCCTCCTGGTGGACCGGGGCGTCGGGCGGATCGCACTCGTCGCTTCGAGCGAGGGCGGGGTCGAGATCGAGGAAGTCGCGTCGCGGCATCCGGAAAAGATCCTGCGCGTGACCGTCGATCCGGCGAGCGGCATTTCCGCTTTCCACGGCCGCCGCCTGGCCGCCGGGCTTGGGCTCAAAGGCAAGGAAGCAGGTGCTTTCGGCCGGCTCGTCGAAGGACTCTACCGCGCCTTCCTGGCGCTCGATTCCACGCTGATCGAAATCAATCCGCTGATCCTGACGGAAGACGGCGCGGTGCTTGCGCTCGATGCCAAGATGGGGTTCGACGACAATGCCCTCTATCGTCACCCGGAGGTGCAGAAACTGAGGGACGAGGCGGAGGAGGATCCGAAGGAGCTGGAGGCAGAGCGGCACAACCTGAACTACGTGGCGCTGGACGGTACGATCGGATGCATGGTCAATGGCGCGGGCCTCGCCATGGCAACGATGGATATCATCAAGCTCTACGGTGGCAGCCCGGCGAACTTCCTCGATGTCGGCGGCGGAGCCACCAAGGAACGCGTGACCGCGGCGTTCAAGATCATCCTTTCCGACCCGCATGTCGAAGGAATCCTCGTCAACATCTTCGGCGGCATCATGCGCTGCGACGTCATCGCCGAGGGCGTCGTCGCCGCGGCACGCGAGGTCTCGCTCAATGTGCCGCTGGTCGTGCGGCTGGAAGGCACGAACGTCGCGCTGGGGAAGGACATCCTGGCCCGCTCGGGCCTTCCGATCATCTCGGCCGAGAACCTTGCCGACGCAGCGGAGAAAGTGGTGACGGCGGTCAGGGAGGCGGCCTGAGATGGCGATCCTCGTCGATGCCGCAACCCGGGTCATCACCCAGGGCTTCACCGGTGCCCAGGGTACTTTCCACTCTGAGCAGGCGATTGCCTACGGAACGAAAGTCGTGGGAGGGGTCACGCCGGGCAAGGGAGGGATGAGACATCTCGACCTGCCGGTGTTCGACACCGTGGCCGAGGCGGTCGCGGCGACCGGCGCCACTGCGAGCGCGATCTACGTGCCTCCTCCCTTCGCGGGCGATGCCATCCTCGAAGCGATCGATGCCGGCGTTCCCCTCATCGTCTGCATCACCGAGGGGATACCCGTGCTCGACATGGTGCGGGTCAAGCGGGCGCTCTCGGGCTCGGGTTCGCGGCTGATCGGTCCGAACTGTCCGGGCGTCATCACGCCGGATGCCTGCAAGATCGGCATCATGCCCGGACATATCCACCGCCGCGGCAAGGTTGGCATCATCTCGCGCTCCGGCACCCTCACCTACGAGGCAGTTGCCCAGACCACTGCGGCGGGGCTCGGCCAGAGCAGTTGTGTCGGGATCGGCGGCGATCCGGTCAAGGGAACCGATTTTGTCGAAATCCTCGAACTCTTCCTTGCCGATCCGGAGACCGAGGCGATCGTGATGATCGGCGAGATTGGCGGCGAGAGCGAGATCGAGGCCGCCGAGTTCCTGGCCCACTCCAGGGTGAAGAAGCCGGTGGTCGGTTTCGTCGCCGGCGCCACCGCCCCGCCGGGGCGACGGATGGGTCATGCCGGGGCGGTCATCAGCGGCGGGCGGGACACTGCGGCGGCCAAGATGGCGGCGATGCGGGAGGCGGGAATCCACGTCGCCGAAAGTCCGGCCGCGCTCGGCAGCACGGCGGTCCGCGCACTCGGCGGAGCCCCGCCAGCCGCCTGATGATCCGCGGCCTCGCTCCGGCTTCATTCCACCTGATTCGTACCATATCAATCCCTGTTCGTCTCAATGACCCCGGATGTGGGCAAGGTTAGGAATGAGACATGGCTGGCGTGGACATCCTGGCGGGCGTGTTCAACGGAGCAAACGCCGCCTTCCTGACCGACCTTTACGCCAGGTGGGTCACGGATCCGGGGACCGTCGATCCGAGCTTCGGTGAACTCTTCGCCGACCTGAACGACGAGGCGCTCGTCGTGCTGTCGGACGCCGAAGGCGCCTCCTGGGCGCCCCGCCACCACGCTTTCGGGCCGGCGGGGGGAGACGGAGAAGCCGGCGCCATTCGAGGTGCGGAAGAGCGGCCACCCGCAGGGCTCGGCGAGGCCGAGGTTCGCGCTGCCCAGCTCGATTCCATCCGCGCACTGATGCTCATCCGCGCCTATCGCGTGCGCGGCCACCTGGAGGCGAATCTCGACCCCCTCGGCCTCACGGTGCCGAAGCCGCACGCCGAGCTCGATCCGAAAAGCTACGGCTTTACCGATGCGGATTTCGACCGGCCGATCTTCATCGCCAACGTGCTCGGGCGCGAGAGCGCCACCTTGCGCGAAATCCTCGAGGTCCTGCGCGCTACCTATTGCGGCCCGATCGGGGTCGAGTTCATGCATATTCAGGATCCGGACCAGAAATCCTGGATCCAGCGCAAGATGGAGGGCGCGCCCTGGGCCGCCGCCTTCGATGCCGCCGCCAGGCGCACGATCCTGCGCCAACTGACAGAGGCCGAAGGATTCGAGTCGTTCTGCCAGAAGCGCTTCGTCGGCACCAAGCGTTTCGGGCTGGAAGGTGGCGAGGCATCGATCCCGGCCTTGCACACCGTGATCGAGACCGCGGTTGCTGCCGGGGTGGCCGAGATCGTCATCGGCATGCCGCATCGGGGCCGGCTGAACACGCTGGTCAACGTGGTGAAGAAGCCCCTGGTCGCAGTGTTCAGCGAGTTCGCCGGGGCAAGCTCGAAGCCCAACGATGTCCAGGGCTCGGGCGATGTGAAATATCACCTCGGCACCTCGACGGATCTCGAGATCGGAGGGAAGCCGTTGCATCTTTCCTTGCAGCCCAACCCGTCGCACCTCGAAGCCGTCGATTCCGTGGTGATGGGCAAGGTGCGCGCACGCCAGGATATGGCCGGGGACGCGCCCACCCGACGCAAGGTGCTCGGCATCCTGATGCACGGCGATGCCGCCTTCGCCGGGCAGGGCCTCGTCTACGAGACGCTCGCCATGAGCAAGCTGATCGGCTACCGCACCGGCGGCACCGTGCACCTGGTGGTGAACAACCAGATCGGATTCACCACCGTGCCGGCGCATGCCTTCTCGGGCCTCTATTGCACCGACGTTGCCAAGTGCGTGCAATCGCCGATTCTCCATGTGAATGGCGACGACCCGGAAGCCGTGGTCTATTGCGCTCGCCTCGCCGCCGAATTCCGCCAGGAGTTCCACGTCGATGCCGTGGTGGATATCGTCTGTTACCGCCGGCATGGCCATAACGAGGCCGACGAGCCGGCGTTCACGCAGCCCCTGATGTACAAGGCGATCGCCGGCCACAAAACCACCCGCGCGCTCTACGCCGAGAAGCTCGCGGCCGAAGGCAGCATTGCCGCGGCCGAAGCGGCCGCGATGTGGGACTCATACGCAACATCCCTCGAAGAAGCGTATGAGGCGGCGCAGTCCTACAAGCCGAACAAGGCCGACTGGCTGGAAGGCCATTGGAGCGGCTTCGCGCACGGCAGCAAGGAAGAGGAAGAAAGAACCGGTGCTGCAACGGCCGATCTCGACAAGGTGGGCACGGCTCTCGCCTCGGTGCCGCAGGGTTTCGATCTCAACCCGAAACTGCGCCGCCAGCTCGACGCGAAGCGACACATGCTGGAGAGCGGTGAAGGCATCGACTGGGCGACCGGCGAGGCACTCGCCTTCGGAACCTTGCTTCTGGAAGGCCATCGCGTTCGCCTCTCCGGCGAGGACGTGGAACGGGGCACCTTCAGCCAGCGCCACGCCGTGCTGTTCGACCAGACGAACCAGCGCCCCTATGTGCCATTGAACGCGATCGCACCCGGCCAGGCACGCTTCGAGGTATACAACTCGCCGCTCTCGGAAGCGGGCGTGCTCGCCTTCGAATACGGCTACACGCTCGCCGATCCCCGTTCTCTCGTGATGTGGGAGGCGCAATTCGGCGACTTCGCCAACGGCGCCCAGGTCATCATCGACCAGTTTGTTTCGTCCGGGGAATCGAAATGGCTCCGGATGTCGGGCCTGACGCTCTTGTTGCCGCACGGCTACGAGGGGCAGGGGCCGGAGCACTCCTCCGCACGGCTCGAACGATATCTGCAGCTTTGCGCCGAACGCAACATGCAGGTGTGCAACCCGACCACACCGGCCAATTACTTCCACGCACTGCGCCGGCAGGTCCGGCGCAATTTCCGCAAGCCGCTGGTGCTGATGACACCGAAATCGCTGCTCCGCCACAAGCTTGCCACCTCGCGGCTCGCCGAAATGGCGGAAGGATCGCGCTTCGTGCCGGTGATCGGCGAGAGCGATGGCGTGGCACCTGCGGAGGTGCGACGTGTCGTGCTCTGCAGCGGCAAGGTCTACTATGACCTTTATTCCGAGCGATCGTCCCGGGAGATCAAGGACGTGGCCCTGCTCCGGCTCGAGCAGTTCTATCCGTTCCCGGAGCGGCAGCTTGCCGAGGCGCTCAGGCCCTACGCGAACGCCGAGCTTGTCTGGTGCCAGGAAGAGCCGGAGAACATGGGCGGCTGGAACTTCGTCGACCGCAGGCTCGAGCAGGTGCTCGCCGCGCTCGGCCGGGCCGGAGCGCGGCCACGCTATGCCGGGCGATCCGAAGCCGCGAGCCCGGCGACCGGCCTCGCCAGCGCCCACGCAACGGAGCAGAAAGCCCTGATCGATCGTGCGTTCGCACGCACGTGAGCGGAGTACAGGTCATGGCAACCGAGATCAAGGTTCCCGCGCTCGGCGAAAGCGTGACCTCGGCCACCGTGGCGCGATGGCTGAAGCAGGCGGGCGAGGCGGTGGCGCAGGACGAGCCGCTGGTCGAACTCGAAACCGACAAGGTGACGGTCGAGGTGCCGGCACCTGCCGCCGGCGTGCTGAGCGAGATCACCGCGCGCGAGGGCGCAGAGGTCGGAATCGGCGCTGTGCTCGGCCGTCTCGACGGAGCAGCTACGGCCGCCGTTTCTCCCCACCCGATCCCGGCCGGCAAGCAAGAGGCACCCCCAGCCGCGCCCGCGGCACCAGCGCCCGAGAAGTCGCCCGCAGCGCCTGCCGTTGCAGAAGCGGCACGGCCGCTGCCGGCCGCGGCTCGGCTTCTGGAAGAAAAAAACCTGCCGCCAACGGCTATCGGCCCGGGCTCAGGCAAGGACGGGCGGATCACGAAGGGCGACGTGCTGGCGTTCCTGAACCGCCCGCCGCCCGCGGAGCATCCCCCCGAAGCCCCCGCCAAAGCCCGGCGCCAGGCCGAAGAAGGCGAAGAGCGCGTGCGCATGACACGGCTGCGCCGCACCATCGCCGTGCGCCTCAAGGAAGCGCAGAACACGGCGGCCATGCTCACCACGTTCAACGAGGTGGACATGAGCGCGGTGATGGCACTGCGCACAGAATACCGCGACGCGTTCGAGAAGAAGCACGCCGGTGTGCGGCTCGGATTCATGAGCTTCTTCGTCCGCTCCGCGGTGGTGGCATTGCAGGAATTCCCGGCCGCCAATGCCGAGATCGATGGCGAAGACATCATCTACCGGCACTTCGTGCACATGGGAATCGCGGTCGGCGGGCCGAACGGTCTCGTCGTGCCGGTGATCCGCCATGTCGAGAAGATGGGCTTTGCCGAGATCGAGCGCGCGGTTGCCGATTTCGGCCAGCGTGCGAGAGCCGGCACATTGAAACTGGAGGAGCTGACGGGCGGCACCTTCAGCATCACCAACGGTGGCGTGTACGGCTCCCTGATGTCGACGCCGATTCTCAACCCGCCGCAATCGGCGATCCTCGGCATGCACAAGATCCAGGAGCGTCCGGTTGCCATCGCCGGCAAGGTAGAAATCCGGCCCATGATGTACCTCGCCCTCAGCTACGATCATCGGATCGTCGATGGCCGGGAGGCGGTCTCGTTCCTCGTCCGGCTGAAGGAGGGAATCGAGGATCCGCGCCGCCTGCTGCTCGATGTTTAGGAATCTGTCCGGTCGGGGAGGAGTAAGCTCGTGAGCGAAGCCTTCGATCTGATCGTCCTCGGTGCCGGGCCGGGCGGCTATGTCTCAGCCATCCGCGCGGCCCAGCTCGGGATGCGGGTTGCTTGCGTGGAGGGCCGCGGCACCCTCGGCGGTACCTGCCTCAATGTCGGCTGCATCCCATCCAAGGCGCTGCTGCAATCCTCGGAGGAATTCCATCACGCCGGGCACGCGCTCTCCGCACACGGCATCAGCATCGGCGGGGTCGCCTTCGATCTCGCGAAGATGCAGGCCCGCAAGAACGCCGTGGTCGAGGCGAACGTCAAGGGTGTCGAGTACCTGTTCCGCAAGAACAAGATCACCTGGATCAAGGGGTGGGGGCGGATTGCCGCACCCGGCCGGGTGGAGGTGAACGGGGCTGCATACGAGGCAAAGCACATCGTCATCGCCTCCGGCAGCGAAAGCACTCCGCTCAGGGATGTCGCGGTCGACGAGAAGCGCATCGTGACCTCGACCGGGGGCCTCGAGTTTGACGCGGTCCCCGCGCATCTCGTGGTGATCGGCGCCGGCTATATCGGCCTCGAACTCGGCAGCGTATGGCGCCGCCTTGGCGCCGAGGTCACGGTGATCGAGTTTCTCGACCGTATCCTGCCCGGAATGGACGGTGACGTTTCCAAGCAGTTCGAGCGTGTTCTCGGCAGGCAGGGCCTGAAGTTCCACCTTGGCACGAAGGTCGTGGCAGCCGATGCCAGCGGCAACGCGGTCAGGCTTTCGCTGCAACCGAGAGAGGGAGGCGAGACGAGCGAGCTTGCCGCCGATGCGGTTCTCGTCGCGGTCGGCCGGCGCGCGCTGACAGAGCGGCTTGGCCTTGGCGAACTCGGCATCAGGTTGGACGGGCAGGGGCGGATCGCCACGGACGAGCGCTTTGCGACCTCGGTTTCCGGCATTCACGCGATTGGTGATGCGATTGCCGGGCCGATGCTGGCGCACAAGGCAATGGACGAGGGCACGGCGATCGCCGAGATCCTGGCCGGCCGTGTCGCGCAGGTGAACTATCACGCGATTCCCGCCGTGGTTTATACGTGGCCGGAAGTGGCCGCCGTCGGCAAGACGGAGGAGGAGCTGAAAGCGGCAGGCGCTGCCTACAAAGTGGGAAAATTCCCGTTCACCGCCACGCCGCGCGCCCGCGCCATGGGCGAGACGGACGGGTTCGTGAAAATCCTCGCCGATGCTACGACAGACGCCGTGCTCGGCGCGCATATCCTCGGGCCGGATGCCGGCACCCTGATCGCCGAGCTTGCGATGGCGATTGCGTTCGGCGCTTCCACCGAGGACATCGCCGAGATTTCGCACGCGCACCCGACGCTGAGCGAAGCGATCAAGGAAGCCGCGCTCGCGGCAGATGGCCGGGCCATTCACCTCTGACGTCATGATACGTCCGCTGGCGCTGACGATGGGCGAGCCGGCCGGGATCGGCGGCGAGATCACGCTGGCCGCGTGGCGGGCGCTGAGGGCCGAGGGGCCGGCCTTCTTCGTGCTCGACGACCCGGCCCGGCTCGGCCGGCTCGCCCGAACTCTCGGCTGGCCGACGAAGGTGCTCCCCATTGCGGGGCCAGAAGGAGCCGCTTCGTGCTTTGCCGAGGCGCTCCCGGTTCTTTCGCTCGAAGTGCCGGCGCCGGTCGTTCCGGGGCGACCCGATCCACGCAACGCACCGGCCGTCATCGCTGCCATCGAGAAGGCGGTTTCCCTGGTGCGCGAGGGACACGCTGCAGCGCTGGTGACCAATCCGATCAGCAAGGCGGCGCTCTACGGAATCGGATTTCCTTATCCGGGACACACGGAATTCCTGGCCGCACTCACTGGCGCGTCCCGCCCGGTGATGATGCTGGCCGCCCCGGGTCTCCGTTGCGCCCCGGTCACCGTACACGTGGCACTGAAGGTGGCGCTGGCGACGCTGAACACGGAACTGATCGTCGAGACAGGCCGGATCGTCGCCTCGGGCCTGGCCGGTGATTTCGGAATTCCGAAACCGCGCCTTGCGGTTGCCGGCCTCAATCCGCATGCCGGGGAAGAGGGCGCGCTCGGCACCGAGGATCGTGACATCGTCGCCCCCGCGGTCGCGGCGCTGAAAGCGGCGGGAATCGCCGCCATTGGCCCACTGCCCGCGGATGCGATGTTCACGCCGGCCATGCGCGAGCGCTACGATGTCGCACTCTGCATGTATCACGACCAGGCGCTGATTCCGCTCAAGACACTCGATATGACGCACGGAGTGAACGTGACGCTCGGCCTGCCGATCGTGCGCACCTCGCCCGATCATGGCACCGCGTTCGATATCGCAGGGAAGGGATGCGCGGATGCCTCGAGCCTGATCGCGGCACTCAGGATGGCCGCGGCGATGGCGGCCGAGCGGGAGAAGCGATGATGGGCCCGATCCGGCTTGGCGTGAATCTCGATCATGTCGCAACGCTGCGCAATGCGCGCGGTGGCGTGCATCCGGATCCTGTCCTCGCGGCGCAGGTTGCACTCGCTGCCGGGGCGGACGGCATCACGATTCACCTGCGCGAGGACCGCCGCCACATTCGCGATGCGGATCTCGAGCGGATGCGAGCGGAGATCGCCGCACCCCTCAATCTGGAGATGGCGGCAACCGAGGAAATGGTGGGCATCGCCTGCACGGCACGCCCGCACGCCTGCTGCCTGGTGCCGGAACGGCGCCGGGAACTGACGACGGAAGGCGGGCTTGGCGCCGCGGAGCAGGAGGGCGCCCTGAGATTGCCGATCCGCCAACTGAGCGAGGCAGGGATCGCGGTCGCATTGTTCATCGATCCGGATCGGCGGCAAGTGGAAGCGGCGGCACGGCTTGGCGCGGCGGCGGTCGAACTCCATGCCGGGCGCTATGCCGGTGCGTTCGAGACGGGTTCGGGCGGCGCGCAGGCGCTTTGGCAGCGGGAGCTGGAACGCCTGCAAGAGGCAGCCCGGGATGCGGCCAGGCTCGGCCTCGCCTGCCATGCCGGGCATGGGCTGAGCTTCGAAAATGTCGGCCCGGTCGCGGCAATTCCCGAAGTGAGCGAACTCAATATCGGGCATTTCCTGATCTGCCAGGCGATCTTCGATGGTCTCCCGGCGGTGGTTTCGCGGATGAAGAGTCTCATGGCCCAGGCGCGCGGTCTCGGGTGAGAGGTTGCCGCTGGCAGTTCGCAGGTGGTTCGTTACGGCCTGGCGAAAAATGCGGCCAGTTCCTCGAGGTTGAGAGCGCCGGCCGCAAAATCGTCCAGCACCTTCACGGCATCGTCGCGCGCCGCCGCGAGTCCCATTTTTTGCAACTGGCGGATGAGCCGCGTCCCCTGATGGATCAGCGGCTGATGGGCCGGGGCAAAAAACTGGCGTACCAGCCCGCCAACGAGAACGAAGAGCGCCAGATGCAGGATCTCGTAGACGGAAGCGGGGGCCGGAGGTGCGGCGGCAATCATCCGGCTCACCGCATTGATCCCCGCTCCGGCGTGCCCGATGCTGCGGTCCAGAAGCTCGTGGCCGATTTCGTGAAACAGGGTCTCCACCAGATCGGCACCAGCAAATCGCGCGGTGTCCACCAGCGCCGGATGACTATGACCGCCTGCCTGGTCGTACGCGCCGCGCACCAGCACGACATCGACCGGCTGCTCGTCCTCGGGGATCATCAGCCCGCTCCGGATTCCGAGCAGAATGTCGTCCTTGACGGCGGGCAGCGTCGCGGCCAGCCAATCCTGCGTTTCCAGAAGCGCCGCCCGCTCGGCCGGCCAATCGCCGCCGCGATAGGCGCCCTCCATCGCCGCCATGGCAGCAACCAGGCTTTCCGCCCATTCCCGCGCCCGGGCCGTCATCAGCTTCGGAATGGAATCGAAATCGGCGGCATCGCGGGCTGCGTATTCCCCCCAGCGCAAGATCTCGATCGGGGAGCATCGGGCGGCAAATTCGCCCACGGCATCGCACCCGGCCGCCGCTCTGCCGCTCCGTACCCGGCGAATCTCCCGGCCCAGGTGCTGCAGCAGCGCCGGCGCGAAGCCGACGTGCAGCCTGAGCGCGATGCTTCGCCCCGCGGCCAGAGTGACGATGCGGCGATCCTCGGAGGCGGCGGCTTCGCTCTCCCCGCTCACGTAGCCGTCCCGGCCTCCATGTCGGCCGGGACGAATCCGAGCACTCCCCGCGCGCCCAGTTCCGTGCACAGCCCCACGACCGGCTCGTAAAGCCCGGTGGCGCCGGGAAGCCCGAGCCAGTTGCCGAGATCGGTGAGCAGCCCGGCAAATGTCCGCGTACCATCGATCATCAGCACTGCCGCTGCGCTCTCCCGGTTCAGGGAGAGTTCTCCCACGGCGCCGTTCTCCCCGCGATGCAGAAGAACAAGGCAGTTCTCGGACAGCTCGGGCCAGGGCTCACTCTCCACCTCGCGCAGGGCCTCGATATCGTAGCCGACCTCCACGACTGCGTGGTTCAAGTCCAGGATCGGCCGCAGGTCGTCGTGGCGGGCGAAGGCGGCCTGCAAGGCATCGGGCGAGCGGTTCACAGAAGATGGCCAGTTCTCCAGTTGCGGCCTGAGGCGCAGATTCAACCGCTTCAGCTCGAAGTGCAACAGCCCGAGAGCGCGTTCGGGGACCGCCTGCCCCCGATCGTCATTGCCATCTTCTTTGCCATTCAGCAGAAAGTTTGCAAACCTGAGCGCCTCCGGATATTTGCGCGTGTCGAGCGCGATCGACTGGCGGTCCAACGCCTGTACCAGATCGAGAAGTGAAGACCCGAGAATTTTCGCGGTCAGCGGAAAGGCTTCCGCGATCGCCGCCATCCGGTTGCCGACCAGGCACTGGGCAAAAAGCTCGATCCGGTCCGCGTCCATGGCGCGCAGGCGCTCGCGCTCCCGGAGGCTCAGATCGAAATCACCGCCTTCCGCTGCCTCCGGGGCCAACACCCAGGCGCGGAACCGGCTGTCGGTCAGAAGCCGCGCATAGGAGGCCTGAAATCGCGCCTCGGCGCCGAGCCAGAAGGCGGTGTCAGACTGCACGGGATGGTGGCCGGAGCCAGTCCGGGGCGGCGATCAGTTGGGGCGCAAAATGCGGCGCCCATGCAGCGCAAAGAACTCCGCGAATCGCCGCCAGTTCCTCCAGCAGATCCTGGAAGGGCGGAAAATCCTGGTCACGCTCGATCATCACCGCCCGCAAGGCCGAAAGGCGCGGGGCGGCGGTGCGCAGCAGATCGAGCACCTCGCCGGGCACCGGCGCGTTGTGCGTGTCCAGCAGCACGCCATCGCTCGCGAGCCCGCCGGCGAGATGGATCTGGACCACGCGTTCCAGCGGCAGACGATCCACGTACGCCTGCGCGTCGAAACCCTGATTGACCGCGTTGTTATAGACGTTCGTCAGATCGAGCAGGAGCCAGGCCCCTGATTGCTCGAGAATGGCCGCGATGAACTCTTCCTCGGCAAGCTCGTCGGGGCCGGGACGAAAGAGCACGGAGATGTTTTCGAGCAGGAACGGCACGGACAGAATGTCGACCGCGTGGCGGCATTTTGCGGCGACGAAGCCGACCATTTCGCGGCTCAGAGGAAGCGGCGTCAGATTGCCGATCGTCCGGCCCGGCACGCCGGTCATGCACAAATGATCACTCGCCCAGTGGGCGCCGGTCGCCGCTACCAGATCGCGCATCTGGCGGACATAGCCGGTGCGCAGCGGCTCGATGGTGCCGATAGAGAGGTCGAGCCCGTGCACCACGATGCCGAAGCGTGCCGCCAGCGTCTCCGCATCCCGCATCCGTTCGGGCGGCATGTCGATAAAATGTTCCAGCATCAGTTCGAGAAAGTCGACCTGGCCGGAATCGGCGAGCAAGTCTTCGCGAAATTCTCCGCGGTAACCGAGACCCACGCCAAGGAAGGGAAGGGTATCCGCGCGCGGGCGGGAATCGGCCAGTGTCTCCTCCGGGCCCAGCATTGAAGCCTTACCCCTCCGGCGGCGGCTGAGGCGGCTTCGGGCGGGTCGCTGCGATCTGCATCCGCAACTCCGGTTCGGCGCGCAGAAGTTCCTGCAGCCGCGTCACCGCCACCACGCCCTCTACCCGCATGGTCGGTCCCGCGCCGGCTTTCTCCTCGCTCTCGCTCTTCGCCTTCCCACTCATGAGACCTGCTCCGGCTGCTCTATTGTCTTCTCGGCCGGTCCAGTCCGGATGATCCCTTCCCAGAACAACCCTTCGACGATTCCTCGCAGATCGTCTTCTGCAATCTCCGCCGACCGCACGCCCAAGGCGTGCGCCAGCTCCCCGCGCAGGTCCGCAAAAGAAAGCACCCGTTCGCCAAGGATTGCCAGCAGCGCGGCCGTGCCGCGGCTCACCCGTTGCGGAAAAGATCCGCGGTGGAACAGCACATGGAGCCCGCCGGCGAGGCGGAACCGCGCATGCCCGCAAGGCGGGATCTCTTCGCCCCGCGCGATGTGCTGTGCCAGCTCTTCCACATCGTAGGAAAAGAGCTCGACCGCACTTTCTCCGCGGAGGCCGAACTCCTGTGCCCGCGCATCCGGACCTTCGGGGTCGAACGCCAGGTGTGAGTCGGGGTGCTTTTGCTCCTCCTCGCGTTCACCGGTCCAGGCATGGACCAGCCGTTCGTAACGGCACATGTCCATGGCGGGGCCATCCTCCAGCAGCTCGAGCTTCACCTGCAGTTGCGAGCCCACGGCCACGGCAAACGCGCGCGGCGCCATCGCGCCGTCGCCGATCCCCGAACCCGCGAGCGCGGCGCGTGCCACCTGCTCGGCCTCCGTGCCGAGAAGCGCCGTGGTGTACGGATAGAGGCGCTGCACCACGGGCAGGGGGTCGAACCGGTCCTCGGCGTTCGCCTCGCGGTTCGGCCTCGGGCGCGGCGGCGGAGGCTCGCCCACCACCGCTCGCAACACCCGTTCGAGCCCTTCGACATAGGTGGCAACGTCCGGCATCTCGTCCGTCAATGCGTATCCTGCGGCGCCGATGCGGTGTGCCCGCTCCGGGTCGGAGAGCGCAAAGCGCAGCGCGCGAGCCAGTTCTCCGGCATCGCGCGGATCGGAAACCACGACCAGATTCTGGCGATGCCGCGCCCGGCCGCGGAACATCTGCTTGCGCAGCACTTCTTCGGACACTACGAGGCAGCAGCCGCAGCTCAGGACCTCGGACGGGATGCCCGGCGTATGGGCAGCGATCGCGAAATCGCGCTCGAGAAATGCCACCGCATCGCAGGCGCGGAGGAAGCCCGGCACACGCCAGTGTGGCACGAACGGATGCATGCGCACATAGCGCGCCAGAGCGAGTTCGACGATTTTCTGCGCGAAGGTTCCCTCCTGCCAGCCTCGCCCCAGCACCATGAGGTGGAACGGAAATCCCTCGTCGACCAGCGACCGCATCGCGCGCAGCAGGTCGAAGGTACCTTTCTGCTCTCCGAGCTTGCCATAGAGCCCGAGCACCGGCAGGCCGGGCTCCAGCGGAGCCACCAAGGGCGCCAGATCATCCGACCCCGCCCAGCGCTCCGCTGCGCGCGCCAGCATGCGGTTCAGATCGGCAGGCGGCGCGGCGGGATGGAAGGCCGATCTGGGCAGACCGAAACCGATCCCGGTGACAATCTGCGCATCGCCCACGCCGTGCCCGCGTACCACCCGCTGCGCCCGGCCGCCGGTGATCACGCGGTGTGCGCGACGGAGCACTTCCGCGTAGCAGGGGGCAAGATCGGGTACCTCCATGAGCCGGAACAAATCGCTGCCGGCGTGCTTGAACACGTAGGGCGTGGCGGTCCAGCCGCCGACGATGCTGGCGGCAACGCCGTAGGGCTCGAGATACTGCGCGAAGATGGCATCACAGCCGTCGCGCGCGATGGCCTCGAGCGCACGCGAGACCAGGCGGCTCGTCGTGGGATTGCCTTGCGGGATATAGTAGAGGGTCCGGCGATCCGGACGTTCCGTGCTGTCAACGACAACCTGCCCGCCGGTGGCCGGGAAGCGCATGGCGTAGGGACCGTTCCCGGCGCGGTCTTCCGGGGCCAGATCGATGCGGAACATGTCTTCGACTTCGTCCGCGTTGGTGATGACGCGCACGAAATGGCCGCGCTCGGCAAGACCGCGCGCAGCCCAGTAGCATTGGGTGCTGACGCCGCCCTGGATGGGCGGATACTTGGTCAGGAAGCACAGTTTCACGACTGTTACCGACTTTCATGGGTGAGGGATTTGCGCTCACTTCTGCCCTCACCCCTGCCCCTCTCCGGTCCCCGGCAAAGTCCAAGGACTTTGCCGGGAGCCCGGCCCAGAGGGAGAGGGGAATTGCGTCGAGAGAGGCGGGTCGCCCGCCGCACAGCCGGCGGACGACCCCGTAACCTCAGCTTGGTTATTTGCTGCCGGCCGGCAGTTCCTTCCAGAGACGAACGTTATGCTCCTGCGCCCTGGCCACCAGGCAGACGATGCACACGAAGCAGACGAAGCAGACGACACAACTGACGGCCGGGATCTGCCCCGCCTTCACCGGCTTCATCGCCCTGAGTTCGAACTTCACCTGCTCGCCGCCGAGGACCTGGGCTGCCTTCAGCTTTTCGATACTGATATCACCGCGAACCTGCATGGTTCCGGGACGTTCCGCCATCGGTGCCTCCTTGAGTCGCTATCAAAATGTTTTTAGCCCCATGTTTTTAGCCTCGGCATTTTCGTTATGCAACAGGAATTTCTTCGGTGCCGTTTTGTTCCGCCTCGAGCAGATCGCGATCAGATGGAATCGGCTGATCGCGTGAAGATGCTCGCCAAAACAAAGAGCGATTTATTCAAGCCCGCGATCCACGCCCTCCGACGATTCCGCCGCGGGCGATCGCGGGCTGCCGCGTCACGTTGCCGGCGCGGGAAGGGGGCTCAGGAGGTGCCGCTGGCGAGCGTGGCCTTGAGGCCGGAGATGGTGAGCGTAAGCGCGCTCGGTCCGCTCGCCGCAACCGGCGCGGAAAGTCGCCAGGTTGCGTGATCGATGTCGCGAAACAGGACCGCGATGCCGACGAACTGGGTGCCCTTCTGCAGCGTGCGGGTGATGGTCTTGCTTTGCGCCGGCGGCATGACGAACTGCTCGGACGCCAGGAGGTCGGCGCCCAGCGTCTGCTGCTTCTGCTCGACCAGCGCGAAGAAATCGGCGCGATCGAAACTGCCGGTGGCGGAAAGCTGGAACAACTGGAACGCGACCGGCGCGGGATGACCGGTCGGATCCGGGTTCTGATCCGCCCCGGCATGCACGGTGAGGGTCAGCACGGCGGGGGGAGGCGGACCGGCCGCGCAGCGTTCGAGCACGAATGCCGATGCGAGAGCAAAAAGGGCTCGGCGGCTGGTCATGAGGGCTCCCTTCCCCGGGTGGCGATCTCAGCCAGTGCCTGTTCGTAGGCACGGGCGAAAGCCTTGCCGAAGACGCTGTCGAAATCATCGGCGAGTCCGGCAGAAACCTCGGCGTGCAGCTTCTCGAAGGCGTCCCAGGCGCGCGCCTTGCGGTTGGCGGCAAGCGCCATCAGCCCGCCGGCGCCGGAGGCACCGGAGAGCGTTGCTGGATCGAAGCGTTTGACCAGCGCGCGCACCGCCGCCTGCATCGCCGAAGTGGTGGCCAGCTCGTGCTGGCGGATGTCCCTGAGCGCGTCGGCGACCGCCTCGTCCGGACCCATGTCGGTGCGGCGGCCGACGCCGATCAGCGCTGCCAGGGCATCTTCGTCGCCGGCCGAGAACTTGAGCGGGTTGTTGCCGTGGGCACGGATGATCGTCTGCTCGATCCGGAACTCGCCCTTGATGGCGGCGCGCGCGATCAGCGCCTGGCGGAGGCCGCTGACCAGGGCTCGGAAGGCCGCCCCGAGCGCGGTCATCGCCGCCGCGGGATCGGCGGGCCGGGAATCCGGCACGCCGGCGCCGGCCAGGAACGCTGCCAGCAGGCCGGAATCGGCGGCCGGAGCGGCGTCGCGCGGGGCTGCCGCAACGGCAGGGGAAGGAGAGGCCGGCGGGGCAGGAGCGACGGCGTGCACCGGGGCTGGAGCGGGCTCCATGGCAGGGGGCGGCACGGCGGCAGGGGGAGGCGCGGCGAGGGGAGGAGCGGCAGCCGGCACGGAAGCCGCCGGAGGCAAGAGGGACTCCTCGGAATCCCAATCGTCCGGCAGCAGTTCGCTGGTCGGCTGCGGCGGGCGGAAAGCGTCCTCGACCGACGGCCCATGGTCTGCCATCACCGGGCCGGCGAAGGGCTCCTCGGCAGGATCCGGGGCCAGCGGATCGAAATCCGGCGGCAGCGCGAAAGCGGGCCTTTGATCGGCCGTTGCAGCACCGCCGAACGGTTGCCCGCCGGCCGGACCAAGCACCGCCGCGAACGGGTCGTCGCCGAATGGATCGGCCGGCTGGGGCATGCGCCGTGCCGGCGCGATCGAGGGCGAGAACTGCTCCGCCTCTTCGGCAATCCGCGCCTCGATCTCGTACGGGCCGAGCCGGAGCCGATCCCCGTCTCTGAGTGTCCGCGGCGCACCCGGGCCGATCGGCTCCGCCTCGCGGTTGAGGAAGGTGCCGTTGGTCGAAAGATCGGCGAGCTGCCAGGTGCCGGCACGGAAGGCGAGCACGCAGTGGCGCTTCGAGAGATGCCGCTCCGGATCGGCCAGCACCCAGTCATTCTCGTTCCCACGGCCGATGCTGAACTCGCCGCCGCGAAGTTCGCGCGTTTCGGGCGCGACCTGATCCGGGCAGCGCAGCACGGAGAGTGTGAGCGTCATCGCGCTAGCCGATCAGCACCGTCGGAAGGCCGAGCACGATCACCCCGCCATGGGCGGTCGGATCCCCCATCCTGGCGGCCGGCATACCGCCGAGCAGCACCGTCGGCGACCCGGGAAGGATGGTGTCCGGCGGCCCGACGCAGGTGCAGAGCCCGCCCACGACCGCCGCCGGCATGCTGCCGATCAATACCGTCGGCACCCCGGGCGGCAGGATCGGCCCGCCGACATGCGGCACCAGCACGGTCACCATCGGACAGGTGTGCAGGCAGCCGACAAAGGCCGCAGGCTGGCCCATCACTCCTCCTCGGGCGGCAGCCTTCCAGGCCCGCCCGCAGCGATGTTGTGGGCGCTGTCGAGAAAGCGGGCAAGCCTGTCCTTCTGTCGTTCGGGCTTCGCGCGCACCGCCGCCAGCGCCACCGCGCCGGCCACCGCGGTGCCGGTGAGATGGTCGGCCGGCGGCACGGCAGGCTGGCCGAGCGGGGACATCGAATCCCCGCTCCAGAAAGCGGCCACCGCGGCCCACGCCTCCGGGCTGCCGAACCCGGCCTGCTGGGCAGCGGCAAAGGCGGCGCGGCGCGGCTCATCGGATTGGCGGCGCACCCACTGCTCGGCCTGCGCGACGGCGGTGCGGTCGGGTTCCGGAAGGTTGGCGGGCGCCGTGTGGTGCGCGCACATGCAGGCCCACCACGTGGCCTCCCGCTTCGGCAGCGCATGGGCCAGGAGGCGCGTCGCCTCGATGAGAAAGCCACGACCCTCCAGGCGCTCCAGCGCCTCGGAGGTCGCCGCACACCCTTCCAGCAAAGCACTCGCCTCGGCCGGAAGGTCGAGCCGTTTCCGCACCTCTGCGAGATCGCTATCCACCAGCTTGACCAGCGCTGCCCCCATCTTCGGTCACGCGTCAGTTCACTTGGACAATTCCGCCCTTCAAAGTCAGCATCCCAGACCCGCTGACCTGCGCCATCGGCCCCTGGAGATTGAGCATCGCCGTGGCCGCAGCCTTGATCATCGTGCCGTTGATGGCGACGCCCGTGGGGTCGATCTTGATGCTGTTGTTGCCGACCGAAAGGGTGATGCTGGAGGTGTCCATCTTCACGCTGCTCACCGCTCCGACCGCCAGTTGGATGGCCTGCGCCCCGGAGACCTTCACCGAGCCTGCCTGCGCATTCACGACTATGTTACCGCTGGACGAGGTGATCGTATAATCCTTTTGCGAAGTGTGGCTGACCGTGCCTTGGACGGAGAGGGTCCGGTTCCCGTCGATGGTGATCGATTCGTCCTTCTTTATCGTTACCGTCCGGTTGTTGCCCACCGAGAGCGACTGGTTGTTCTCGACCTCGGTCGTCAGGTCCTTCTCGGCATGCAGCAGCACGACCTCGCTGCCCGACGTGTCGTCGAATGACAACTCCGAGTAGTTGGAGGTGCCGCCACCGGCCGAAGAGCGGCTGCGGAAGCCGCTCTTGGTCTGCTGGTCGGGCAGCGCGAAGGGCGGCTTCTGCTGACCGTTGTAGAAGCAGCCGATCACCACCGGCTGGTCGGGGTCCCCGTACATGAAGGCGACCGCGACCTCGCTGCCTTGGCGCGGCATGTGCTGCCAGCCCCAGCCATTGCCGCTCCAGGGCTGGATGACGCGCACCCAGATCGCGTTCGACCCGGTTTCGGACTGCCGGTGATCCCAGAAGAACTGCACCTTGATCCGGCCGATCGCCTCGCTGTCGATCTCGCCGGAGGCGGTGAGCACGACTGCCGAATAGACCCCGGTCATGCGCGGTCGCGGGGTGGCGAAGGGCTGCCGCCAGGTCGTCGCGTTGGGGAAGGCGGTGAAGCTGTTCCGGTAGCTGATGTCGCCGCCGCCGGCGAGCCAGGTCGGGTCGGAGAAATCGTGCACCACCCTCTGGATGACGAACTGCGCATTCGAATCGCCGGTCATCGGATCGGTCGCGAGCGTGAAGCGGCCACCCGGGAAGAAGCCCTCGTGCTGGCTCCCTCCCTCGTAGAGGGCCGCCGCCGCGTCGGCCGCTTCGGACTGGAACTTGGCGCGGTTGTTGAGGATATCGGTCTCGGCGGAACGCCCCGGCCACAGATAGACAGCCCGCTGCGAGGCACCGCTGGCCTTGAGCAGCGTGCTGCTGGTCCCGCTCGGCTGGTTCACGGAGACCGGATCGTAGTCGGAGAGGGTGACCGAGCCCCAGGCGGTTTCATTACATAGTCGGAACGCCGTCAGCACATCGTAGTTGCCGCCCGTTTCGGCGAACGTCAAGCTGCCATTGCTGATCGCCTGGAAGGCGCCGTTGTAATCCAGGATTACCAGCGTGTGCGCGCTCTCGGTATGCTCGAAATAATAATAGAGACCTTCCTCTTCCATCAGCCGGCTGACGAAAGCGAGATCGGTCTCGTTGTACTGGGTGGTGTACGGGCGCGTCGCCGGCGAACCCTGGAGCTTGGTCTCGTAGGTGATTCCCGTCTCACCGAAGATGGTCTGGAGAATGTCGGTCACGCTGGCATCCGGGAAGATCCGGCAATCGATGGTCTGGTTCAGGAACCAGAGCTTTGGCACCACCTCGAAACGATAGAACCCATAGCCACGCAGCGCGGTGCCGTGCGTGGTGAGGCGCCTGATCATGCCGTTGAAATAGCGCTGCGGGCCGCCCGGGCGCGCCACCGTCAGCGACAGCGGCTGGAACAGATAGCTGTCGGGCGAGAGCGGCGCGCCGGAGGCGTAGAAGTCGATGGTCAGAACAAAGGGCGTGCTGATCGCCTCTTCGGCGTGGAAGCCGACCGGGATGAATCCAGTGGCCGTGCCGCTGACGGCGATGCTGAGTGCACGCTCACCCGTCCCTCCTCCACCCGCGGAGTCGGACATCAAGGTCTCCTTCCGAACCGCAGCCCTTTTACCCGCCGGAACCGCAGCGGCAAACAAACTCTCCCGTGACCGCTCAGCCGGCCGTGCCCGGCCCGGCCGGCCCGTTAAGGGCAAGCCGGGCCTCGACCACGCCCGGCGCCCCCGGTTCTCGATGCAGTTCGAACCCGAGGTGGCTCGCAAATTTCAACATCCCGGCGTTCTCGGCCAGCACCTCCCCGGTCATCCGTGCCAGCCCGCGCCTCCGCGCCCAGCCGATCAGCCGGTGCATCAAGAGGGTTCCCAGGCCCTTCCGTTGCATGTCCTCCTGCACCACGATCGCGAACTCGCCCTCGCGCCGCCCCGGCAGGCAGGCAAGGCGCACGACCCCAACCGTCTCCCCGCTCGCTTCCCGGATGGCGATGATCGCGGTCTCGGTTATGTGATCGACCGCAGTGAGGCGGGTGATCTCCTCCTCGGGCAACTCATGGACGGCCGTGAAAAAGCGAAACCGCAGGTCCGCGGGCGAGAGGCGCCCGACGAACGCGCGATGCGCCCCGGCATCCGCAGGCCGGATCGGCCGGATTTGCAGCCACTCTCCACCGAGCCGGACCCGTTCGGTCTCGTCGGCCGGCGGGTCGAGAGTATGCCGATCAGGAGTATTCGGGGGCGAGGAGTTGGCCGCCGGCGACCCCATCGTGATGGCCCTCGTGCACCGTGCAATCCCGCAATGCATTAACCTGTATCAATTCTCCCGTTCCACCCCGCGCCCCCGGGGGTGCCGCCCGCGCGCCGGCGCCTCCCTGGCGTTCCCCCGCTCCGCGATACCGCCGGAGGGCACGGTGATCTACGCTCCTCGCCACTGGCGCGGCGGGGGAGACACCCATGGCAGCGGACGATTCCGATCACTCATCAAAGGTGCCGAGCGCCGTTCCGGTCACGACATCCGCCGAGTTCGCGGAGATGCTTTTCCGCCGCTCCGCCCGCGAGGACCTGGCGCGCTATCTTTCGGCCGACCTCGAAGACCTGGCTGCCGACGCCCTCCGGCATCTCGCCCTGCCGCGCACCTCCGGGCCCGACCTCCGCCTTTCCGACCATGAATTCGTCATCGACGGCCGCGCCGACGAGATCACCGTGCTCGAGGTGGTCAACGACAACATGCCTTTTCTGCTCGACTCGACTCTCGGCGAGCTGGCGGCCCAGGGCCTCGAGCCGCAACTCGTGGCGCATCCGATCCTGGCCGTCGAACGCGGCCGCGACGGCTCGCTCACCCGCCTCGAAGGCGACGCCGGGGCGGTGTCGCAGCCAGGCTTCCAGCGCGAAAGCCTGATCCACATCCATCTGAGCCGGATCGACGATCCGGCGGCGCGCGCCAGCCTCACCCGGGGGCTCGGCCGGACCTATGCGGACGTGGCACTCGCGGTCGAGGACTGGGCCGGCATGTGGGCGCGAATCGACGAGGTGATCCGCGCCTACCGCACGAGCCCGCCGCCGCTGGCGGAAGACGAACTCGCCGAGGCCGTTGCGTTCCTGCGCTGGCTGCGCAACGACAATTTCGTGTTCCTCGGCGTCCGCGAGTACCGCCTGCCGGATGGCGATGCGGCCCACGATCCGGTGCCGGGAAGCGGGCTCGGGCTGTTGCGCGACCCGGCGGTCAGAGTGCTTCGCCGCAGCCGCGAACTGGTGGTGATGACGCCGGAAATCCGCGCCTTCCTGGCCCGGCCGCAGGCGCTGATCATCGCCAAGGCCGCCGTCACGTCGCGCGTGCATCGGCGCGCCTATCTCGACTATGTCGGAATCAAGCTCTTCTCGCCCGCCGGACGCCTGGAAGGCGAGCTCAGGCTGGTCGGCCTCTTCACGGCCAGCGCCTATACGAGCACCACGGGCGCGGTGCCCTATCTCAGGCACAAGATCGCCAAGGTGGTGGCGCGCGCCAATTTCGACCCGGCCAGCTATGCCGGCCGCGGCCTCTCCGCGGTCCTGGAAAACTATCCGCGCGACGAACTGTTCCAGATCGACGAAGACACGCTCTACCGCTTCGCGATGGCGATCATGAACCTCTCGGAGCGCCCGCGCATCCGGGCGCTGATCCGCCCCGACGAATTCGGCCGCTTCATCTCGATCCTGGTCTTCCTGCCGAAGGAACGCTACGACACGGAGGTCCGCCGGCGCGTCGGCGCCTGGCTGGCCGAGGTCTATCGGGGCCGCGTCTCGGCCGCCTATCCTGCCTATCCGGAAGGCCCGCTCGCGCGCACGCACTACATTATCGGCCGCGACGAAGGCGAGACACCACGCATCACGCAGGCTGCTCTCGAAGCAGGCATCGCGGCCATCGCCCGCACCTGGCCCGACGCGCTGCGCGAGGCCCTGGCGGCGGCCAAGGGCGGTGCCCGCGCCCGCGCCCTTGCCAGGCGTTACGCCAATGGTTTTTCCGCCGCCTATCGTGAAGCATTCCCGGCCGAGCGGGCGGTTGCCGACATCGAGATCCTGGAACGCCTCTCGCCTGACTGCTCGCGCGCGGTCAGGCTCGACCGGGTGCGGGGCGCGCCGCCGGCGCGGGCAAACCTCTCGCTCTTTTCCCTGGCGGCGGCCCTGCCGCTTTCCGAGCGCGTGCCGATCCTGGAGAATCTCGGATTCCGCGTGCTCGACGAGCGCACCTATCGCATCGATGTCGAGGGCCATGCCGGCGCCGCGCCGATCTGGCTGCACGATATGGAGATCGACCGCGCCTCCGGTGCCGCGATCGACCTTGCCGCGATCGAACGGAAGGTGGAAGCCGCACTGCTTGCGTTGTTGCGCGGCGAGGCCGAATCCGACGGCTACAACCGCCTCGTGCTCGAAGCCGGGCTGGAGTGGCGGGACGCCTCCCTCATGCGTGGCTTCGGGCGCTATCTGCAACAAATTCGCGCCCCCTACCCCCAGGATTATCTCGCCGCGACGCTCGCCCGCCACCAGGCCATCACGGCCCGCCTGGTCGCGCTCTTCTACGCCCGCTTCGATCCCTCTCTCGGCGAAGCCGATCGTGGCGAGCGGCAGGGAACGATCAGGGCCGATATCGAAGCGGCACTCGCGGAGGTGGCAAGCCTCGATGATGATCGCATCCTCCGCCGCTTCACCAATCTCATCGAATCTGCCGTCCGTACCAATTATTTCCAGCACGGGGCCGATCTGGCGCCACGCGAGGCGATCGCCTGCAAGTTCGACTGCCGGCGCCTCGAGGCGCTGCCCGAGCCGCGGCCGCTGTTCGAGATTTTCGTCACCAGCCCGCGCGTCGAGGCGCTGCACCTGCGCATGGGGCGGGTGGCCCGCGGCGGCATCCGCTGGTCCGACCGGCCGCAGGATTTCCGCACCGAGATCTTGAGCCTTTGCAAGGCGCAGCAGGTGAAGAACGCCGTCATCGTCCCGGTAGGTGCGAAAGGCGGCTTCGTTCCGAAGCGCCTGCCCGCGCCCGCGGACCGCCAGGCCTGGCTCGACGAAGGCACCGCAAGCTACCGCGTCTTCATCGATGCGCTGTTGCAGCTGACCGACAATATCGGCCCCGGCGGCGTCATCCCGCCCCCTGAAACCGTCCGCCACGATCCCGACGATCCCTACCTGGTCGTCGCCGCCGACAAGGGAACCGCGAGCTTTTCCGACACCGCCAATGCGCTGGCCATCGCGCGCAACTACTGGCTCGGCGATGCCTTCGCCTCCGGCGGCAGCAACGGCTACGACCACAAGCGCATGGGCATCACCGCGCGCGGGGCCTGGGAATCGGTGAAGCGGCACTTCCGCGCCCTCGACATCGACATCGAACGCCACCCGGTCACGGTGGTCGGGGTCGGCGACATGTCGGGAGACGTGTTCGGCAACGGCATGCTGCTGTCGCGCACGCTCAGGCTGATCGCCGCCTTCGACCACCGCGACATTTTCATCGACCCCGATCCCGACCCGGCCACCGCCTGGACCGAGCGCCGCCGCCTGTTCGATCTGCCGCGCTCGAGCTGGGCCGATTACAACCCGGTGCTGATCTCGAAGGGCGGCGGCGTCTTCTCGCGCAGCCTCAAATCGATCCCGCTCGGCCCCGAGGCTGAAGCCGTCCTCGGTCTCAGGCGCAGCGCCGCGAGCCCCGTTGACGTGATGAGCGCCATCCTCAGGGCAGCGGTCGATCTGATCTGGTTCGGCGGCATCGGCACGTATATTCGTGCCGGCAGCGAGACGGATGCCGAGGTCGGCGACCGCGCCAATGACCCGATCCGCATCGCAGCCAGCGAACTCCACGCCAAGGTGATCGGCGAAGGGGCCAATCTCGGCGTCACCCAGCGCGGGCGGATCGAGGCTGCGCAGCATGGAGTCCGTCTCGACACCGACGCCATCGACAATTCCGCCGGTGTCAACACCTCCGATGTCGAGGTCAACATCAAGATCGCGCTGGCCGTCCCGCTCTCCGACGGGCGGCTGAACGAAGCGTCGCGCCATGCGCTGCTCGCCGAGATGACCGGGGACGTGGCGGCGCTGGTGTTGCGCAACAATGATCTGCAGTCGCTCGCGCTCTCGCTCGCCGATCCCACGCATGTGGAAGATGCCGGCCTGGGCGAAAGGCTGATGCAGATGCTCGAGCAGGAGGGGCGGCTCGACCGCGCCGTCGAGTTCCTGCCCGATACGGCCACTCTCGCCGAGCGTTACCGGCGCGGCGACGGATTGACCCGCCCTGAAGTGGCGGTGTTGCTTGCCTATGCCAAGCTCGCGCTGCACGACCACGTGCTCGAAAGCGCGGTCCCCGACGATCCCTATCTCGCGCGCGAACTCAGGCGCTACTTCCCGGAGCGGCTCGGGGAGCGTTTCCCGGATGCCATCGCTTCACATCGCCTGCGCCGCGAGATCATCGCAACCGGGCTTGCCAATGCGATCGTCAACCGCGGTGGGCCGGCGATCGTGCCGAGGCTCGTGGATGAAACCGGGGCAGACGCACCGACCATCGCCGCTTCCTATGCGGCGACGCGCGACTGTTTCGGCACCACCGCGCTGAACGCCGCGATCGACTCGCTCGATGGCCGGGTGCCGGATGCACTCCAGTTGGCGCTCTACCGGGCGCTCCAGGACCTGCTGCTCGACCGCATGGCCTGGTTCATCCGCAATGTCGCCCTGACCGCGGGAGAGCTCGATCAGATCGTGGCGCGTTTTCAGAGCGGCATCACCGAGGTCGCCCAGGCGCTCGAGGTCGTGCTGCCGAAAGCGGCTGCCGAGGCACAAAAGGCGCGGGCGGCGGAACTTTCGGCTGCCGGCGTGCCCGCGGACCTGGCGCGGCGGCTCTCCTCGCTCACCGACCTCGCGGCAGCCTCCGACATCGTGCTGGTGGCAGGCCGCACCGGCCGCCCCGCCGCCGACATCGCCGTCATCCATTTCGCGATCGAGGAATTGTTCCACCTTCGGACCATCATCGGTGCCGCGCGCGGCATGGTCATCGCCGATCATTTCGACCGCCTCGCCCGCAATCGCGCGATCGACGCCATCGCGGATTCGCATCGGCGCCTGACCAGGGAGGCGGTGGCGGCAAACGGCCCCGGAGCGACCGGCATCGAAGCCTGGGCGACGCGGCGCGCCGGACCACTCACGCGCATCCGCGGGGCGATCGGCGGCATCGTCTCCGGCGGTCTCTCGCTTTCCAGGCTGATGGTGGTCGCGGGCCTCTTGGCCGATCTCAGGGAGGAGTGACAGACCGCTCATTCGGCTGGCAATGTGCGGCGCCGGTTCTCGCCCGCGTTGCCGGCGGCCGGCCCTCTTCTGCAACGAAGCAGCAAAGGTTGCCCGATGTACGAGGATCCCCGCTTCGATCCGGAAATGCGGGCGGCACAGCTCGCGCAGGACGAGGCCGCTTCCCGCTATCCGCCGATCCAGCTCACGTTTCCCCTCGAGCCGCAGCGGGCCATCAACGACGCGCTCGTTCTTCTCTCTGCCGCCGGCGGCCCCAGCATGGCCGATATCGAGGATCGCTGGATCGCCGGCCGTGGCAGGCGGATTTTCTGCCGCCACTATCGCCACCGAATCGACTGCACGCTCCCGGCGCTCGTCTATTTCCATGGCGGCGGCTGGGTCTGGTCCTCGGTCGATACGCACGACCGGGTGGCACGGGAACTCGCCCAGGCGAGCGGGCTGGCCGTGGTCAGCGTCGATTACGCGCTCTCGCCCGAAGCGTCATTCCCGCAGGCGCTCGAAGAATGCGCGGCGGTGGTCGAGAAGCTTGCCTGCTGCGGCGGCGAATGGGGGATCGATCCGGCCCGCCTCCTGCTCGGCGGCGATTCCGCAGGTGGCAACCTCGCGCTCGCCAGCGCACTCCTGCTGCGCACCCGGCAGGGGCCGCTCGCGCGCGGCATTCTCGCCGTCTATCCCGTCTGCGATTCGGATCTCACGACGCCAAGCTATCGCGAGTTCGCCGAAGGCTACGTGCTCACGGCAGAGAAGATGCGCTTCTACTGGAGCGTCTATGCGCCCCGTCCCGCCGATCGCCTGCACCCGCTGGCCGCCCCGCTGCGCGCGGAACTCGCGGGCCTCCCTCCCGTGCTCGTGCAGCTCGCCGAGCTCGACGTGCTGCGCTCGGAAGGCGAAATGCTGGTCGCGAAGCTACAGGCGGCGGGCGTTCCCGTGACGCTCGAAATCTACCCGGGCCTGATCCATGGCTTTCTCAGGGCGACCGCGCACGTCTCGCGCGCCCGCGAGGCCGTGGCCAGGGCGGGAGCCTGGCTCGGCGCGCAGGCCGGCTGAACCGGCGCGACCCGCTTTCTTTCGTCTGACTGAGCGGTTTCACGTGCTCCTGGATCGCCGTTTCCAACTCCTGAAAGCTCGGCATGTGCTGGTTCGGCGCCATCTTGCGCCCGGGCGCGACAATCCCCGCCGGCGTGACATCCTTCCTCATGGCGTTGCCTTTCCTCTTGCATTCGACACTCCGAGCCCACAGGCTCGATGCAGGCAACGCGGTCTTGCTAAACTCGGCTCGGTTGTCGGAGAGATGGACGATGGGACCTCTGCATCGGCGGACAGTCTCTACAGGGCTGTTGGCATCGGTCCTGCAGGCGACGGGAGCAGGCACGGCTCTCTGCGGAGAGACGGCTCAGCGCAATCAACGCCAGGCAACCGACACGGCCCGGGAAATCGCCAAGGACGCTTATATTTATGGCTTTCCACTGGTTGACAGCTATCGCATCCAGTATTCCTACTTCGTCGATTCCCGAAACCCGGAGTACAAGGGCCGCTGGAACGAAATACACAATACGGCACGCGTGTTCACTCCAGCGGACACTGCTATCCAGACGCCCAATTCCGACACGCCGTATTCGTTCGTCGGCGCCGATCTCCGGGCGGAGCCACTCGTGTTCACGGTCCCGGCCGTCGAGAAGGGACGATACTATTCCCTGCAATTCATCGACATGTATACGTTCGACTTTGCATATGTCGGCAGCCGATCCACAGGCGACGGCGACGGCCGTTTCCTGCTCGCCGGCCCCGACTGGAAGGGGGAGACGCCCGGCGGGATAAAGTCCGTCATCCGTTGCGAGACCCGGTTCGCCTTCGTGCTCTATCGGACTCAGCTCTTCAATCCGGGCGATATCGACAACGTCAAGACGATTCAGGGCGGCTACAAGGTGCAGCCGCTCTCGCAATTTCTCGGCCAAACGGCGCCGCCTCCGACGCCCCCATCCATCGCCTTCATCAGGCCGCCTTCGGCCCGCGAGGAGCGCACCTCGCTCGCATTCTTTCAGGTGTTGAACTTCGTACTGCAATTCTGCCCGACAGTCCCGTCTGAACGGGCCATTCGAGCGCGCTTTGCGAGAATAGGCATCGGCCCCGGCCGAACCTTCCAACCCGATACGTTGCCGTCCACCACGAAGGCGTCAATTCAGGCCGGCATGGCTGACGCCTGGCACACATTCGAGAACTACAAAGAGACCGAGCTGGACACCGGGAAAGTATCGAGCGCGGATGCGTTCGGCACGCGTGCGTTCCTGGATGGCCGCTACCTCGACCGCATGGCGGGTGCGGTGCTCGGCATCTACGGAAACGCGAAGGAAGAGGCCCTTTATCCGGCCTATTTTGTCGATTCTGCGGGGCAGAATCTGGATGGCTCCAACCGTTATACACTGCATTTCGCACCGGACGGCCTGCCGCCGGTCAATGCGTTCTGGTCGTTGACGCTCTACACGCTGCCAGCAAGCCCGCTCTACGCCAATCCGCTCAATCGATACCTCATCAACTCACCGATGCTGCCTGGTCTCAAGCGCGATGCCGATCAGGGCATCACCCTCACCGTGCAACACGAGAGTCCGGGCGCCGCCAGGGAGGCGAACTGGCTGCCGGCACCGAAGGGACCGTTCTTCATCGTGCTGCGTCTCTACTGGCCCAAGCCGACGGCTCTCGACGGAGCATGGAAGGCGCCGCCGTTGATCAAGAGGTGAGGTGGGACCGGAGTAAGCGACGAGGAGAACGGCATGCGCGCCATATCGGCGATTCCACTGCTGGTGGTCTTGATTTGCGGGCCTGTAGGGCAAGCACGGGCTCAAGCGAAGAACTCGATCCCGGTGACACCCGACAACTTCGTGCGTGCCGAGACCGACCTCTATTTCGGCAACGTCGTCAAGGACGGAGGTTTTGGCGCGTTCGTGCACCGTCGCGAGCCGGCGGCGATCGACAACCAGACCGTGATTCGCCTGAACCGTGACACGCTCTATTCGGCGGCAGTGTTCGATCTTGGTGCCGGGTTCGTCACGATCACGCTTCCTCATGCGCGCAAGCGCTTCATATCGATGCAGGTGATCAACGAGGACGAGTACACGCCGGAAGTCGTTTATGGACCGGGCAGCTACACCCTGACCGAGGCACAAGTCGGCACACGCTATGTGCTGGCTGCCGTGCGTATTCTGGTTGACCCGGGGGACCCGAAAGACATTGCAGAGGTCCATGCGCTCCAGGACGCGATCAAGGTCAGCCAGAGCGCGCCGGGGCAGTTCGAGGTGCCGCCATGGGACCAGGCAAGCCAGAAGAAGGTGCGGAGCGCGCTGTTGGCGCTGGCGGCGACGTTACCTGATGCAAACCGCATGTTCGGGACCAAGGCCGAGGTCGATCCCGTGCGGCACCTGATCGGCGCCGCCTCGGCCTGGGGCGGGAATCCCGAACAGGATGCCATCTATCTGAACGTCACGCCGCCGAAAAACGACGGCTCGACCATCTACCGACTGAAGGTCGGGGAAGTGCCGGTGGCCGGGTTCTGGTCGATCAGCGTTTACAACGCACAAGGGTATTTCCAGGCCAATCCCCTCAATGCCTACTCGCTCAATAGCATCACGGCGAAGCGGGACGCGGGCGGCACCGTCTCGGTCCAGTTCGGCGGGTGCGACGGCAAGGTGCCGAATTGCCTGCCGATCATGCCGGGATGGAACTACATGGTGCGGCTCTACCGCCCCGGTCCGGAAATCCTGGACGGCAAGTGGACCTTCCCCCATGCGCAGCCAGCCGGATAGAATCAGATTGCGGTCTCAAGATCAGTCTGTGCGACGTCATCGCCCTTAGACCGGTGTCGGGTTGACTGTGCAGCCCGACACGGGCGATCGCGGGCTACGCTTCGATCTGCAGCGTCTGGATCGCCGTTTCCAGCTCCTGGAAGCTCGGCATGTGCTGGTTCGGCGCCATCTTGCGCCCGGTCTCGACGCTGACCTGCGGCGCGTTGCCGTGCAGGTGCGCGACCAGCACCGCGCGGATCACCTCGAAATACTTGGCTTCTTCCTCGGCCACGGATTGCAGGCGCCCGGCGAATGGCGCCGCCACCCCGTAGGCCAAAAGCACGCCGAGAAAGGTTCCGGTCAGCGCCTCGCCGATCATCCGCCCGAGCACGATCGGCGGCTCGGCGATATGCGCCATGGTCTGGATCACGCCGAGCACGGCGGCGACGATACCGAAGGCCGGCAGCGCATCCGCCACCACCTGCAGCGCGTGCGCGGCGTGCAGTTCCTCCTGCAGCGTCTTCTTGAGCTCGCGCGCCATCACATCCTCGATCTGATAGGGGTCATCGGCGTTCATGCCGATCATCCTGAGATAGTCGCAAATCATTCCTGTTGCGTGATGGTTGCCCAGGATCTTCGGAAACCGGCGGAATGCCGCGCTCTCCTCCGGCCGCTCGATATGCGCCTCCAGCGCCATCGTGCCCTTGGTGTTGGCAAGCCGCGCGAAGAAGAAAAGCAGGCTCAGGAGATCGACGTAATCCCCCTTCCTGAACAGCCCGCCGCGCAGCACCTTGGCAAAGCCGCCGAGCGTGTGCTTCACCGCGTGCATGCTGTTGGCGATGACGAAGGTGGCGACCGCCGCCCCGCCGATGGTCGCGAACTCGAACGGCAGCGCTTCCATCACCGGGCCGATGCTGCCGCCCTCGGCGATGTAGGTTCCGAAGACGCAGATCAAGAGGAAACCGAGGCCGCCGAGCGCGAGCACGCTTGCCTGCTACGGGGTGGCGGACGCCGTGGTGGCCGGCGGGGGCGCTCCCGCGACGCGCTCGACAAGGATGGCGACGCGGCGGTTCTGCGCGGCGAGCGGCTCGGCCGGCAGCAGGAGATCGTGATCGGCGTGCCCGCTCACGCGCACGACCCGCTCTTCGGGCAATTCGCTCGCCACCAGGAGGCTGCGCGCGGTATTCGCCCGCTCGGTCGAAAGCTCCCAGTTGCTCATTCCGTTTCCGTGATAGGGCGCGGCGTCGGTGTAGCCGGAGATGGCGATCGGGCCGCTGAGACGGGCGAGGATGGGCGCCAGCCGGGCGATGAACGCTTGCGCCGGCGGTGCCAGCGCGGCCGAGCCCAAGGCAAACATCGGCCGCTGCCCATCCAGGATCTGGATGCGCAGTCCCTCCGGGGTGATGTCGATGGCAACCTGCCGGGCGAGCCCGGCGAGTTGCCGGTCTCCCTCGAGCGCAGCGCGAATCTGCTGCGCGGCATGCGCGAAGGCCCTCTGTTCGAGCGCGGCGGCATCGGCGTGATGAGCGCCGCCTCCCGCCCCGGCGGCGAGCTTCAGGGCCGGCGCACCGACATCAGGCCCGGGCCACCCCGCCCGCCTTCGGGTGGAAAGGCGCGGCCGGCCCGACCTTCACCTTGGGCGCCGTCCCGCGCTCGGGCGCCTCCGTGCCCGGCCGCACCGCCTTGGCATCCGGCGGAGTCGCGGGTTCGGGCTCTGCCTCGCCCTTGATCACCTGCACCGCACCGGCGTCCGAGACCATCTGCCCCTTGGAGAACGGCGTCTTGCCGCCGAACGGCTTGCCGGCCCCCGAATAATGAAAGCTCAACACGGCGGTCGGGGCGAAGTAGTTCGCGAGCCCCTTGCGTTGCGTCTCGGTGGTCGCGTTGATCAGCCACATCAGCAGGAAGAAGGCCATCATCGCGGTCACGAAATCCGCGTACGCCACCTTCCAGGCGCCGCCATGCGCCGCCCCGGCGACGATTTCCTCTTTGCGGACAACGATGCCCGCCTTCTCGTTGCCCTGCTTCCGGCCCTTCGCCCGCATCCGCCCGCCGCGCCGCTGCCAGGGGCAAGAATGCCAAAGCTTGCTTAACGGGCCCTAGAGCGATTTCTCGCAGGGTGTCCGTATCCGCTTACACACTCTCGCGTCGCTCCAAGCCAAAACCACGATTCCACCCTCAACGAAACCGCTTGTCTTATGACGTTGCCGTCCGTTTGGGTCAGATTGAGATGCCGAGACCGGGCTGGCCAGCCCGGTCTCGGCGGAAGGGGACGGATCGTGGAACCGCTGGTCGTTGAGGGACCGGGTTAGAGTTGGATCGCCCCTTTCTTTTCCATCAGGCCCGAACGGATACCGGGGCCCTTCGGCCCGGATGACAAGC
>JASHOF010000045.1 GCA_030041255.1 Acetobacteraceae bacterium
TAAGCCCGGTCAGCGCCGTTGCATCGTCCTGGCCCGGCAGTGCGATGTCGGCCTTGGCGATCGCGGCATGGATCACCGCCGCGGCGCGCGCGGGAGGCCAGAGGGCAGGGCGGTAGTTGGTATCGATCGCGATCCGCCCGCCGCCGCGGCGGGCGATCTCGATCGCCGCGAATACCGCGTCCGCGGCGCTCGCGGAAATGGCGAGGCTGATGCCGGATGCCAGCAGCAGCTTGGCCTTGGCGATGGCCTCCTTGGGAAGATCCCCGGGGCCGAAATGCGCCGCCGCGGAATCCTTGCGCAGGTAGAAGAACCGATGCCCGTCCGCGTCGTGGGTGATGAAATAGACCGCGGTCGGATGGAGGGGGTCGCGCTTCACACCGGCCGTATCGATCGCCTCCCGCTGCCAGAGCGAGAGGAAGGCGTCTCCGGCCGCATCCTGGCCGACCGCCGTGATGTAGCCGACCCGTGCGCCGTGCCTTGCCGCGGCCACCGCGGCGTTCGAGCTGTCTCCGCCATATCCTTGAAGATAAAGTTTTCTTCCATCATCTTCCGGGGGCAACTCGGAAAATTCCAGCATCGGTTCACCGATCGCCAGCAGCTCGGGCGGCATCAGGCGGCTTCCCGCACCGCCCTGGCCACGGCAAGGATCGCGGCGCGATCCCCGGCCGCTATCCGCCCCTCATCCACGAGCGCCCCTCCCATGCCAACGAAAGCGGCGCCGGCGGCAAGATAGGGGGCGATCTCGCCGGGTGAGATTCCGCCCGTGGGGCAGAAGGCAACGCCAGGAAACACGCTCGCCAGCGCCCGGATATGGCCAGGGCCCCCAGCCGAGGAGGCGGGAAAGATCTTGACCACGTCGGCACCGGCAGTCAGTGCCGCGCGCACCTCCGTCGGCGTCAGCGCGCCCAGCATCAGCGCCGCCCCGGCCGCCTGGCAGGGCGCGGCCAGCGTGGGATCGACCCAGGGCGAGACGATGAACCGGGCACCCGCAGCCAGGCAGGCACCGGCCTCTCTGGCCGACGGAACGGTGCCGGCGCCGACGATCAGGCCCGGCTCTGCTGCCAGCGTGCGGATCAGCGCCGGCGCGTCGGGAATGGTGAGCGTGATCTCGAGGATGGAAAATCCGGCTTCGACCAGCCACCGCGCCGCCGTCTCCGCGTGGCGCCGCTCGCGCGTGCGCAACACCGGCACCAGGCGCTCAGCCCGCAGCCGTTCCAACATGGCTCTGGCGGACACGTTCTCCTCCCCTGCCTCTGGGCTGGCCGGATGATCCCTGCCCGGCAGTGACATGCGCCGATTCCATCGCCGGTATCGAAAAAGCCGGTGTCAGGGAGCGGCGGTCCGTCCCGCGGCAACGATCAGTTGGGGCAGTTCGGCAAGCGATGCAACCACGTGATCCGGCTTGCCGGGCAGCCGCTCCGGCTTCTGGGCGTAGCGGTTGCACCACACCACCCGCATTCCGAACGCCGAGGCCGCGTAGGCATCCCAGGCGTTCGAGGATTGGAAGAAGACCTCCCGCGCCGTCACGCCCAACCGCGCGAGCGCGTGCTGATAGACCCGTGGATCCGGCTTGAATACCCCGACCTCCTCGACCGAGACCACCGCATCGAAGAGCGAACCGAGCTGGTTGGCCGCCACCGCGCTCGCCAGCATGGCCGGCGTTCCGTTGGAGAGGATCGCCGTCTTCAGGCCGGATGCGCGCAGCAGCCTCAGGGTCTCCGGCACTTCCGGAAAGACGGTGAGAGTGCGGTAGAGGTCCATCAGTCTCTGCCGCAGCCCGGGTGCTTCGACGCCGAGCGTCTCCAGCGCGTAGTCGAGCGAATCTCCGGTGATCTGCCAGAGATCGGCGTGTCGGTGCTGCATCGAACGCAGCCAGGTGTACTGAAGTTGCTTGTCACGCCAGAGCGCCGCCAGCGCCCCCGCTCGTTCGCCGAGCACGTCGCGGCAGGAAGCGGCGGCAGCGGCAATGTCGAACAGTGTGCCATAGGCATCGAAGATGCAGGCGCGGATCGGCACGGGCGGTCTCCTCGATGGCGGGAAGCCGGATCGCTCCTTCAGTCTCTTTGCCGCACTGTCAAGGCAGGCAGAGCCGCGCCTTCAGGCCACTCCCAGGCGAGGCAGGTCCCGCGCCGATCCTAAAGGTCGATCACGACATAATCGGCTTCGATGCTGACGGGGAAAATGTCCGCCTGGTAGGGACCCTTCGCCAGCGCCTCGCCCGGCTCGACCGTGACCGGATAGCTCTTCGTGCGCATCCGTTTCGGATCGCACCAGGACTGGCCGGTCCGGATATCGAATTCCCAGCCGTGCCAGGGGCAGCGCAGCATTTCGCCCGGGCGGGAATAGCGGTACTGCCCGGGTTCTTCGGACAGCACGAGCCCGACCTGCTCCCCGAGGCAGAGGCTGCCGCCCTGGTGCGGGCAGCGGTTCGACAGCGCGAAGAATTCCCCGCCGAGATTGAAGATCCCGATCGAGCGGCCGGCTACGTCGACGAGCTTCCGAGAGCCCGGAGCAATCTCGGAAGCCGGAGCCACCACGTGACGGGTCATTCACGGAAGCCTGTAGGCAAGGCGTGCATTGTCGCGGAATACCGCCTGCGTCTCGCCTTCGCTCAGCGCCAGTTTGAATGCACGCTGTGGATCGTCCATGTCCCAGTGCGGATAATCGCTCGCGAACACCAGTCTCTCCCAGCCGATCCAGTCGATCAGGGTCCGGAGGTCGGCCCGATCCGGCGGCTCTTCCACGGGCTGGGTGGCGAACCAGACCTGGCGGCGGATATAGAAGGAAGGCGGATGCCGCACATGCGGCACCTCCGGACGCATCCGCGCCCAATGCTTGTCGAGCCGCCAGGCGAGAGCCGGCGCCCAGGCGAAGCCGCCTTCGATCAGCACCACCCGGAGCTTCGGAAAGGCTTCGAACACACCCTCCAGGACCAGGCTCGCCAGCAGCGGCTGCATGGCAAAGGCATTGGCCATGTGCTCCTCGAAATAAAAGGAGGGCCAGCCACCGGGTGTCATCGGCAGGCCGTTGCTGCCGCCGGTATGGATGCCGAGCGCGAGGCCGGTCCGCTCAGCGGCGGCGAAGATCGGCCAGTAGCGCTTGCGCCCCAGCGGCTCTGTGGTGCGCGTGGTGAGGAAGATCGAGACGAAATCGCCCTTCGGCGCCGAGCGCTCGATCTCCGCGACAGAGGCTTCGGCATCCTCCGCCGGAACGGTGATCGCCGCCTTGAGCCGCGGCTCGGGCTCCGTCCATTCCGCGATCTGCCAGTCGTTCAGCGCTCTGCAAAGCGCGGCGCCGAATGCCGGATTGCGCTGATCCTTGCCGCTCGGGATCAGCGTCTGCAGGATTCCAGTTTCGATTTCGTAAGAATCGAGATACTGCGCGCGCATGAAGGCAAGATCCGACCCGGGTGGCCCGCCCGCGGGCGGCCAGCAGTCGCGCCGCGAAAGTGCCGGCGTGGCCTTCGGAAAGGCGAAGCTGCCGACGAAGGGGTTCCGGGTTCTCAACCCGAATGTCTCGAGCTCGTCCCGCCAGCGCCGGGCGAGATAAGGAAAGAGCGCCCGTTCCGAGCGCAGCATCGGGTGGATGTCGCAGTCGACCACCCCGAGCCCCGCCGCATCGGTTCGGCTCCGTTCCAGGACCGCTCCACTCATGACACGCACTCCTTGCCAAGCCGGACCCCGAGTCTCGGGTAGGTCTGTCGTGGATTGTCGAGCGCGATGCGCGATCGCAGCGCCTCCGGCAGAGCCTTCGGCAACACCTCCTCCCCGTCCCACTGCCAGTGCGGATAATCGCTCGAGAACAGGAGCAGGTCATCCGAGCCGAGTTGCCCGATGACGGCTGCGAGCCCGCTTGCGTCGGGCGGGGAATCGAGGGGCTGCAGAGTCAGCCGCACATGCTCGCGCACGATCTCGATCGGCGAGCGGTCTACCCACGGCACTTCCGGGCGCAGCGCCCGCCATTCCTTGTTCGCCCGCCAGAGGAAGCCGGGGAGCCAGGTCACCCCGGATTCGATCAGCACCACCTTCAGGCGCGGAAACTTCGTGAACACCCCTTCGCCGATCAGGCTCAGAAGCTGGTGCTGAAAGGCCGTCGCCTGGCTCACGTAATCCTCGACCACGTAGCTTGGCCAGCCGACACTCGTCATCGGCTGGTGAAAGGCGCTGCCGGCATGGATCCCGACCGGAAGCGAAAACCGCTCGGCCGCTGCATAGATCGGCCAGTGCACGCGCCGGCCAAGCGGCAGCTCGCTCCCGGCCAGCAGAAGCACCTGCACGAAGCGCGCATCCTCGGCGCGCCGCTCGATCTCCGCCACCGCGAGTTCCGGGCTCCGGGCCGGAACCAGGATCGAGGCGGCAAAGCGTGCGTCCCGATCGAGCCACTCGTTCGCGATCCAGTCATTCACCGCCCGCGCCAGCGCCGCACCCATGTCCTCGCTGAACATCGCCATGGAACCGTGCAGGCAGTTCAGTATCGCTCGTCGCGTCCCCCACCGGTCGAGGACCTCGCGCTGGATGAGCGCCAGATCCCCACCCGGCCTGCCACCCGGCCCGCGCCATTCGGGCCGCGCGGAAAGGGGTGAGCCCGGCGGATAGCTCGCCAGCTCCAGCCCGTCGATGCCGCGGCTCAGCATCACCTCGCGCCAGTGCGGGTCGAGATATGGCAACAGCTCCGCCATCCGCGGCGTCGGCGGATGCAGGTCGCAATCGATCGGGCCGAGATCCCGGAATTCCATCAACCGGTCTGCCGCCTTCCGTCTTCGCTCCGCCCGCTCGTCCGGCTTCATTGCTGCGCCGAGACCCTGCTCGCCTGTCCCGCCCAAGGCAACCATTTTGCGCCACCCGCGGACAGAAGCCGTTTTCAGTCCCGGCCGATTGGCACTAGCCTGTCCCCCGGCACGGACTGCCAAGCCGGGAATGCGCGGGAGGAGGAACCATGGCCGATGACCAGGCGAAGGAGAATGGCGCGGGCGTCAGACACAAGCCGCGCGCCGTGGCCCTGATCGGGCCGTTCGGCACCGGCAAGACCACCCTGCTCGAGGCGCTGATGGCGGCGGCAGGCAGCCCCTTGCGCCGACCGGGCGAGGCCCGCTCGCGCCAGACGACAACCGAGACCCGCCTCGCGCATGCAACGTACCTTGGCGACTCCTGGTCCATCCTCGACTGCCCGGGCTCCGTCGAGTTCGCCTACGAGGTGCAGGCCGCGCTCGCCGTCAGCGATCTCGCCGTGGTCGTCGCCGAACCGGCCCCGAGCCGGGCCGCCGCCCTCGCCCCCCTGTTCCGCCTGCTGGAGGATGAGGGGCTTCCTTTCCTCGTCTTCCTCAATCGCATCGACGCGCTGAACGTTTCGCTCGCCGAGTGCCTGGCGGCCCTGCAGGCCGAGACACGGCGCCCCCTCGTCCTCCGCCAGGTGCCGATCCGCGAAGGGGAGAACGTCACCGGCTATGTCGATCTTGCTTCCGAGCGGGCCTATCGCTACCGTCCGGGCGCGCCCTCGGAGCTGATCCAGATTCCCTCTGCCGCCGCCGCAGACGAGCGCGCGGCGCATGAGACCTTCCTCGAGGCGCTGGCCGACCACGACGATGCCCTGCTCGAAAAGGTCCTGGAGGGCGTGGCACCGACCGCTGCGGAAATCTACCAGAGGTTGCAGAAAGATGTCGCTGCCGGCGCGATTGCCGGGGTCCTGCTTGGCGCCGCCGAGCGCAATCACGGCATCCAGCGCCTCTGGAAGGCGCTTCGCCACGACGCGCCGGAACCTGATGAGACAGCCGCGCGGCTGGGGATCGACCCGGCGGGCCCGCCCTTGCTCCAGGTTTTCAAAACCAGCTACGCCGGCCATGCCGGCAAGCTTTCCTTCGCGCGCGCCTGGCGCGGGACGATCCGCGACGGCGCCACGCTTGAGGCAGGGCGGATCGGCGGCATCCTCCGTTTCCCCGGCAACGACGCCCTGAAGGTTGCCGAGGCAAGCGAGGGCGACCTCATCGCACTCGGGCGGCTCGACCAGGTCGCAACCGGCGCCACCCTGGGCGGTTCCGGCGAGAAGCTGCCGTTCCCGGAACCGCCGAAGCCGGTCTATTCGCTGGCCATCGCCACCGCCGACCGCAAGGACGACGTGAAGCTCTCCGGCGCGCTGCAGAAGCTCCTGGAGGAGGATCCATCGCTTCACCTCCTCCACGAAGCCGCTACCGGCGAGACCGTTCTCTCCGGCCAGGGCGAGGTCCATCTGCATGCCGCGCTGGAGCGGCTATCCCGCGCCTATGGCCTCAAGCTGGTTACCATCAAGCCGCAGATCCACTTCAAGGAGACGATCCGCAAGGCGGTCCATCAGCACGCCCGCCTGAAACGCCAGACCGGCGGGCACGGGCAGTTCGCCGACGTGAAGCTCGAGATCGCGCCGCGCCAGCCCGGGGAGGGGTTTTTGTTCGTCGATCGAATCGTCGGCGGCGCGGTGCCGCGCCAGTACATCCCGGCAGTGGCGGAGGCCGCCGAGGAATCGACGAAGAAGGGGCCCTTCGGCTACCCGGTGGTGGATGTCTCGGTCACACTCCTGGATGGCACCTTCCACTCGGTCGACAGCTCGGATATGGCCTTCAAGACGGCGACGCGCATCGGCATGACGGAGGCGCTCGCCAAGGCCGACCCGGTGCTGCTGGAGCCGATCGACAAGGTCACCGTCAGCGCGCCCAACAGCTATACCGCGAACGTCCAGCGGGTACTTTCCGGCCGCCGCGGGCGTATCCTCGGCTATCACGAAAGGGCCGGCTGGCCAGGCTGGGACGAGACCGAGGCCCTGGTTCCCGAGGCGGAGCTGCACGATCTCATTATCGAGCTGCGCTCGCAGACGATGGGGCTCGGCACCTTCACCAAGACCTTCGATCATCTCTCCGAGGCGCACACGAGGCTCGCCGAGCGTCTTGCCCGTGAAGCCGCCGCGCACTGAAGATTTTCCTACGCTGCGCGGTGCGCGTCGAGCGCGCCCTGCAAAATCAGCGCGGCTGCCACCTGGTCCGTCACCTGCGCACGCCGCTTGCGCGACAGATCCGCCTCCTCGATCAGCATCCTGATCGCTGCCGCGGTCGACAACCGCTCATCCCAGAGCATGGCCGGAAGCCCCGTCGCCTCGGCCAACGCGGCTGCCCAGTCGCGCGCCGACTGCGCCGCCCGCCCTTCTTCGCCCGCAAGCGTGAGCGGCCAGCCAACCACCATGCCGCCAACCTTCTCGCGCTCCTTCAGAGATCTGATTTCCGCCGCATTCTCCGCCATCCGCCGGCGCGGCAGGCTGCCGTAAGGGCTCGCCAGAAGCAGCGAAACATCGGAGAGGGCCAGGCCGATCCGTCGGGCGCCGGGATCGAGGCCGAGAAGCCGCTCCGTCGGTGCAAGGCGGCCAAACAACTCCGCCAGGTTGAAGAGGCGCATTGGCGCAGTTATGGTCCAGCGTCTGCTCTTCGTGCAAGGGTTGTATAGGTTCCATGCCGCTCGACCGCTCCACGATCCGGCGTATTGCGCGCTTGGCCAGGATTCGCCTGGAGGAATCGGAAGCCGAGCGGCTCCGCCGGGAACTCGACGGAATTCTCGCGTGGGTTGAAATGCTCAATTCTGTGGACGTGTCCGAAGTCGCGCCGATGACCGGCGCCATCACGATCGGCCTCAGGATGCGTCCCGACATCGTAACGGACGGCGGCGATGCGGATCTGGTGCTCGGCAATGCCCCCGAGCGGGTGGGTGATTTCTACGCGGTGCCCAAGGTCGTCGAATGAATCTCACTGATCTCGGGCTCGGCCCGGCGCGGAGAGCGCTCGGGCGGCGGGAATTTTCTGCCCGCGAACTCACTCTCGCCCACCTCGCCGCCATCGAGGCGCTCAACCCGCGCCTCAACGCCTTCCTCCTCGTTACCGCCGGGGAGGCGCTCGCCGCGGCCGAAGCGGCGGACGCGGCGCTGGCCAGAGGGGAGGCGGGTCCGCTGGCCGGCATTCCACTCGCCATCAAGGACATCTTCTGCACGAAGGGTGTCCGCACCACCGCGGCAAGCCGCATCCTCGAGCCGTTCGTCCCGCCCTACGAGAGCACGGTCACGGCCAATCTCCGCCGTGATGGAGCCATCTTTCTCGGCAAGACCAATCTCGACGAATTCGCGATGGGCTCCTCGACCACGAACTCGGCCTACGGCTCGACCGAGAATCCCTGGAAACGCCGCCAGGATCCCGCTGCACGCCTGGTTCCCGGCGGCTCTTCCGGCGGCTCGGCTGCCGCTGTTGCCGCCCGGCTCGCGATCGGAGCCACCGGCACCGACACCGGCGGTTCGATCCGCCAGCCGGCCTCCTTCTGCGGCATCACCGGCATCAAGCCCACCTACGGCCGTTGCAGCCGCTACGGCGTGATCGCGTTCGCCTCCTCGCTCGATCATCCGGGGCCGATGGCGCGCAGCGTCGAGGATTGCGCCATCCTCCTCTGCTCGATGGCCGGGCACGATCCCCTCGATTCCACCAGTGTCGAGGTCCCGGTGCCCGACTATGCGGCCGCCTGCAACCAGAGCATCCGCGGCCTCCGCATTGGCGTTCCCCGCGAATACCGCGTCGACGGCATGCCCGCCGAGATCGAGGAGATGTGGCGCTCCGGCCTCGCCTGGCTCGAGGACGCCGGCGCGACCGTCCATGACGTCTCCCTGCCGCACACGAAATACGGACTTCCCACCTACTATATCGTCGCCCCGGCCGAGGCCTCCTCGAATCTCGCCCGTTATGACGGCGTGCGGTACGGCCTGCGCGTGCCCGGCGAGGACCTGATCGATCTCTACGAGGAGACGCGCGGCGCGGGCTTCGGTGCCGAGGTCAAGCGCCGCATCCTGATCGGTACCTACGTGCTCTCCGCCGGCTATTATGACGCCTACTATCTCAAGGCGCAGAAGATCCGCGCCTTGATCCTCAAGGACTTCACCGACGCCTTCGCACAGGTGGATGCCCTGCTGGCCCCGACCGCTCCCTCTGCCGCCTTCGCCGAGGGCGAGAAGACCGAAGACCCCGTCACCATGTATCTGAATGATGTCTTTACCGTTCCCGCGGATCTCGCCGGCGTGCCCGCGATCTCGGTGCCGGCCGGGCTCGATGCGGACGGTCTGCCGCTCGGCTTGCAGGTGATCGGCCGGCCGTTCGGCGAAGAGACGATGATCGCAGTGGCCGCCCAGCTCGAGCGCGCCGCTTCCTTCACCGCGCTGCCCGCTCTTCGCGCCGGAAGCCCGACGATATGAGAGACCGGGCATGAGCTACCACATCGAAGGCCGCGACGGCCCCTGGGAGATCGTGGTCGGCATGGAGGTGCACGCCCAGATCATCTCCAATGCGAAACTCTTCAGCGGTGCCGCCACCGCCTTCGGCGCACCGCCCAACAGCCAGGTGAGCCTGGTGGACGCCGCCTTTCCCGGCATGCTTCCCGTGATCAACAGCGAATGCGTCGCCCAGGCAGTCCTGAGCGGGCTCGGCCTGAACGCGGCGATCAATCTCAGAAGCCGGTTCGACCGCAAGAACTATTTCTATGCCGATCTGCCCGCCGGCTACCAGATCAGCCAGTACCAGGAGCCGCTGGTGGGCAAGGGGGCGCTCTCGATCGAGCTGGCCGACGGCAGCAGCAGGGAAATCGGCATCACCCGCCTGCATCTCGAGCAGGATGCCGGCAAGTCCCTCCACGACCAGCATCCGTCGAAATCCTATATCGACCTCAATCGCGCCGGCGTGGCGCTGATGGAGATCGTGAGCGAGCCCGACATCAGGAGCCCGGAAGAGGCCGGCCTTTACCTCCGCAAGCTGCGCACGATCCTCCGTTATCTCGGCACCTGCGACGGCAACATGGAGGAAGGCGCGCTCCGCGCCGACGTCAACGTCTCGGTGCGCCGGCCGGGGGAGGGTCTCCGCACCCGCTGCGAGGTCAAGAACGTCAACTCCGTCCGCTTCGTCATGCAGGCGATCGAGGCCGAAGCGCATCGCCAGGTCGAAGTCTGGGAAGCGGGCAACGAGGTCTTGCAGGAAACGCGTCTCTTCGATCCCGCGCGCGGCGCAACACGCAGCATGCGCAGCAAGGAAGAGGCGCACGACTATCGCTATTTCCCCGATCCCGATCTCGTGCCGCTCACCCTCGATCCGGCCTGGATCGAGGAGCTTCGCTCAGCACTTCCGGAACTGCCCGACGCCAAGAAGGCGCGCTTCATGGCAGAGTACGGCCTCTCCGCCTACGACGCCTCCCAACTCGTCGCCGAAGCTCCGACCGCCGATTACTTCGAAACGCTCGCCAGGGGCCGGCGGGCCAAGGCAGTCGCCAATCTCATGCTGGGCGACATCCAGGCCGCTCTCAACCGCCTCGGCCAGAGCTTCGCCGCAACCCCGACCTTCACTTCCGAGGCGGTGGGTGCCCTCCTGGACATGATCGAGGACGGAACGATCAACGGGCGCATCGCCAAGGAAGTGATCGAGGAGATGGAGGCAAGCGGGGAGGGGCCGCGAGCCGTCGTCGCCCGCAAGGGCCTCTGCCAGGTCACCGATACCGCCGCCATCGAGGAAGCCGTCACCGCAGTGCTGGCCCGCGAATCCGCCAGGGTTGCGGAATATCGCGCCGGCAAGGAGAAACTGTTCGGCTACTTCGTCGGCCAGGTGATGAAAGCGATGGGCGGCAAGGGCAATCCCCTGCTCGTCAACGAGACGCTGAAGAAACGACTCGCATAGGAAGGACCGGATGACGATCGAATTTTACGCCTGGGATACGCCGAACGGGCGAAAGATCAGCGTTGCCCTCGAAGAGATGGCCCTGCCTTATACCGTGAGACCGGTCGATATCTCGAACCGCCGGCAGTTCGAACCCGACTTCCTGAAGATCAGCCCGAACAACAAGATTCCGGCCATCGTCGATCCGGATGGCCCCGGCGGCACGCCGATCAGCGTCTTCGAATCGGGTGCGATCCTGATCTATCTCGGAGCCAAGACCGGAAAATTCTGGCCGGCCGATCTCGGCGGCCAGGTGCCGGTGCTGGAATGGCTGATGTTCCAGATGGGCGGATTCGGTCCCTTTCCGGGCCAGGTGCATCATTTCCTCCAGGTCGAGAACGAAGCGGATCGCCGCTATGGCCTCGATCGCTACATGAAGGAAACCCGCCGCCTCTATGGCGTGATGGACAGAAGGCTGGCCGGGCTCCCCTATTTCGCCGGCGACATCTCGATCGCCGATTTCGCCATCCTCGGCTGGGCCTGGCGGCACGAGCGCCACCAGGTGGATCTCGCAGAGTTCCCGAACGTCGCCCGCTGGTACGCGGCGATGATGGCGCGGCCCGCCACCCAGCGCGGCTTTGTCGTTTCCCTCCGCTGAGCGCCGTTCGCGCGGGATTTCCGCGCCTCCCGATGGCCGGCTTCCGAGACGGTTGAGCCAATGCCGGGGACACTCTGGATCGAAGTCGACGACCTGTTCGAGTTTGCCGTCCGGAATCGCCGCCCGAGCGGCATCCAGCGGGTCGCCTTCGAAATAAGTCGCGCGCTCGCCGCAGCGGATGGCGATCGCGTGCGGGTGCGCTTCGTCCGTTTCGGCTCGGTCAGTGAGCCGGTGGAGGTGGTGCCGTTCGCTGCGGTTGCAAGGCTCTTCGAACGTCTCAGCGAAGCGCCGCTGCCGGCGCGAGAATCGACGCCTTCCGAAGGGGCGGTGCTCTCTCCGGGGTTGCCGCGCCGCGCGCTCCACCGCCTGCTCAGCCACACGCCTCGGGAAGTTCGCGACCATGCGCTGAACTTCGCCCGCGCAGAGCGAGACGCGCTGATCGCATTGCGCGCGCTGGCTGGCTCGCTCGCTCGCAGCGTCGGGGCGCGCGCACGCGCGCCGGTCGAGAGGCGCCGGCGCTCACCCGGGTTCCGGGAGATGGCGGCTCCGGGCGATGTCTTCCTGGTTCTCGGCTCGCCGTGGTATCGCGCGGACTACGCAGAGTTCATCGATCGGCTGCGTCGGGAGCCTGGAATCCGGCTTGGCGTCCTCGTGCATGATGTCATGCCGCTCAGGCACCCGGAATGGTGCGCGCGGGTCGTGATCGAATCCTATCGTCACTGGTTCGAAACCGTCCTGCCGATGGCAGAGACGATCTTTGCGACCTGCGTCGCAACCGCCCATGAGATCGAGGCGGAACTCGCCCGGGCGAACATCCATCCTGCGCGGCCGGTGCAGTCGATCCCGCTCGGAAGCGGCTTCTCGACCGCGACCGGCAGTCCTCCTCGCTCGGTCCTGCTGCCTCGGCCGGAGACCTATGTGCTGGTCGTCTCGACCATCGAGCCGCGCAAGAATCACCATTTGCTCGTGCGCGCCTGGCGCCGGCTTCAGGCGGAGCTGCCGCGCGCTGACGTTCCCGATCTCGTCCTCGCCGGCAGGGTCGGCTGGATGGCGGGCGATCTCATCCAGCAGCTCGTCAATTCAGGCTGGTTGGACGGCACAGTACGACTGATCGAGGAATCGAACGATTCCGATCTCGCGGCCCTGTATCGCGGTGCGCTGTTCACTCTGCTGCCCTCCTTCGCCGAGGGCTGGGGCCTTCCCGTGAGCGAGAGCCTGGCATACGCTAAACCCTGTCTCGCAGCCGATCGGCCGTCGTTGCGCGAAGCGGGGGGCAGTTTCGCGCGCTATTTCGACCCCGATAACCTCACGGATTTGCTTCGCGCCATCCGGCCTCTGATCACGAATCCCGCAAACCTTGCGGCATGGGCCGAAGAGGTGCGATCAGGCTTCCGCCCGGTGCCGTGGCGGGCCAGCGCGGAGCGGATTCTTGCCATTCTCGATCTCGCGGAAGGCCGTTTGCACGGCGCAGGCGGAACGGTGTAGGAAAAGCCGATGATCGGAACCAGCCTCTCGGGCAGAGGCAGCCGGTGAGCGGGCCATCGCGCGTGGTACCGCGGAAGGCGGCTGCGAACGGCTCTCCGGGCGGGATTGCTGATGTTTCCCGCATTTTGTCCGTGCCGGCGAAACCGTTCGGAAAGCGAATGGTCGCCGCGTTTTTTGCGATTCTGAAGTCCATTCTGGCTCCGCCCGCCCGCCGCCTGCGCACGTTTCTCACTGCGGAGCTCCGCGAACAGATCGCCGATTTGCGCGCCGCGCAAAGCTTTGCCGAGAAGGAGGTTCGCCGGGCGCTGCGCGCCGAGGGCGAAGCGTTCGCCAATACGCAGGGGGCGACGGGCCGGACGGCACTCCCCGGACCCCGGCGGCGCACCATCCATCAGTTCCATTCCGGTTCGGCACCGGGCGATGCCGTCACCAACGCCATGTTTCTGCTGCGGGGGCTGCTGCGGAGGGAAGGATACCGGAGCGAAATATTCGTGCAGTTTCTGGATCCCGCCCTGGAACAGGACATTCGCCTGCTCGACGACCTTCCGATCGGCGACGAATACGTGCTGATCGTGCATCATTCGATGGGTCATGACGCATTCGATCGCGTTGCATCGCTGGCCTGCCCGAAGATTCTCTTCTATCACAACATTACGCCGCCCGACCTGCTCGAGGATGTTCCGCCGGGCCGCATCTACGCCATCGAGGGTCGCAAGCAGCTCCGGATGTGGCGGGGGCACGTGGCGATGGCTCTCGCCAACAGTGCATTCAGCCTGATCGAGCTACGCGCCGAAGGATATCAGGCCGCCCTCGAATGCCCGGTGCTGTTCGATATCGCGGCACTCGAACGGCGGGCCGCCCGTGCCGTACGCCGTCGCCCCGACCAACCCTTCACCGTGCTGTTTGTCGGGCGGGTTCAGGCCGCCAAGGGACAGGTCGAGCTGGTCGACGCCTTCGCCTGTTTCCGCAGGGCCTTCGGACGACCATGCCGCCTCGTGCTGGTCGGACGTTTCGAAAGCGAGAAGGAAAGCACCGCGAGCGCGGTCAGGGCGCGGATCGCAAGGCACGGCCTCGCCGACAGCGTGCTGCTGGCGGGCTGGGTTCCGGAAGCGGAATTGGATGGATGGTACCGCGCGGCCGACCTTTATGTCTCTTTGAGCCACCATGAGGGGTTTGGCGTCCCGCTCATCGAGGCGATGGCGTTCGGCGTTCCGGTGCTCGCCTGGCCGGCCGGGGCCGTCCCGTACACGCTCGACGACGCGGATGCCCTGCTGGCGGAGCGTGCTCCGGATGCCGTCGCACGCGCGATGCTCCGGCTTGCCGAGGACCCGGCGTTGCGCGCGGCCAGAGTGGCGAAGCAGCGCGCCACGCTCGATCGATTCCGGCTGCCGCAGTGCATGCCGGCGCTTTCCGTTGCATTGACCGCCGCCGGCGCGCGCCCGCTCATCCCGGCGCGGACGCGCGCTCAGGTTGCCGCCCATCTGCGCTTCGCGGTGACAGGACACATCAACAAGACCTACAGCCTGGCTGCGATCAATCGCAGTCTCGCGCGGGCGCTGGAAGCGGCGCGGCCGGGCATGGTACGCGTGCTTCCGGTCGAAGGCGAACCCACGGGCTGGCTGGACGAGGTGCCGGAGGAGGAGCGTCCGGCAATCGCCCGGCTTGCCTCGCGAGAGGCTCCGCCGAGTGGACCGGAGATCGCGATCAGCCAGCATTATCCTGTTTTCGTCCCCCGCGGTCCCTTCGACCTCAAGCTCGCGTTCCTCGCCTGGGAGGAATCGCTGTTGCCGGCCTCGATGATTGCGACACTTGCCGGCGGCTTCGACGGCGTTCTGGCACCCAGTCGGTTCGTTGCGAAGGCGTTGATCGATTCCGGCCTCTCGATCCCGGTTGCAACCGTTGGCCAGGCACCGGAGATGGATGGCTTCAGGGCGATCGCGGCCGAGCGCAGGCATGCTGCCCCCGGCACTATCACGACCTTCCTGCATGTCTCTTCGGCCTTTCCGCGCAAGGGTGCGGATGTGCTGCTGGCCGCTTTCGCCCGCGCGTTCCCGGCCGGCGAACCGGTCAGGCTCGTGATCAAGACCTTTCCGAACCCGCATCACGCGATCGAGGAGCAGATCGCCGGGATCCGCGCGCGCTTCCCCCACTCGGCGGAAATCGTGCTGATCAACCGCGACCTGACGGAGGCGGACATGCTCGCGCTCTATCGCGAGGCGGACGCCATGGTGCTGCCGACGCGCGGCGAGGGCTTCAATCTGCCCGCTCTCGAGGCGATGGTGGCGGGAATTCCGCTGATCGTCACCGGCTTCGGCGGGCATCGCGACTTTTGCGGGCCCGACGAAGCGCGGCTGGTGGCTTATCGGTTTGCCCGCTCGAAGAGTCACCTCGCCGCACCGCACGCGCTCTGGGTCGAGCCGGACGAGGATGATCTGCTCGCCGCACTGCGCGAGTTTTGCGACCCCGAGGGGCGCGCCGGCTTTGCGCGCCGTGCCGCCGCGGCGCGGGTGCGGGCCACGCAGGCGGCGGAGCGCGCACCCTGGTGCCGGCGGATTGCCGGGGCGGCGAGCACACTGTTGGTCGATTTCCCGCTCGGACCCTTCCGCATCGGCTGGATCAGCAGTTGGAACGTGCGTTGCGGGATCGCCGAATATTCGCGCGCTCTCCTCGAGCACTCCGGCCTGGCCGGCGGCGATCTGACCATTTTTTGCGACGATCGGACCGCCGCGGCAGTACCGGAACCGGGCGGACCCGGCGTGCGGATCGCCTGGCACGCCGGAGCGGCGGAAACGATGGCTGATCTGGCACGGGCCATATCCGAGGAGGATCCGGCCGCGGTCGTGGTCCAGCACCAACCGGGCCTGATCTCCTGGCCGGCACTTGCCGCGCTGCTTGCCGACCCTCGCCTTTCCGGGCGGGTGGTCGTTCTGTTCCTGCACAGCCTGGAGGTTCTGTTCGATCTTCCGGATGCACAACGAGAGGATGTGCTCGCGGCGCTGAAAGGCGTCTCGCGTGTCGTCGTGCATCGCCTGGCCGACCTCAACCGGCTCCATGCAGCGGGATGCGAAATCAATATCGCGCTCCTGCCGCACGGCGCCGCGGCGCCGAAGTCGCCGCCGCTGGTGCGCGCGCTTTCGCCCCGAGACCCGCCGCTGATCGGTTGCCACGGGTTCTTTCTCCGCCACAAGGGCATCGGCACGCTGATCGAGGCGATCGCCGCCCTCAGCCGGGAATGGCCGGGAACGCGGCTGAGGCTCGTCACGGCTGAGTTTCCGATCGCCGAATCCGCGGCCGAAATCGCGCGCTGCCAATCGCTTGCCGCAGCGCTCGGGATCGGTGATCGCGTCGAGTGGCACACCGAGTTCCTGCCGATCGAACGTGTCAACGCGTTGCTGCGCGGCTGTGACCTGATCGTGTTGCCCTATCGGAAGAGCGAAGAATCGGCGAGCGGCGCCCTCAGGACAGCCCTGGTGTCGCTGGTGCCGCTTGCGGTCAGCGATGTTTCGATCTTCGAGGAGGCGGAGGAGGCGGCGGCGCGCGTGAGCGCGGAGGAGCCCGCGCAGCTTGCGGAGGCGATCTCGGCACTGCTCGGTGACCGGCAACTGAGGCAGTCGCTGCAGGCCGCCGCCGCGGGCTGGCTCGAACAGCACGACTGGGGGCGCACGGGCGAACGGTTCAGCGGCATGCTGCGCGGTCTCGTCGCGGAGCAGTTCGTCCGGTCGCGAATGGCGACCGAGGAAGAGAGCCAGCTCGCGCGCTGATGCCGCGATTCCCGCCGCGCCGACCTCGTGGATCGATCCCGGTCCTTTGGTCCGCGCGCACCGTGGGCCGCCGACGCTATCGCTCCGGCGTGATCGCAAGCGTCTCCAGGCCGAGACCGAGCTCCCGCCGATCCTTCCCCGTCCCGAGATCAATCGGGCGCGTCGGGTGCCCGATGCGAAGGTGCAGCATATTGTCTCCGGCGCGGAGCGCGCCGACGGGGCAGGTGGCCCTTCCGTGCGACTGGTTCGCGGTGATGACCAGGCTGCCGCAGCTCCGTCCGTTGGCAAGAACGGCCACCACCTGTCGCCGGTCCGCGGCGGGAGAGAGCGCGGTGGCCCCCACATCCAGAGACACCGCTCCCCGCGGTGCGGCAGGGAGCCTGAAGAAGAGAAACGCGTTCTTTCGGTCCGTCCACCTGCCCCAACTTTCGGGATAGGAGAAGCCGTCGGCAAGGAATTCGTTTCCCACTGCCCCCTCGGAGAAGCGGTAGGTGCGGCCGAGTTCCAGGATCGGGTCACGGGCGAGCGGAACCGGGTCGCAAGAACCGAAGCCGATGAGGACAAGTCGCTCGGACGTAATCCTTGGCCGCGGAAGATCATGCACTTCGCGGAAGTGCCGCCCCGCCCGGATATTGTCCGCGATATCCTCGCAGGTCGTGATGGTCTTCCAGGTCGGCGGACGATTGCCGGAATAGCCGTTCATCGTGCTGATGCCGAAGGTGGCTGCGGCTACCTCCGCATCGATCTGAGGCAGGATCCATGCCCAATCGGTTCCCGGGCCGAGAGGGGGCGTCGCGACCGCGAGGACGGCCCGCGGTGGCAGGTGCTTTGGAAGGCGGGATTCGAGCGCCTCGAGGCGCGCGCTCCAGGCGGTCGGAGCTGATCCGTAATGACCGACCAGGGAGCATTCCGCCACCATGAATCCGGATAGGAGCGCCGCAAGGAAGCCGCGCTGCAGGCGGGACGATCCCAGAGCGGTGAGATCGTCGACCAGCAGGCCGAACAGTACGGCAAGTGGCAGCATTGTCACCAGGACGACGCGTGCTACCGCACGAACGGCGGAAAACCCTGGCAGTGGATAGATCAGCCGATAGAGCGTATGCCCACCCAGATCGATCGTGAGGACGAACAGGATCGCCGCGCACGCAAGCATCGGAGCAATGAGCGAATGGCGGGCGCGGGCGCGGCTCGAGAGCAGGAACCAGGCGAACGGGACGATCGCGGCGGCGCCGGGGAATATCTGCTGCTCGACCAGGAGGGGGAGCGGGAACCGGCTCGAGAGGTTCGGCCAGAGTGTGGACGCGCCGCTAAGCAGATAGGACGCTGGTCGCGGTAAACCTGCCGCCACTTCGTGCCAGGAGCGGGTGAATCCGTACATCGATTGCACGTCGAAATAGGGAATGCCGACGACGGCGAGCACGACCAGCCCGGCTGCAAAAAGAATGCCCGTCGTGACCAGCGTGGTCGCCGCAGCGGAACGAGCAGCAGCCCATCGAGGCAGGGCGAGGCGGTTTCGCGCAACGAGGCACAGTGCGGCTGCATAAGAGGCGAGGAGGAGGCAGAGGAACAGGCCGAGATAGATGCTGACCGCAAGCTGGAGGGCTACGAACAGCACCGCGGCGGCGCCGCCGCGCAGGCTTCGCCGCGTCAGGAAGCCGTCGAAGGCCAGGACCGCAGGTGGGATCCAGAGCCGATAAACCAGTTGCACGTGATCGAACTGGGCGGCCATTGGCAGAGGGAAGGTGAAGAGGAAGGCGCCGGTGGCCGCCCCGAAGGTCCGGAGTCCGAGCTTACGGAAGCTCAGGAACGCGACGATGTAAGTGAGTGCGAAGCCGGCTAAGAACCAGGCGCGGAATGCCGCGAGCTCGGCCGCGCCCAGCGCTCTTGCCAGCGCGTAGACTTCTCCGTTCCCCCAGAACGTGTCCGAAAAGTTCGTCACTCCTGGCCAGGGATAGAAGAACGGGGCATTCAGGAAATCTGCCGGCCGGGCATGCAGGAGAGCCGGCAGCGTGCGGTAGAAGAACTCGAGCAGCGCGAGATTGAAGCGCGAGTCGCCGAGATCGCCCGGCATTTTCCGGCCCGTCGTGTAGGGGAGAAGCACGAGCCCCAGGCCGAGTGCCAGGAAGATCGACGCCGCCAGCGCATCGACCCGCCATGTGGCCGGCCGCCGCACTGCCACGGGTCGGTCCGCGATGCCGGCGTACGACTTGGCCGTCTTGCTCACTCCGAGCCGGAGCGCTCCTTCGCATCGCCCACCGCGGGTGGCGCCGGATTCTGCTCGAGCCCTGCCAGCTCGCTGCGCAAGGCATCGAGCGGAACAAGCTTGCCCCCGCGCTCGAAGTGCCAGAACACCCAGCCGTTGCAGGAGGGGGCGTTGCTGAGCGCCGCGCCCACCTGGTGGATCGATCCCCGCACCGTCCCGGCTTGCAGCGTCCCGTCGGCGGCGACCGTCGCCACCACGCGCCGGGTGCGGTCATAGAGGCGGCTGCCGGGCATGACGAGACCGCGCTCCACCAGGCTACCGAACGGAATCCGCGGCTGGTCCCGCTTCGAAGGCGTGACCGCCAGGCCCTCTGCCGGCAGCCGCCGCGTGCGCTTGAGACGTGCCAGCGCTGCCTCGACATAGGCCGGGTGGCGCTCGATGCCGATGAAATGCCGGCCCAGCCGTTTCGCCACCACCGCGGTGGTCCCGGTCCCCGCGAACGGATCGAGCACGACGTCTTCGGGCAGGGTGCACGCAATCAATACGCGATGCAGCAGCGCCTCCGGCTTCTGGGTCGGATGCAGCTTGAGCCCATGCGCGTTGCGCAGCCGTTCCTCGCCGGTGCAGAGCGGCAGCAGCCAGTCGCTGCGCATCTGCACGTCGTCGTTCAGGGCCTTCATCGCCTGGTAATTGAACCGATGCCGCGAATCCCGCCCGCGCGCCGCCCAGATCAGCGTCTCGTGGGCGTTGGTGAAGCGTCGGCCGCGAAAATTCGGCATCGGGTTCGCCTTCCGCCAGACGATGTCGTTCAGCAGCCAGAATCCGAGATCCTGCATCATGCCGCCGATGCGGAAGATGTTGTGATAGGCGCCGATCACCCAGAGCGTGCCGTCCTTCCTGAGCACGCGGCGGCATTCGCCGAGCCAGTCCCTGGTGAACCGGTCGTATTCCGAGAAGTCGGAAAAGCGGTCCCACTCCTCGTCCACGCCATCGACGACGCTGTCATCGGGCCTTCTCAACTCACCGCGAAGCTGCAGATTGTACGGCGGATCCGCGAACACGCATTCGATCGAAGCGGCCGGCAGCATCCGCATGATCTGCACGCACTCGCCGAGCAGCAACTGGTCGAGCGGCAATTCGTGGACGATCGCCACGTTCCTCCGGACGGCGCCGATGAACCCCATGGTGGTGGGTCGAACCGCGCCGCGTCAACTGCCCTCAGGCGCCACTTCTCTGAGCAGCACCCCGAACCCTACCCGGTGATGCGGGGTGGCACCAAGCCGCCCGATCGCCGCCCGGTGCGCCGCGGTCGCATAGCCTGCATTCTCCGCCCAACCATAGCCCGGGAAGCGGGCTGAAAGGCGCGCCATGGCGCGATCGCGCACCACTTTCGCGACGATCGAGGCGGCGGCGATCGAAAGGCAACGCTGATCCCCGCCGATCACGGTCAGCGCCCGGCAGGAAAGGGGCGGGGCAACGTTCCCGTCGATCAGGGCAAGGTCCGGCAGGCCGGGCAGGCGGGCCACTGCCCGGCGCATGGCGAGCAGCGTCGCACCCAGGATATTGAGCGTCGCAATCTCGGCGACCGATGCAGCGCCGAGGCCGATCTCGGCCATCCCGCACCCAAAGAGCGCCAGGAACGCCGTTTCACGCGCCTCCCGTGAAAGCCGCTTCGAGTCGTCGATCAGCGCGGCCAGAGCCGCCGGCGGCCGGCGGCGGAAGATGACGGCGGCCGCCAGCACCGGCCCGGCCAGCGGCCCTCTCCCTGCCTCATCCACCCCGGCGACCCGCCCGCCCGCCTTCGCCTCGAGCCCGAAGTCCGGCCTGGCGGCGAGATCGCGACCGGGACGGCCGGCCTCTTTCACGGCTGCTACAAACCGCCCTCCTGCGGCATGCCGCCCTCGAGCCCGCCGCCGGTCGCCGTATTCGGCATCGGCGCTGGCGTGTAGCGCCCCACATTGCCGATCAACTGCTGGAAGAACGACGCACTGCCCCCCGGCGAGGGGGTCGCGCCCCCGGCCATGCTCACCTGCACGGCCTGTTTCTGGTCGAGATGCTCCACCTTCTCGAGCAGCCCCTGGTCATTGAACGTCAGGACCACCACCTCCTGGCCCAGGACCCCAGGGAATCGGCCGATCCGCGACCGCGTGACCTGGGCCATATAAGCCCAGCGATTCGAATCGAAGAGGCCACGGCTGGTCGGCGTGCCGAGCAGCGCCGTCACGTCGGCTTCGGTGGTCGTTCCCGGCACAAGCTGCTTCAGTTGGTCCTGGGTCACGCTCTGGCCGCGATAGTTCAGGGGTGCCGTGAACAGCCCGCATCCGGCCAGCACGACCGCCAGCCCGAGCATCGGCAAGAAACGAACAGGCCCTGCCCAGGCTCTCCGCGGAGCCCCGGCCGGCTGCGCATGGTTGAGGCGAAGCCTGGTCAATCCTCGATCCCTCCCCGATCAGTGTCGCGGCCCGACGAGGAATCCGCCAAGCCGGTTGACCCCGGCGGCGGGCGCGCTATCAGCCTCCCGCCCGGCCCTCGGTGTCATGCAGGCCGGCGCAAGTCAACTTTTTCCGCAGTTCGGGCAAGGAAAGGCGGGTGTTCGGCTTCGGACGACGGCGGTATGAGCGGATCGGCTTCGTGCTCTACGGCGCGGTGGTCGCGGCGGCGCGCCACCCCGCGCTTTATCGTGACCTCGGCGTGCCCGACACGCTCGACGGTCGCTTCGACCTGGTCGGCCTCTATGCCGCACTGCTGATCCTTCGCCTGGAAGCCGAACCGCCCCTCGGCCACGCCCTGGCGCAGGCCCTTTTCGACGCCATGTTCAACGATATGGATGTGAACCTGCGGGAAATGGGGGTGGGCGATCTCTCCGTCGGCAAGCGGGTGAAGGCGATGTGGACGGCTTTTCATGGCCGCGCCGCCGCCTACGCCGCCGCGCTCGCCGAGCCCGATCCGGCACCGCTCGAGGCGGCGCTTGCCCGCAATGTCTGGCGCGGCAATCCGCCGCTGAGCCAGGTCGCGGCGCTGGCCCGGCTGGTGCGCTCGGAAAAGCAGCATCTGGCAGGCCAGCCGCTCGCCGAGATTGCTGCCGGCGCGGTCCGTTTTCTGGCCCCGACTCCCGCCGCCGCATGACGGAGAATAGGATCCCCTCCGAACTCTCCCGCCCGCTCCGTCTCGCGGCCATCCCTCCGACGGGGTACCAGGTCGAGATCACGGCAAACCCTGACGAATGCCGGGCGCTGGCCCGCCGCTTCGGCCTGCCCTCGATCGAAGCCCTCTCCTGCAATTTTACGCTCTCGCGGGAACCGGGCGCCGTCATCCGTGCCGCCGGCATTCTCAGCGCGCGCGTCACGCAACTTTGCCGGGTGACGCTCGATGAATTTCCTGCATCGGTCGCGGAGCGCTTCGCCGTCCGCTTCGTGCCGGCAGGCAGTGAAACAGAGGCGTTCGATCCCGAGGCGCCGGACGAGATTCCCTACGCCGGCGGCATGCTCGATCTCGGCGAAGCCACTGCCGAACAGCTTGCGCTCGCGCTCGATCCCTGGCCACGCAAGCCGGACGCGGCCTTGCAAATCCAGTAGCCACGATGCGTCATTCCCGGGTCGCCGGAGACGTTGGCCGGGTATTGTGATACCTGTCCGCGCGGCGATCCGCTTCGAGGATTGCACGAGCCGGTCTTTTCATCGTCAACAGTCAGGGGGAGCGTCCGATGAGGGCCTTGGTTGTCGCGACAGGTTTCGCTGTGCTCATGGTTTTCACAACCGCCGCACCGGAGCCGGCTCGGGCGGCCGGAGAGACCGACCTTGCGGTGTTCGCCGCCGGTACGCTCGCGGTGCCGTTCCGCCAACTCGACAAGGTCTTCGAGCAGCAGCATCCGAACGTCGTCGTTCAGCCGGAGTTTGGCGGCAGCGTCATGATGGCGCGGCGTATCACGGATCTGCATCACCGTGCGGACGTTTATGCCGCGGCCGATTATCATGTGATCCCGAAATATCTTTTTCACACCGACAGCGGGAAGGCTTATGCAAACTGGTACGTGGGTTTCGCGGGCAATGCGATTACCTTTGCCTATACTGCCAAAAGCCGCTACGCGCGGGACGTCACCTCCGATAACTGGTACAAGGTGCTTGCGCGCCCGGGCGTCGAGATCGGCCGGTCCAACCCGAACACCGATCCTTCCGGCTACCAGACGCTGCAAATGCTGAACCTGGCAGCAGAATTCTATGCCGACCCGAAGCTTGCTCCCGGAGTCCTTGCCAACGCGCCGCTGACCAACATGCGCGATACCGAAACGTCGCTGCTCTCGGCACTCGAGCTCGGCGAGATCGATTATCTGGCGATCTACCGCTCGGACGCCATGCAGCACGGGCTCGAATATGTGCATCTGCCGGCGAAGATCGACCTCAGCGACCCGACGTACGCGGCATATTACAAGAGCGGTGTTGCGGAAACGAAGAACGGTGCCTTGCCCGGCAAGCCGATCGTCTATGCCGTAACGATCCCGACCAACACTCCCGTGCCGGCCCTCGCGGCGCAATACGTGGAACTTCTGCTCGGGCCGGAGGGGCAGGCCATCATGGCCCGGAACGGCTTCCGCGTCATCAACCCGGCCTACGGCGTGCACTCCGCGAGCATGCCGGCTGCAATCCGCGAGGCCGTGAAGCCCTGGCCGGCATGGTAGAATAGCCCGCGCCGCGGGTGGCTCTCGAGCAGCGGCGCGATGGGGGAAGCCATGGATGCCGTGAAAGACGACCGGGAGGCGACGATCCGCCCGCAGCCGGAGCATTCCCTCCGCCCGCACCTCGCCCCGCCGGCAGCCGGCGTGCTCCTCCTTTCGTGGTTCCTGGGCAGCCTGCTGCTTGCCTTCATCGTCGTACCGCTGCTCGGCCTGGCGATCAGCCAATCGGGCGGTAGTCTGCTGCACGTTGCGGCGCTGCCCGACGTACGGCAGGCGATCCTCCTCAGCATCGAGGCGGCATTGCTTGCCACCGCCGTCGCTGCTCTGCTTGGCGTTCCTCTTGCGTACGCGCTGGCCCGCGCAAGCTTTCGCGGGCAGGGGCTCGTTGCGGCGGTGGTCGATATGCCGCTCGCTGTGCCGCACACGGTGGCCGGCATCGCGCTCCTGTTCGTCTTCGGTCGCAACGGCGTATTCGGTGCGCCCGCTGCCTGGCTCGGCCTCAGGTTCTGGGGCACGGTGGCTGGCATCGTCATCGCCATGCTGTTCGTCTCTGCTCCCTACACGGTGAGCGCGGCGCGCATCGGCTTCGAGGCGGTCGATCCCAGGCTGGAGAAAGTGGCGCGCACGCTCGGCATGGGACCATGGCGCGTGCTTTGGCATGTCACGCTGCCGCTTGCCTGGCGTAGCATCGCCACGGGTCTCACTTTGACGTCAGCGCGCGCTATCAGCGAGTTCGGTGCGGTGGTCATCCTGGTCTATTATCCGATGACCGCGCCGGTGAAAATCTACGAACTCTTCCTGCGCTTCGGCATGCACGAGGCTGCCGGCATGGCAACGCTTTTGCTGGCGGTCTCCCTCGTTCTTCTGATCCTGTTCCGCCATTTCGCGCATGGTCAGGAAAGGGTATCGGGGTACGGGAGATGAGCGCGCCGGCCGCCGCGCTCGAGGATGTTTCTCTCGAGCTCGGCCTGTTTTCGCTGAGAAATATCGGGCTCACGCTTGATCAGGGCGAAATCTGGGCCATCCTCGGCCCGAACGGCGCCGGCAAGTCGGTGACTCTGGAAACCATCGCCGGTTTCCATCGTCCGCACACGGGGCGCATTTTCATCGCCGGCCGCGACGTGACGAAGCTCGCACCAGAGCGACGCGGCGTCGGCCTCGTGTTTCAGAATTACGGCCTCTTTCCGCACCTGACGGTGGCTGCGAATGTCGCCTTCGGCCTCGGCAGCCGCGGCATGGACCTGGCTGAGGCGCTCTCCCGTTTCGGGATCGCACATCTTGCGGAAAGGCGGCCGCAGGATCTCAGCCCGGGCGAGAAGCAGCGCACGGCATTGGCGCGCGCCCTGATCAGAGAGCCCGGGCTCTTCCTGTTCGACGAGCCCTTCGCGGCACTCGATGCACGCACGCGCGACAGCCTGCGGGAGGAACTTGGGGCATTCCTGCGCGAGACGGGCATTCCGGCGATCTTCGTCACCCACGACCACACGGACGCGACCGTGCTGGCCGATCGCGTCGCCATCATCAAGAGTGGCGCCATCGTCCAGGCGGGACCTGTCGCGGACGTGTTCCAGGCGCCGGCAGACAGCTTCGTTGCTGATTTCCTCGGTATCGAAAACCGCCTGCCGGCCCGCGTGGTTGGCCGGAGCGGCCCCTACTTGCGTGTCGCCATCGGCGAGCGCCTCCTGCAGGTGCAAGGCGGCACGACCGCGGCCCCGGCAGGCGACATCTTTCTCTGCATCCGTGGCGAGGATATCGCGCTTTCTCGCTCCGAGGCGGCGATCTCGGAAGCGAACGCCGAAGGCGCGCCGATCAATCGCCTGAGCATGCGCGTGGTGCGGATCATCGCGCTCGGTGCGCTCTGCAAGGTGCTGCTGGATGGGGCCTTTCCGCTCACCGCCTGCCTGACCCGCCGGGCCGCGCGCGAACTCGGTCTCGTGCCCGGAGCCGATGCCGTGGTCGAGATCGCGCCCGATTCGATCCACATGCTCGCGGTTCCCTGAGATCATGGCGAAGGCGGATTCGCCATCGCGCTGGCGCGACATTCGCGGCATCGGCTTCGCCGGGAGGGCGCCACTGGCGCGCGCCTGGGCGTGGCTGGATAGCGGGCTGTTCCTGCCGAATCGCGCACCGGTGCGACCCGAGAAGGCGGTCGGCCGCGTCCTCTCCTCGTACGAACCGATGCGCACGGATTGGCCGCCCACGGATCGCGCCGCCATCGACGGCTTTGCGGTGCGCGCCGCCGAGACCGAGGGCGCCGGCATCTACAATCCCGTGCCGCTGGCGCTTACGAACGCGCCGGGCGCGGGATGCGCCGTTCCTGTTTCCGCCGGCGCAGCGCTGCCACCCGGCACCGATGCCGTACTGGCCTTCTCGGCGGTGTCTCGTGCCGGATCCGGCCGACTGGAGGTACTGGCTGAGGCGGCGCCCGGCGAAGGCGTGTCCGCCCGCGGCAGTGCGCTCGATCGCCATGCAAGGGTGGGCGTCATCGACAGGCCGATCAGGCCGCAGGATGCCGCCCTGCTCGCCATGCAACGCGTTGAAAACGTGCTGGCGTTCGTCCGCCCGGAGGTCAGGCTGGTCATCCCCGGGCCGAAAGAGGGGGATGCCGAGGCGCTGGAGACGATGCTGCGCGCCCTCGTGGTGCGCGACGGCGGCGTACCCAGCGGCGGAACGTGCAGATGGTACGGCGAGGCCATCGCGGCGGCGGCGGCCGAAGCCGATGTGGTTCTGATCGCCGGCCGCTCCGGTGCCGGCGAGGACGATCTGGCCGCAGGGCTCCTCGTGGAAGTGGGCGGAGAGGTGGCGATGCATGGCATTGCCATGCGCCCCGGCACCTCGAGCGGGCTGGGGCGGTTGCGCGGGAAGGCGGTATTGCTGCTGCCGGGCGAGCCGCTGGCCTGCCTCACCGCCTACGACATGCTGGCGGGACGCCTGATCCGGCGCCTCGGCGGGTTCTCTCTCGACCTTCCCTATCCGCGCGCGAGCTATCCGCTCGGCCGCAAGATCGTCTCCGCCATCGGCTTTACCGATGTGGTGCCGGTGGCACCGGCGGGAGAGGCCGTGGTCCCGATCGCCTCTGCCGAAAGCGCCGGGCTTCCAGCTTCGTGCCGGGCCGACGGCTTCGTGGTGGTGCCGGAAACGCTCGAGGGGCACGCCGAAGGCGAGACTGTCTCGGTCTTCCTCTACGACATCTTCGGCCGCTATCTATATTGTTGGCCATGACCCCGGATCAGGGCATGGCCGAACGGCTGGCGGCGCTTTCCCGGGCCGCGCGGCAGGATCAGTTCCTGGAGGTGATCCCGCGCGAAGAGGCCGAGGCGCGCCTGGCACGCCATCTCAAGCCGGTGCCGTCCGGGCCGGAACGCGTTCCGCTCTCTCTGGCGCGCGGCCGCGTGCTCGCCGAGGATGTCGCGGCACCGGTCGATGTTCCCGGGTTCGATCGTGCGAGCGTGGACGGATTCGCCGTGCGCGCTGCCGATACCGCGGGAGCGAGCCCTGAAGTGCCAGCGGTGTTTCGCCTGAACGGCGAAATCCTGACACCTGGCATCGCACCCGGGGCGGAAATTGCCCGCGGCACCGCCAGCATCATTGCCACCGGCGGAATGGTGCCGCGCGGCGCCGATGCCGTAGCGATGGTCGAGGATACGGAAACCTCCGATGGCCCGGACGGCGCGTTGCTGGTCGAAATTCGCCGCCCTGTGGCGCCCGGCCGGTTCGTGGCACTGGCCGGCTCCGATATCGCCCGCGGCGAGACCGTTCTCAGATCGGGACATCTCCTGGCCTCCCGGGAGATCGCCATGCTGGCGGCAGTGGGGCTCGGCGAAGTCCCGGTGTGGCGCCGCCCGCGCATCGCCATCCTCTCGACGGGTGACGAGATCGTGGCCCCGGGCACGCCGATCCGCCCCGGCCAGGTCTATGACAGCAACGCCGCCGTGCTGGCCGCGGCAACCGAAGAATTCGGCGGTGAGCCGCTCACGCTCGGCATCGTCCCGGACGACGAGGCGGCGCTGCTCACCGCACTCGATCGTGCTCTTGCCGCCGCCGATCTCGTGCTGCTCTCAGGCGGCACCTCGAAGGGCGCAGGCGACATCGCGCATCGGGTGATCGCACGACTTTCCGATCCCGGCGTCATCGTGCACGGCGTTGCCCTGAAGCCGGGCAAGCCGCTCTGTCTCGCTGTCAGCGGGGGCAAGCTGGTCGCCGTCCTGCCGGGCTTCCCCACCTCCGCGATGTTCACCTTCCACAGCTTCATCGCTCCCGTCATCGCGCGCCTTGCCGGCCGGCGCAGCAGCGCCGCGAGGCGCGTTGGCGCCACGTTGCCGCTCGCCGTGACCTCGGAGCGAGGGCGGACGGAATACGTGATGGTGTCCCTGATGCGATCGGCGGACGGCCTCATGGCCGCCTATCCCACCGCAAAAGGCTCGGGCGCCGTCACGAGCTTTGCGCAGGCCGACGGGTTCTTCGAAATCGCCGCCGACCGCGAGATGGTTGCCGCCGGCACCGCCGTCGATGTCACCCTGATCGGCGAGGAAGCGGAACCAGCGGATCTGATCATCATCGGCAGCCATTGTGTCGGGCTCGATTTCCTGATCGGCATCCTGGAACGCGACGGGATTCGCGTGAAGGCGCTCAATGTCGGCTCTTCCGGCGGGCTGGCGGCCGCAAAGCGCGGCGAGTGCGATCTCGCCGGCATCCACCTGATGGACCCTCGCACCGGACGCTACAATGTTCCCTTCCTCACCGATGCGCTAGCACTCCTGCGTGGATATTTGCGCCAGCAGGGCATCGTGTTCCGCCAGGACGACGCACGCTTTGCCGGATGCAGAAGCGCCGGCGAGGCACTTGCCGCGGCGCTCGCCGATCGAACCTCCCTGATGGTCAACCGCAACGCGGGGAGCGGGACGCGGATTCTCATCGACCGGCTGCTCGGTGGAGAGCGTCCGCCCGGCTACGGTTACCAGGCGAAGTCCCACAACGGGGTCGCCATTGCCGTCGCGCAACGGCGCGCCGACTGGGGCGTGGCGATCGATACCGTTGCCCGCCAGTACGGGCTTCTGTTTGTTCCATTGCAGGCCGAGCAATACGACTTCGTCGTTCCCCGCGCGCGCCTGCAAACTCCTGCGGTCCGTCGCTTCGCGCACCTTCTGGAAGACGCTGCCGTCCGTCGCCAGCTCGAAGCGATGGGTTTCGCCCCCCCTCAGGAGAGCGCCTGATGGGAAGCGACGCCATCGCTCTTAACGCCATTCCCGACACTGTGCGGGTGCTGCCCGACCCGCTCGACCCGCGCCTGACTTTGGCGGTCGTCGGCATCGACCAGACCGGGCAGGCCGCGCACTCCAAGGTGGTGGTGGAACGGGCGCTGACGATCTTCCTGAACGCGCAGGAGATCGTCACCGCGATGACGATCGGCGATTATCCGGAGGAGCTTGCGATCGGGTTTCTTCTCAACCAAGGCATGCTGCTCGAGGACGACACGATCACCGGCGTCGATTACGACGAGGAACTCGCGGTCGTCGTCGTGCGCACCGAGCGCAAGACGAATTACGAAGAGAAGCTGCGCAAGAAGACGCAGACCTCCGGTTGCGCCCAGGGCACCGCCTTCGGCGACCTGATGGACGTGATCGAGGGGATCACGCTGCCCGACGCCGAGCTTCGCACCTCGTGGCTGTACCGGCTGACGAACCGCATCAATACGCTTCCCTCGCTCTATCTCGAAGCGGGCGCCATCCACGGTGCGGTGCTCTGCCAACGCGATGAGCCGATCGCCTACATGGAGGATGTCGGCCGCCACAACGCGGTGGACAAGATCGCCGGCTACATGCACCGCCACGGCATCGGCGGTGCCGACAAGATCTTCTACACCACCGGCCGGCTGACCTCGGAAATGGTGATCAAGACCGTGCGGATGGGTATTCCGGTCCTCATTTCCCGCTCCGGTTTCACCGCCTGGGGCGTGGAGCTGGCGCGAAAAACCGGGCTCACGCTGATCGGTCGCGCGCGCGGCAAGCGCTTCCTCGCGCTCTCGGGTGCGGAACGGATCAGGTTCGACCAGGATCTCTCCTACGTCGAAGAAGAAAGCCTCAGGCATCGGCGCAAGGCCGCGCAAAGTGACGACTGACGAAGCGGCCACGGTGGGGCTGATCCTGGCCGGCGGCCTGGCGCGGCGGATGGGCGGCGGTCACAAGATGCTGCGCAATGTCGGCGGCGAATCCGTGCTCAGCCGCCTGATCGATCGCTTGCACCCGCAGGTGAAGGCGCTGGTGCTGAACGTCAACGCCGATCCGGAGTTGTTCGCCACCTTCGATCTGCCGCTGGCCCCCGATGACCTGCCCGCGAATCCCGGCCCGCTGGCCGGTGTGCTGGCCGGGCTCGATTGGACGGCACGTGAGCGGCCCTCGGCACGATGGCTCGTGACCGTCCCGGGCGATGCCCCGTTCATCCCCGCCGATCTCGTCTCGCGCCTGCATGAAGAACGGCTGAAGCAGCGTGCTGAACTGGCCTGCGCCGCCTCCGCCGGGCGGACCCATCCGGTGGTCGCCCTTTGGCCGGTCGCACTCGCCGCCGCTCTCCGCCGCGCTCTGGTGGATGACGATATTCGCAAGATCGATCGCTTCACCGCCGACTACGACTGCGCCGTCGTCGAATGGCCGGCGGCCCCGCTCGATCCCTTTTTCAACGTCAATACGCCGGAAGATCTCGCCGAAGCGGAGCGCCTCGTGGCAGCGAACCCGGCATAGTGCAGCCTTACGGGACCGGTGTACCGGCCGCCCCTCAGTCCGCCCGCCGCATTTTCTCTTCGTTCATGAAGGAGCGAAGGACGGCGTTCATGCGCGTCTGATAGCCGGCACCCCGACCCTTGAACCAGTCGATCACATCCTCGTCCAGGCGCACCGATACCAGCCGCCAGAGCGGATCGCGCTTGACTGGAATCGCGGAGCGATCCAGGAGCGCGTGAATCCGCTCGGTCAGACAAAGGAGAGCGTGTTCAGTCAACCTGAACACGCTCTTGCGCACCGGCATGACCGCTTCGGCCTTGCGGTGCCAGTCCTTCGGCACCCGGCTCCAGTCGGGGTCCTCGCGAATGCTCTTCTCGAGCTCGGCCTCCGTCATCCGGCGGAGCCGGGCCATGTCGGTCCGGCTCAGGCCGCGCCTGCTCTGGCGGAGCTCAGCCATCGAAAATCTCTTCATAAAATCTTTTCATAGTGAATCAGATCAGGCTGGCATAGGGCAGGAAGTCCACCGCATCGCCGGGCGCGACCACGGTCACTCCCTCGGCGAGTTCTGCCAGCCCGTCTGTTTCGGTGAGCGAGCTCAGAATCCCGGCGCCGTCCTGCGGATGCTTGTGCGCGTCCAGCCGGCCATCCGCGGCGCGGACAAGGCGCACGCGCAGATATTCGCGCCGGCCGCTTTTCTTGCGATAGGCGAAGGCGGCACGCACCGGTAACGGAACAGGCGGCGCGAGCATCGCCCCGCCGAGGGCGGCAATCAGCGGCCGTGCGACGTGGATGAAGGTGACGAACGCGGCGACCGGATTGCCCGGCAGAGAGATGAGCGGAGTGCCGGCGGCGATTCCCATCGCGACCGGCCGGCCGGGCTTGATGGCAAGGCGCCAGAACACCAGCCGGCCGAGCGCCTCCATCGCCTGGCGCACATGGTCTTCCTCGCCGGTGGAAACGCCGCCGGAGGTCAGCACGAGATCATGCGTCGCCGCCGCGGCCCGCAACGCCGCGGTGATCTCCGCCCGCCCGTCCGGCAGAATCCCGCGATCGGAAACCTCCGCTCCCGTACGCCTGGCCAGCGCCGCCAGCAGCATGCGATTGGCATCGTAGAGCTTGGCGGGCGGCAATGGTTGCCCCGCTTCGACAACCTCGTCCCCGGTCGAGAACAAGGCCAGCCGGATGCGCCGCCTCACCGGCAGGCTGCGAAGACCGAGTGCCGCAGCGAGGGCGACATCCTGCGGCCGGAGCCGCCGCCCTGCCGGCAGCGCCTTGCTTCCCGCCGGCACGTCCTCGCCCCGCTTTCTCGTATTGGCCCCCTGGCGTAATCCGGCCGGCAGGTGCACGAGCCCGGCCGCGTCGGTCGCCACGTCCTCCTGCATGAAGACGGTGTCCGCACCCTCGGGCAAGGGTGCGCCGGTGAAGATGCGCCGCGCCGTGCCGGGCTTCAGACTGGTCCGGTCCGCTTCCCCGGCGGCGATGCGGCCCTCTACCGGCAGCGCCTTCGCATCTGCGAGATCCGCCGCCCGTACGGCATAGCCGTCCACCGCCGAGTTGGCGAACGGCGGCAGATCGATGGGCGCGATCACATCCTCCGCCAGCACCCGCCCGTCGGCCGAGGAGAGCCCCACCGTCTCGATACCAACGCTCGGTTGCACATTGGCGGCAATGATCCGCATTGCCTCCTCGATCGGCAGCAGCGGCCCGCCGAAGGCGAAGCAGTCATCGGAAAGCTGGGCCATCGAAGGTGCCCTTCACTCTCGCCCGGGCCAACGGATCTGCTGGACGGGCAGGGCTTCGGCCAGCACGAACTCGGCGATTCTCTCCACTTCATCGAGGCCCAGAACCGGCACGCGCGCCTCCGGGAACGGTGTGTCGGAGACCACCGCCACGATCGACGGATCGCCCGTGTGAAGCGGCGCCTTTCCGTTTGCCCGGCGGTAGATCTCGAGCTTCGGATGGGGCTCGTGCTTGAATCCCTCCACCAGCACCAGGTCGGCAGGCCCCAGGCGGCACAGCAATTCCTCGAGCTTCGGCTCCGGCGCGCCACGCAACTCGTGCATCAGCGCCCAGCGATTGGCGGAGGCGACGAGCACTTCGCTCGCGCCGGCCGCCCGGTGCTCCCAGGAATCCTTGCCGGGCTGATCGACGTCGAAGCCGTGATGCGCGTGCTTCAGTGTCGATACCCTCAATCCGCGTTTCACCAGGACGGGAACTAAGCGGCAGAGGAGCGTCGTCTTGCCGGACCCATTCCATCCGGCAAGGCCGATTATGCGCATCCGGCCGGGATCCGGGCGGTTCGGGACTTGCAAAACATGAGGCTAAAATGGAGGGTTCGGTTGATCGCAGCAAGCTTCCGGCATAGATGAGGGATTGAAGGGGCCTGAGATGAGCCATACCGGTCTGGGTGGCGTGGGGGGCAACGGGGCCTCGCCACCCGAGCTGCACAGATTCCGGCATCCCGGCAGCGGGCGCGGCCACGCAAGGCCGACGCCAAAAGGGCGCCCGGTCGATCCGCGTGCGCACGATGAGATCGAAGCGCTGCTCGGCGACAGGCCGCGCCGGCGCGATCTCCTGATCGAGCATCTGCATTTGATCCAGGATGCAAAAGGGCAGCTTTCCGCAGCGCACCTGGCCGCACTCGCCGATCTCATGCGCCTTTCAATGACCGAGGTGTACGAGGTGGCGACCTTCTACGCGCATTTCGACGTCGTGAAGGAAGGAGAGGCGCCGATCCCGCCGCTGACCGTACGTGTCTGCGACAGCGTGACCTGCGCGCTGTTCGGATCGGAACAGCTTCTCGCCGATCTCGGAAAACGCCTCGGCGCCGATGTGCGCGTGGTGCGCGCGCCCTGCGTCGGGTTGTGCGATCAGGCCCCGGCGGTCGAGGTCGGGCATCATTTCCTGCACCACGCCGATGTCGGCGTGATCGAACAGGCGGTAAAGGCCGGCCGGCATCACCCCGCAATTCCTTCCTACATCGATCATGCCGCCTACGTCGCAGGCGGTGGCTATGCGCTGCTGGAACGCCTTCGCTCGGGTGGATTGACGTCAGAGGCGGTCTTGAAGGTGCTGGACGATGGCGCGCTGCGCGGTCTCGGTGGCGCCGGCTTTCCCACCGGGCGCAAATGGCGCTCGGTCCTCGGTCAGCCCGCCCCGCGGCTGATGGCGGTCAATGCCGACGAAGGCGAGCCCGGGACGTTCAAGGATCGCCATTTCCTCTACAGCGACCCCCACCGCGTGCTCGAAGGCATGCTGATCGCCGCGCATGTCGTCGAGGCAACCGACATCTACTTCTACCTGCGCGACGAATATCCGATCGGCCACGAGATCCTGCGCCAGGAACTGCCGAAACTCTCGCCCGGCGGCCCGCGCGTGCATCTGCGCCGCGGTGCCGGCGCCTATATCTGCGGCGAGGAATCCTCGATGCTCGAAAGCATCGAGGGCAAGCGCGGCCTGCCGCGCCAGAAGCCACCCTATCCGTTCCAGGTCGGGCTGTTGGGGCGCCCGACGCTGATCAACAACGTCGAAACTCTCTACTGGGTGCGCGAGCTTCTCGAGAAGGGCGCCGTCTGGTGGACCGGCCACGGCCGCAACGGCGGGAAGGGGCTGCGCAGCTACTCGGTTTCCGGGCGCGTGCGGGATCCGGGTGTGAAGATTGCGCCGGCCGGCGTCACCGTCCATGAACTGATCGAGGAATTCTGTGGCGGCATGCAACCGGGGCATCGCTTCGCGGCCTACCTGCCCGGCGGCGCCTCGGGCGGCATTCTTCCCGCCTCGATGGCCGACATCCCGCTCGATTTCGGCACGCTCGAAAAATACGGCTGCCTGATCGGCTCTGCCGCCATCGTCGTGCTGTCCGACAAGGACGACGTGAAGGAAACGGCACGCAACCTGATGCGCTTTTTCGAGGATGAGAGCTGCGGCCAGTGCACACCCTGTCGCTTGGGTACGCAGAAGGCGCGCATCCTGATGGAACGCCCGGTCTGGGACCGCCCACTCCTCGGAGAGCTGGGCCAGGTGATGCGCGACGCTTCGATCTGTGGTCTCGGCCAGGCGGCACCCAACCCGGTCGATTGCGTGATCCGTTATTTCCCTGAAGCGTTTGCGAACGGAGATGCCAGGCCATGAGCGAGCCGATCCTGTTCGAGTTGGACGGACAGCAGGTAGAGGTGCGCCCGGGCGAGACGATCTGGCAGGTCGCCAACCGGCTGGGAACCGAGATTCCGCATCTCTGCTACGCCCCGGAACCAGGTTATCGGGCGGACGGCAATTGCCGCGCCTGCATGGTGGAAATCGAAGGGGAACGTGTGCTGGCACCTTCCTGCACCCGCAAGCCCACGCCCGGCATGCGTGTCAGGAGCGCCACCGAACGCGCGAAGAAGGCGCGCCGGATGGTGATGGAACTGCTGATCGCCGATCAGCCTGAGCGCGCAACATCCCACGATCCGACATCGAAGTTCTGGGCCTGGGCCGACCGCCAGGAGATCTCGGAAAGCCGCTTCCGGCACAGCGATCGCTGGGCACCCGATCCCAGCCACCCGGCGATGCGCGTCAACCTCGATGCCTGCATCCAGTGCAATCTCTGCGTGCGCGCCTGCCGCGAGGTGCAGGTGAACGATGTCATCGGCATGGCCTTTCGTGGCGCGGGCAGCAAGATCGTGTTCGACATGGACGACCCGATGGGGCAGTCCACCTGCGTCGGCTGCGGCGAATGCGTGCAGGCCTGTCCGACCGGCGCACTCATGCCGGCGGCCTATCTGGACGAGAAAGGGACTCGCGTCGTCTGGCCGGACCGCACGGTGGACAGCATGTGCCCCTATTGCGGCGTCGGCTGCCAGGTGCACTACCACGTGAAGGATGAGAAGCTGGTCTACGCCGAAGGGCGCGACGGGCCGGCGAACCACAAACGCCTGTGCGTCAAGGGCCGCTTCGGCTTCGACTATATCCACCACCCGAACCGGCTGACGAAGCCGCTGATCCGCCGCGACGGCGTGGCGAAGAATGCCCTCGATCAGGTGGACCCCGCCAACCCCTTCACCCACTTCCGTGAGGCGACCTGGGAGGAGGCGCTGGATCGTGCCGGCGGCGGGCTCAAGCGGCTCCTCGACCGTCACGGCCCGGCATCGCTCGCCGGCTTCGGCTCGGCAAAGGGAACCAACGAGGAAGCCTACCTCTTCCAGAAGCTGGTGCGCACCGGCTTCGGGTCCAACAATGTCGATCATTGCACGCGGCTCTGTCATGCTTCCTCCGTCGCCGCGCTGATGGAGGGAATTAATTCCGGTGCCGTCACCGCACCGTTCGCGGCGGCCCTGGATGCCGAGGTCATCATCGTGATCGGCGCCAATCCGACGGTGAATCATCCGGTCGCCGCGACCTTCATCAAGAACGCCGTCAAGAAGAACGGCGCCAAGCTGATCGTGATGGATCCGCGCTATCAGGGTCTCTCGCGCCACGCCCTGCACCATCTGGCCTTCAAGCCGGGCAGCGACGTCGCGCTCTTGAACGCGCTCATCCATACAATCATCGAGGAAGGTCTCACCGATCAGCAGTATATCGCCGCCTGGACCGAGGGCTTCGACGAGCTGAAGGAGCGGATCAAGGATTTCCCGCCGGAAAAAATGGCCGAGGTGTGCGGCATTCCGGCCAGGACCCTGCGCGAAGTCGCACGGCTCTACGCCCGCTCCCGTGCCTCGATCATCTTCTGGGGCATGGGCATCAGCCAGCATATCCACGGCACGGACAATGCGCGCTGCCTGATCGCGCTGGCGATGATCACGGGCCAGGTCGGCCGCAAAGGCGCCGGACTGCATCCATTACGTGGTCAGAATAATGTGCAGGGTGCCTCGGATGCCGGGCTGATCCCGAATGTCTATCCCGACTATCAGCGGGTCACCGATCCTGAGCTCCGCGCGCTCTTCGAGCAGCGCTGGAATACCAGGCTCGACCCGAAAGCGGGGCTCACCGTGGTCGAGATCATGCACGCGATCCACGCCGGCACCATCCGCGGCATGTACATCCTGGGCGAGAACCCGGCGATGTCCGATCCCGACCTCAACCATGCCCGCGAGGCGCTGGCCAAGCTCCGGCATCTCGTCGTGCAGGATCTCTTCCTCACAGAAACCGCCTGCTATGCCGACGTCGTGTTGCCCGCCTCGAGCTTCGCCGAAAAGTCCGGCACTTTCACCAATACCGACCGGCGGGTGCAACGGGTGCGGAAGGTGGTGGACTCGCCGGGGGAGGCGCGCCAGGACTGGGGGGTCATCCAGGAGATCGCCCGGCGCATGGGGCTCGACTGGAATTATACCGCCCCGGACGAGGTCTATGCCGAGATGGCCTCGACCATGCCCTCCCTCAACAACATCACCTGGGAGAGGCTGGAGCGCGAGGGTGCCGTCACCTATCCCGTCGATGGTCCGGACAAGCCGGGCAACGAGATCATCTTCGCCTCCGGTTTTCCGACCAGGAGCGGGCGCGCCAGGATCGTGCCGGCCAAGGTTCTGCCGCCCGACGAACTGCCGGACGACAAGTATCCGTTGGTGCTGACCACCGGTCGTGTCCTCGAGCATTGGCACACCGGTGCCATGACCCGTCGCGCCAGCGTGCTCGATGCGCTGGAACCGGAAGCAATCGCCGTGATGGCGCCGCGCGAGATGCACCGCATGGGGCTCGCACCCGCCGACATGATCCGTCTCGAAACCCGTCGTGGCGTGATCGAACTCAAGGTGCGCGCCGACCGGGACGTCCCCGAGGGCATGGTGTTCATGCCGTTCTGCTATGCCGAGGCAGCGGCCAATCTGCTCACCAACCCGAATCTCGATCCCTGGGGCAAGATCCCGGAATTCAAGTTCTGCGCTGCACGCGTGACCTGCGCGGAGAAGCTGTCCACGGCAGCCGAGTAACCGGAGTCCGTCTCCACCGTTACCTCGGCCCTGGCTGGGCGATCCTGCCATGCAACCAAACGTACCCGGCAACCACCCGTGGATGAACCGCGCGAAGGCACTTGAACAAGGCTCCCATGCTGGGCTAGCCTGATTGTTACAAAGCGCGTTACCATGCGCGTCTCGTGACTGCGGTGATGGAGTCCGCCACTTTCGCCATCTGGGCTGATGACTCCTAACCATGCCTTCCTCGGTCCACCACGAGGCGGAGGAGGGTAAGGGAGGGGTTGTATGGTCGGGCTCATCCTGAGGCGCCCTCCGCGGCGCCAGCCTGGGGCGTTGAATGCGCGTCGCGGTCGGTTCGTTTGCAATGCGATCCTGCCGGTACCGCTGACCTCCCCTGGGCCCCCTCTGGCCGCGCGTCGGCCGAGCAGTTGGTAGGACCCATGCTCGTCCACATCGGCTACAACCTGCTGCAAGTCGCGGTGGTGATCGGATTCGCGCCCCTGGTGGAGGGGGTGCTGGCGCGGCTCAAGGAAATCGTTCAGTCCAAGCGCGGGCCGAGCATCTTCCAGCCGTACCGTGACCTCGCCAAGCTCCTGTGCAAGGACGAGATCGTCTCCCGCCGCAGCTCATGGATCTTTCGCACGGCACCGTACGTCGCCTTCACGGCGCCGGTCTTCGTCGCCCTTCTGATCCCCGTGCTGACACGATACCCGCTCTTCTTCGCTTTCATGGGCGATATGCTGGGGGTCGGGTTCGTGCTCGCATTCGGTGGCTTCTTTGTCGCGCTTGCGGCCGTGGATAGCGGCAATCCCTACGGGCCCATGGGCGCCAGCCGCACGCGCATGGTCGGTTTCCTGACCGAGCCCGTATTCCTGATCGTCTTCATGACCATTTCGCTCGTCGCCGGTTCCACCATTCCCTACATCGTGCAGGGCGAGTGGGTGCGCTCTTCAGCCGCGTTCTTCGCACCGTGGCACGTGCTCCTGGTGATTGCGTTCCTGCTGCTGATCCTCGCCGAGGACGGGCGGCTGCCGGTCGACAGCGCGAGCGGCCATTTCGAGCTGGCGATGATCGAGAAATCGAAGTCCCTGGAATACTCGGGTCGGGGTGCGGCACTCATGAAGTGGGGCGGCGCGATGAAGCTGTTCGTCCTGTTGGTCGTCTTCCTCAATGTGCTGGTCACCCCGTGGGGCCTGGCCGGCCCCGCGGACATATCGCTCGCGGGTGTTCTCCTCGCCGTGCCGCTGGTGCTGTTCAAGATGCTGATCTTTCTGGTCGTATTGGTCGTGATCGAATCCTCGCTTGCGAAGCTCCGCCTGTTCCGGATCTCGGAATTCACCGGTGCAGCCTTCGTCATCGCCGTGGTGGCGATGGTTTCCCGCTTGTTCGCCGCTTAGCGGATCATACAGAGGTGCCCTCGACATCCCTGCTTCTCAGTATCGAAGCGCTGGCCGCCGGAGTCTTCCTGCTCACGGCGCTCGGAACGGTTGCGGCCCGCCAGCTTCTCACCTGCTTCCATCTCTTCGTCTGGCAATCCCTCCTCCTCAGCGCCTCGGCGGCATTGCTCGGGCTTGCCCTCTCTTCACCGCATCTCCTGGCCGTGGCTGCCATCACGCTCGCCACCAAGACCATGCTGATCCCCTGGCTGCTGAGAAAGACCGTGCATGACGAGGTGTACCGCATTCGCGAGATCGACCAGGTTCTCAATATCCCGACCTCGCTCCTGCTGGCGCTTGCCTTGGCAGGCGTCGGTTACGTCTTTTTTGTCGAGATGCTGGGGGGCATGGCAGTTCCGGCCTATGCCCTGGTCAATCTGCCGATCGGCGTTGCCGTGCTGTTGCTCGGTGCGTTCACTCTCACGGTTCGCCGTGAGGCCGTCGCCCAACTGCTCGCCTTGCTGGTGGCCGAGAACGGGGTGTTCTTCGCCGGCATCGCGATCGTTCCCAACCTGCCTGCGATCGCCGAATTGGCGGCAGCGGTGGATGTCCCGGTCTATACGCTCGTGGTCGGCCTCCTCACACGGCGGATCCACAGCGAACTGGGCACGACAATGGTCGGCCGTCTGACTGCTCTCAGGGAGGATTAGCACCATGCTGCTGGCCGCGATCCTGCTGGTCCCTGTCTGCACGAGCCTCGTCGTGCTCGTCTCGCCGTTCCGGCGGTGGGCCGGCTGGCTGACGATGCTGGCCATGGCCGCCACGCTCGCGCTGGCCGCGGCAGCAGTGCAGGCGACCCTGGGGAGCGGGGCGGTCTCGGGCGCGGCCGGATGGCTCGTCTGCGATGGGCTCGGCGCACTGATCGTAGTACTCGTCGCATTCGTTGCCTTCACGGCAGCGGTCTATTCCAACGGCTACCTGCGCCGGCGGGCGTCGCATGCCCAGAACGATGATGGGGGGAGCTATTATCCCCTCTTCAACATCTTCGTCGCATCCATGCTGGCAGTGCCGCTGATGGCCAACGTCGCGCTGCTGTGGGTGGCGCTTGAGCTGACGACCCTGCTTTCGGCGTTCCTTGTCGGCTTCGAGAGCACGCCCGAAGCCTTGGAGGCGGCGTGGAAATACGCGATCCTGACCACCCTTGGCGCCATCATCGCGCTGCTCGGTGTCCTGATCCTCTACTGGGGGACACGGATCGCCGGCGAGCAGGCGTTCACCTGGAACGAACTGATCGCCGCTGCCCCGGCGATGCCGCCGACCCTGGTCTGGCCGGCATTCCTGCTGATCCTGATCGGCTTCGGCACCAAGGTCGGCCTGGTGCCGATGCACACCTGGCTTCCGGACGCACATAGCCAGGCCCCGTCGCCCATCTGTGCGTTGTTGTCGGGCGTCGAGGTTTCGACGGCGCTCTACGTCATCCTGCGCCTCTTCGCGGTCCTGAGCCGTGTCCCCGGTTCCGAAGCCGGCCCGTGGTTCATCGTCTTCGGAGTGCTTTCGGTTGGCGTGGCAACGATCCTCATGGTCCAGGTTCGGGACTACAAGCGGATGTTCGCATTTTCGACCGTCGAGCACATGGGGATCATTCTGCTCGCCGTGGGCCTCGGCAGTGTCGATGCGCGTTTCGCTGCGGCCTACCAGATCACCGCTCATGCGCTCGCCAAGTCGTTCTGCTTTTTTGCTGCGGGCCTGATCGTCCTGGCGCTCGGCGAGCAGCGGATCGCCGCCGTCAGGGGGCTGGGGCGCCGGTCGCCGGTGGCCGCCGTCTCCTTCCTCGCGGGTGCCCTCGCCATCACCGGGATGCCCCCTTCCGCGGTCTTTGCGAGCGAGTTGCTGATCCTCAAGGCCGGTCTGGCCCGCGGACAATATCTCGTCGTCGGCTTCCTCGCACTGTTCATCGTCATCGGCTTTGCCGCCATCATGCGGCACGCGACACGGATGACTTTCGGCAAAGAGGTCGATATGGCCGAGGCGCCCGTCGGCCGGCTCTGGTCGGCTGGTGCCGCGCCCGCCTCCTGCCTCACGGCGCTCGTAATCACGGCAATACCGCTGGTGGTATTCGGACTGTGCATGCCGGCCGGGCTTGCCGGGCTGCTCAATCTGGCCGGCACGGCGATGGGCAGGTAAGACCGCCATCATGGACGAGAGCGTCGCTGCCCCCGTGACCGGTTCCTCCGCACTCGCTGCCTTCGGTGAAGAAACCTGGCAGGGGCGAGTGCGCGTCGAGCAGGTCGGCAGTACGTATGTGCTTCATTGCGCTGTCGGCAATCTGGCAGGTCTTTGTGAGCGGTTGATGAGCGGCGGTGAGCACATGTTCGCGACACTCGTCGTCGAAGACGAGAGTGTGCAGTGGCTTTTGACCTACGTCTTTTATCCGGTCAAAGGTGGTGCCTTCACGCACGTCGTCATCCGCCAACCGATCTCGGAACGGCACCTGCCCTCGATCGCCGCGGTCGTTCCGGCCGCGGACTGGCACGAGCGCGAGGCAGCCGATCTGTTCGGACTGGTGTTCGACGGGCATCCGCGCCTTGGCGCGTTCGTTCTGCACGACGGCTGGTCGAAAAGCGCCCAGCCGATGCGACACGGGTTCGATATCCGCGATCGGAGTTCCATACCCACCAGGCGTGACGTTCCCGAGCCTAACCGGAGCCTCGATGCACCGGGCTCCTTCTCGATGCCGGTCGGTCCCGTCTTTTCCGACCTCGCCGAATCGGCCCATTTCCGGATCGAGACGCTGGGTGAGGATGTGAGCCGGATCGCAATCCGGTTCTTCTACAAGTACCGCGCCGTCGAGAAGCTGGCCGAGGGGCAACCGGTCGACCGGGCCTTGCTGCTGGCAGAGCGGTTCTCCGGCGCGGCGGCTTTCGCGCATGGCCTCGCCTTCTGCCAGGCCATCGAAGACATCGCCCACCTCACGGTCCCGCCGCGCGCCATGGTGTTGCGTGCCATGCTGGCGGAGCTCGAGCGGTTGCGCAGCCACGCGGCGACCATCACCGGCATCTGCAATTCGACCGCGCTTGCCGTCGCGACCAGCCAGGCAGCAATGATCGAAGAGGATCTGCTGAGACTTTCGGCGGTAGCAAGCGGGCACCGCTACCTGTTCGGGATGGTCACGCCCGGTGGGCTCGCCATCGATCTTCCCGACGAACTTTGCCGGCAGACCGCGGCCGAGGCGGAGGTGATCGCTCGTCGCATGGCGCGGCTGCATCGGCTGCTGCGCCAGTCGAGCAGCTTTCTCGACCGGCTGGAGGAGGTGGGCGCCACCTCCAGCGCGGCGGCCACGCTGCTCGGACTGGTCGGGCCCATTGCCCGCGCATCCGGCGTCGCGCGGGATATCAGGGTCCTGTTTCCCTATGCTGCCTACAGGGAATATCCGCCGCACGTTCCGATCGAGGTGCAGGGCGACGGTTATGCGAGACTCAGAGTATTGTTTCGCGAGGCGGCGGAGTCGGCAGCGCTGATGGCGCGACTGGCCGCCCGGATCCCTGGCGGACCGGCCTCTCTCGCCGATATCGGACTGTGCCAGGGCGCTGCGCTCGGCGCTGTCGAAGCGCCGCTCGGCGCCGCGTTCCATTGGGTTCGTCTCGGCGCGGACGGCCGTGTGCTGCGCTACCGCATCGCTCCGCCCTCGTTTGCCAACTGGCCCGGTTTCCAGTTTGCAGCAGAGGAATTCGCGTTCCAGGACTTTCCGATCATCCTCGCGACATTCGGCCTCTCCAACGCCGAATCTGACCGATAGGAATCGGCAATGACGAAATGGGTCTGGGAAGGTCTGACCAGCGGGATCCGGACCACCCGCTATCCCGCGCGCGAGGAACACACCCCCGGCGTTTCACCGGGGCGGCCGCGCGCACGACAAGGGAACGAGGCCAGCCGCAACGCCTTGGCAGGCGACTGCCCGACCGATGCCATCACCGCCGGCGAAGACGGTAGCGCCATCGATTACCGGCACTGCATCCACTGCCTCCGCTGCTCGCGAACCACTTCGCCTGCCGTCGATTGGGAATCCGGTTACGAATGGGCCGCCGAGGCTGAAATGGCCCGGGTCGCACATCGGCTCGGCCGCTTCTTCCACCGCTCGCTCAACATTCGTTTCGTCGATGCCGGCGCCTGTGGCGCCTGCATGGGCGAGGTGCGGCAGATCAACAGTCCCTACTACAACATACATCGGCTCGGCTTCTTTCTCACGCCGACCCCGCGCAATGCCGATATCCTGCTGGTCGCAGGCCCGGTCACGCTGCCGATGCAGCAGGCGTTGCGCGACACCTACGAGGCCATGCCGCCACCCAAGCGCGTGGTTGCGATGGGGGTTTGCGCTCTTTCCGGCGGTGTGTTCGGAAGCGGCGCGGCTGTGGCAGGCGGCCTGAACGATGTGCTGCCGGTGGATGTGATGATTCCCGGTTGTCCGCCCCCGCCGCTTGCCATTCTCCACGGGCTCCTGGTGGCGGTGGAGCGGAAGCCGCCCCAGCCCCTGATTTCTCCCTCCGGCGGATCCTCTCCGTGAACGCCATCCAGATCCCGCTTGTCGCGTACTTTTTGCTGGCGGCAACAGGCGCGATTGCCGCGGTATTTGTTTCCGCTGAGCGCAATCCGCCGGTTCTCGCGGCCCTGGGTGCCGCTTCTTCGGTGGCGCTGATCGCCGCCGGCGGAACTTGCCTCGTTCTGGACACGTCGGCCACCTTCGCCGCCTGGCAGTTCTTACCGTTCGGGACAATCCGTTTCGGAGTGGACCCTCTGTCGGCACTGTTCGTTCTCATCACCGGCGCGGTTGCGCTGCCTGTTTCCATCTTCTCCTGCGCTTATCTCCGGCGCTACCAGGAGGAATACAGCCTCGGCTATTTCGGCGTGCTGTACCACCTGTTCCTGGCTGCCATCGTACTCGTGCTGCTCGCGCGCGACATCTTCTCGTTCCTGGTCGCCTGGGAGCTGATGTCGGTTCTGAGCTATCTGCTCGTCGCCTATGAAAACGACAATGATGATTCGGCGCAGGCTACCTTTGTCATGCTCGCCATGAGCGAAGCGGGGATGATCCTGGCCGCCGGTGCCCTTCTGCTGCTTGCCAACGGTGCGGGATCGACCGATTTTGCGGCGATCCGCACGACTGCCTCCGGACTTGATCCGGGCATCCGCTGGGCCGTCTTCCTGCTTTCCTTCATCGGATTCGCGGTGAAGGCCGGGCTGGTTCCGGTCAATAGCTGGCTGCCGCGGGCACACCCGGTGGCGCCGACGAATGTCTCGGCGCTGCTCTCGGCGGTGATGGTCAATCTGGGAATCTATGGGATCGTGCTCGTCAACCTCCGCCTGATGCCGCCGAGGGGCACGGCAGCCGGCGCATTGGTACTGGCGGTGGGCAGCATTTCGGCGCTGATCGGAATCCTCTACGCCACGATCGAATCGGAGCTGAAGAGACTGCTTGCGCACAGCACGATCGAGAATATGGGAATCGTCGCCGCCATGCTCGGTGCGGCGATGGTCTTTCTGGCCGAGGGTGACGGCCTGCCGGCTGCGCTCGCTCTGGTCGCGGCTTTTTATCACCTGGCAAACCACTCGCTTTACAAGGCGCTGCTGTTCACCGGCACGGGCGCTGCCCAGACCGGAAGCGGCACTCGCGACCTCGACCGGATGGGTGGCCTGATCCATCGCATGCCAGCGACGGCACTGCTTTTCCTCGCTGGCGTGCTGGCGATTTCGGCGCTGCCGCCGTTCAACGGGTTCGTCAGCGAATGGCTCGCATTGCAATCGGTCCTCCGCTCCGTCGTTCTCGCATCGAAGCCGCTCCGCCTCGTCTTTGCGTTGTCCGGCGCTTTGCTCGCGCTCACCGCGGGACTTGCGATCACCTGTTTCGTCAAGGTGTTCGCCATGGGCTTCCTGGGCATCCCGCGCACACGCGAGGCGGCACGTGCCACCGAGGCGCCGGTGGCGATGCGCGTGGCAATGGGCCTGCTCGCCGCCGCCTGCTTCCTGCTTGGGATCTTGCCGACCTTTGTGATCCCGGAGTTCGACCACGTCGTGCGCGAGCTGGGAAGATCGAGCGCGACCGCCGCGCTGGTCCCGCCGTTTTTCCAGGTCGGTGCAGGTGGCGGCCACGGGTTGAGCGCTGCATTCGTGAGCGACTTCCACGCGATCGGCGCTCAGGTAGGAAAGGGATTGGTACCGGGGCGTGGGCTGGTCCTCCTGCTGCAGGGAGGCGCGAGCAATCCGGTCGTGTTTGCGATTTCACCTGCGTACACCGTGATCGTGTTCCCCATCCTGCTCGGGCTGGTCTTCGCCATCTTCCGCCTGCTGACGCTCGGGCGGCGGATGGCGCGCCGCGCCGTCTGGGTCGGCGGGCTCGCTCACTTCGTCCCGGCACTCACCTACACGGCCACCGGTTTTGCCAACCCGGTGCGCGTCATCTTCCGGGCGGTACTGCGGCCCACCATGAACGAGCAGACGATCGAGGAAATGCCGGCGTTCTTCCGACCGACGGTACATCGCGAAATGCAGGAGATTCATGTCGTCGATCGGCTGCTCCTCGGCCCTGTGGCGGTGTGTCTCAGGGGCCTCGCGAGTACGTTGAGACGCATGCACAGCGGTTCGGTCAATCTTTATGCGGTCTACGTGCTGGCGACCCTGCTCGTTGCATTCGCGATCTGGGCAGGAATCCGCTGAGATAAAGCAGTTGGAGGCGAGCCGGCTGCGGCAGGTGCAGCGATTCTTCAACGAATGGCACTCGCACCGCAATGCGGGCAAATGTGGGAGGACGTCAGATCTGGCCGTGGCTTCTACCGGGGGTATGGGCCGATACCGCAGATACGCGATCCGAAGGTACGAAGAGAGCTGAAGAAAGATGAGACGATCCGTGCCCACGTTGAGATGCAGGCGCTATTCCGGATCCTCGCGCGTTCGCGTTCGCTCGCGCAAATAGTCCTCGGTCGTACGTGGCGGCGGGCGGAGTGGCGCCGCATGTGGGTCAAACCCTTCGTTGATCACTGCCTCGACGCGACAGTTCTCGCACATTTGCAGCACACGTAGCCGCTTCTGTCCCTCCGCCCCCGCGAACATCCAGTGCCGACCCGACAATCTCGAGACCACCCGCTCAATGCTGCTTCTGGTCCCGAACGGCTTCCCGCAGGCGATGCAGCAGAGGGGCTCCTCCTCCTTGATCACGCGGCGGTCATTGCGCCACGCAGCGAAATCGAGCTGCGGTTTGAGCCTGATCACCTTCTCCGGGCAGGTGGCGGCGCAGAGACCGCATTGCACGCAGAGGCTTTCGGTGAAGCGCAACGCCGGGCGCTCGGGATGATCGGTGAGCGCGCCGGTGGGGCAGGCATTGACACAGGAGAGGCAGAGTGTGCATCTTTCCGCATCCACCTCCAGCCCACCGAACGGCGCCCCGGCAGCGAGCGGCACGACATCGCTCGGGTCCGGAGCAACGCGATGGAGCTCACGCATTGCGAAGACCAGCATCTCCCGCTTGCCGCCGATCGGCAGGAAGCTGGCGGCAGCGCGCGCACGGGTTGCGGACGCGTAACCGTCGAGCGAGGCTCTCAGCGAGTCGGGGTCGTCGGTCTCGATCACCGATACGATCCCGCTGCCATAGCCAAGGCCGCGCAGAATCGCTCCCGCGGTATCGACGAGCTGGGTGAGCGCAGCGATGTCGTGCCGCGGCCTGGCGCGGAGGAGGAAACGCACGCCCGCCGCGCCGTAGGCAAACAAGGCGGCAACCGCTTCGAGCCCTACCGAAGTCACTTCGTTGACCGCGACCGGTAACACGTTCGCGGGCAGCCCGCCGGCGAAGCGCGAAAGCGCGTCGATCAGCGGCTCACCGTAATCGCGATCGTGGAACAGGACAAGCCCGTCCGTGCCGCCCGCAGCCGCATAGGCGAGCATCATCGCCCGCAGCTTGCGCATGAGAGCGTCGGCCGGTGGCAGCGCGTAGCCTGCTGCGCCGGTTGGGCAAACCGATGCGCAACTGCCGCAGCCGGCACAGATTTTCGGGTCGATGGCAACATGATCGCCTGCCGGTCTGATGGCGCCGGTCGGGCAGAGATCGAGGCAGCGGGTGCAGCCGGTTATGCGCGAACGCGAATGGGCACAGAGGTTGTCCGCGAAAGCGATGAAGCGCGGTTTGTCGAACGTGCCGACGAGATGAGACGCCTCGAAAATCACGCGTTCGACGGCAACCGCGTCGCGCGGATCGGCGCGCAGATAGCCGGGGCGGAGAGTACCGGCAGGAAACAGCGGCGCGCCGCCGGAAAGATCGACAATGAGATCGGAGTGCGAGATCGCGTCGTCCCGGCTCGGGCCGAAAACAAGCCGTTCCCGCGACGATGGCGCCGGCTTGGCGAAATCGTCGATGCGCAACTCGAATGCGCCGAGATGCCCGCTGGCCCCGGCGATCGTCCCCCGGACCACGGGAAAATCGCGTGCGCGCGGCGGCATCACCGCCTGCGGCCGGCTGAGCAGGACGGTGATATCGAGATGATCGGCAAGTCGGCGCCCGGCCTCGAGTGCGACCTCGTCGCGGCCGTAGATGAGGGCCACGCCGCGGCTCTCCATGGTGACCTGGGACACCGCGGGGAGAGGCTCGGCAGCGGCGGCGAAGAGAGCGGCCATCTTCGGCCCTGCCTTGCTGCCTTCGGCGGACCAGCCGGCAGTCTCCCTCACATTGGCGAATTGAACCTGGCCGGAGGCGCCCAATTCCGCAGCCAATTCCGTGAAAAGCCGCAACTCCTGCGTGCAGCCAACCGTCACCGGCCGGCCCGTTGCGAGCAGTGACTTCAATCGCTCGAGCTCCCGCCCGCAAAGCTGCTCGGCAGTGTGAAGGTCACCGCCGCATCCCTTCGCAAGAGCCCGCTTGTCGAGCGACATGGTTGCCTCGCAGGAGCAGGCAATCACCGCGCGTTGCGCGTCCGGCATCGGTTGGTCACCCCAGCGGAGGAGGTTCAGCCCGTGCACGCTTCTTGTCCGGGCCATGATTCGATGCTAGCATTAAAATTGTTTATGTGAACAGAGCCATTTGCAGCGACTCCGGGAGCAGTCGAAGGGCGTATCCATCGTGCCTGAGGTCTCTTCGTCGCTCGACCTTCCGCCCTCTTACAGGCTGGTTGCACTGCGGGAGGCAGGCGACGCCTATGCCCATGCATGTCACGTTGCCGCCGAGGCAGGCGCCGGAACATTCGTGTGGGTCAGACGATTCGATTTATTGGAAATGGCCGTCGTGCTTGCTCCGGCGGAACCTCTCGCCACGGCACGCCGGGCCTTCTATGTCGGGATGATCGCGCTCGCTGATGCGGTGGCCTCGCATTGCCCACCGGAGAAAGCACTCACCTTCGACTGGCCGGGCACGCTCAGGCTCGATGGGGCGCGGATCGGGGGCGGGCGCCTTGGTTGGCCGCTGCGCTGCCGCGAGGCCGCCATCCCTGACTGGCTGGTCTTCTCCAGCATGTTGATCGCGGCGAAGGTCGGCCCGGAAGAGGCAGGCCCGACACCGCTCTCCACCTCGTTCGAGGACGAAGGCTTCGATCCTCGTGCACGAGAGAATGTGGCCGAGAGCTTCGCCCGCCATCTCCTGCTGAATTTCAACCGCTACGAGAGCGATGGATTTGTGCCGGTTGCCACCCACTACCTCCGCCATCTTGCGCAGCAATACGGCGCCGCCCACCCGCTCATCGGGGACAATGGCGATCTCCTCCTCCAGGACGCAAACGGAACCGGCCACCGGCGCCGCCTGCCGATCGTGCCGAGGCTCCGGAAGCCATCCTGGCGCGATCCCGAGACGGGCGCTGTGCGGTTTTGACATGGCTATCGATATTGCCATGCCGATGGCGACGAGGCAGCGATGAGGGAGTTCTGGGTCTCCTCCGGTCACCACCTCACGCACCGCACGGCAGATGGTGAGCTCGCCGTAACCGACGAACTGATCCTTGCTTTCCTGGCGCGCCGTGAACTCGTGCCGCCCCATGATGCCTGCCCGGCAGAACAGGCGCTCCACGCGGCCCTTCTTCAAGCTCCGCGACGCCCCGTGGACACACGGCAAGTGAACATCATCGCCGATCCGGATGCGCGGGAGAACTGGCGCTTCATGCTCGCCTTCCGCGCCAGGCTCCTCGATGCCCCCACCGTGGAAGCCGCATATCGAAGGCTGGTCCGCGACGGGGCGGCCGGAATACCACCGCTCTTCATGTGTCACTTGACTCATCTCGTCCTGCGCAATGCGCTCGAAGGCTGTGCCGATCCCTATGTGCTGCGGGCGGCCGAGCTCTTCTTCCGATCGCAGCGTGCTGCAGTGCAAGATGGAGCGCTGCTCCTTGCCGACGCCGAGATCGTCGAGCGGCACGAGACCGCTTCTGCCCTCTCGCCTCTCGCGATCATGCTCGACAAGGCGCCGGAGTTCGCGCTCGATGTCATGGATGACAGCAATGCCTGGACCTATTGGAGCCGCTCCGACGCTTTCACCATGGCGCTCAATCTCAGCAATGAACGCAGTCGCCTCGGGCTCGCCCGGGTCATCGAGGTCTGGACCCGCCATCTGCTTCACATCCAAATTTCGGTTGCACCGGTTGCCCGTATCGAGGATGAGGATTGGCACTGGTTCGTCGGGCTCGACCGGCAGGCGACTGCGATCGGCAACGCAATGTGGCATGGCCGGCCCATCGATGAGAAGCTGCTGGCGCAGATCGTCGCGCTGTTCCGGCTCGACATTGCGAGCGGGTATGAGGCCGAACCGGGACTCGCCGGCCACCCGGTCTATCTCATCTCCGCGCTCGAGGCGGACAATGTCCTCAGAATGAAACCGCAGAACCTCATCGTCGGTCTTCCGGTAACCTCCAGAAGTGTGGTCGCCTGATCGGAGCCTCGATGCCCCAGGATCATTTCCAGGTCGCAGTCGTGCTGGAGCGCCGCAAGCTCAAGGGAACCTGGGGCGGTGATCAGTGGCTGCCTCGCGCCGTGCTGCCGGCAGAGCCCGCTACCGCTCCAGGAACAATGCTGGCGAACGATGACGAGCGGGAAATCTGTTATGGCGGCGGCTGCGAGGTCACCCTCTATTCGGCTGAAACCGCGCACTATTACGACAATCTCGCCTCTGGGCAGCCGTCACTCTGGGTGGCCCTCGAAGCGACAGCCACCGGCGATTGCCGGATTTCATCGATCACCGCCGACCCTTATGAGGGCGAGGCGTTGGCTGGGGCCATGGATCTGATCGTCGAACCGGTGCCGATGCCACCCGAAATCGTCGCCCGGATCGCCGCCTTCGTGGCTGCGTTCCATGTCGATCGCGCCTTCATCAAGCGCCAGCGCGATGATGTGCATGCGAACACCGCCTCGCCCCCACGCCCCCGCGCCGCGCAAGGCGGAGAGCGCCGATGAGCGAACCGGGCAACTTCCTTGCGCGGTGGTCTCGCCGCAAGCGCGAAGCCAATCGCGCTGAACCGGCTGCGAAAGCAGCGCCGGGCCTCCCGCCCGACTCGGATCGGCCGTCGTCGTTCGCGGCCCTGCAACCGGGGCCGCCGGAACTCTCTGCTCCGCCCGCTGTTCCGGCAGACCTCCCAAGCCTCACGGAAGAGGAACTCGCCGCCCTGCCAAAGCTCGATGAGCTGACTGCCGAAACCGACATGACGCAGTTCCTCCGCCCAGGGGTGCCTGAGGCGATGCGTAACGCGGCACTTCGCAGGGGCTGGATGCTCGATCCGAGCGTCCGCGACTATGTCTGCGAGGCACGCGAATACGCTTATGACTGGAACCTGCCCGGGGACGTTCCCGGTAGCGGGCCGTTGCCGCCCGGCCTGGACGTCAAGGCGGTGGTCGGACGGCTGTTCGGGAATCGCCGCCCACCACCTCAACCGGACCAGAGCTTCGGTGCCGGCCCGCCGGCCGCCGGAGATACCGCCTCTGCAGGCACCGCTTCCTCCCACGAATGCCCCTCCGACGTGACTGATTCGCCGTCATCGTCCGCACCCACCACGGCCGCAGAGGCTGCTCCCGCTGCTGCGTGCGACCGTGGTGCCGGTCCTGAAACCGCCGCTGCCGCAGCGGAGGACCCGGCCGCTCCATCGGAACCCCTGAGGCGCCGCCACGGTGGCGCGCTGCCAGCCTGAGTCTGTGCGAACGTTTTGATTGCTCTATCCTTCTTTGATTGGTATGATTCCCAACAAATAACAGTGCGCTCGCCAATGCGAGCGATCAAAGGGATGACTGGGTAGGGACGTGGGAGAGGCTGTTCCGGGGATTGCAATCCAGAGGGTTGGCGGCATCGCCGCCGCGGCGCCGATGGGCATTCCTGCCTCGGCGTTTGGCTCCGGCTCGGCTTCCGTTGACACCGACAACCAGCACGGCCTCGACGAAATCGATCTCCTGCGCTCCGGCGAATATGCGCTGCTCTCGACGCTCCTCAGGCAGGCGCCGGAACGGGACATCCTGGAGCGGTTGGCGGCGCTCGAGGGTGGCGCGACTCGTCTGGGCCATGCCCACACGGCGTTGGCCGAGGCCGCCGCGGCAAGCGATCCGCAGGCGTTGCAGGGCGAGTTCTTCAGTCTTTTCGTCGGCCTCGGACGCGGCGAGCTTCTTCCCTATGCCTCCTACTACCTGACGGGTTTTCTCAACGAGAGGCCGCTCGCGCGAGTACGGCAAGACCTCGCATCGATCGGTCTTGAAGCGGTCGAACGCTTGCAAGAGCCCGAGGACCACATCGCCATACTGTGCGAGGTGATGGCGGGGCTGGCCAGCCGCCGCTTCACCACCGACGCCGTGATCGAGCGGCAATTCTTCGAGCGCCATCTGCTGCCGTGGGCCGGGCACTTCTTCGCCGACCTCGAAGCGGCGGGGTCGGCACGTTTCTACCGTTCGGTCGGCACGCTGGGGCGGCTCTTCATGGCTGTCGAAGCCGAAGCGTATGCGCTGGATGCCCCGGCCGGTGGTGGCGGGAGTGACACCGCCGCCGTTCCACGTTCCAGCCACTCACCGGAAACTCGCCGGCCCCGGCACGCCGGCTCGCAGGGAGGATTCGAGGATGCAACGCAAGACCAATGAAAAGGCACCGGAGCGGCGGAATTTCCTCCGCGCGGCTGGCACTGTCTCGACGTTGGCGGTCGCCGCGCTGGCCTCGCCCCTCATGGCGAGGAAGGCCGAAGCCTACGATCCGGGCCAGGAAGAGACCAAGGCACGCTATCGCGTGACCGTCGATGTGAAGGCCTTTTACCGCACCAATCGCTACTGAAGGAGCAAGCCATGCTCACCAAGCGCAAGGGAGGCGAACCAAGCCACGTCAGGCTGCAGCCGGCATCGGCCGGTATGCCGGCAGGCACGATCGATCGCCGTGGCTTCCTGCGCCGCTCGGGCCTCGCCGTCGGCGGCCTCGCCGCATTCGGCGCGATGGAATTCGGCTCGATTCGCAGGGCCGAGGCAGGGCCGGTCAATTTTCAGCAGCCGGTGGAGACCCGGAAGAACATCTGCACCCATTGCGCCGTCGGCTGCACGGTGACGGCGCTCGTCCAGAACGGCGTCTGGGTCGGCCAGGAACCAACCTGGGACAGCCCGATCAATCGCGGCTCGCATTGCTGCAAGGGTGCGGCAGCGCGTGAACTCGTGCACAGCGATCGCAGGCTCAAATACCCCCTGAAGCTCGTCAACGGTCAATGGACGCGTCTCTCCTGGGATCAGGCGATCGACGAGATCGGCAGCAAGATGATGGACATCCGTGCGAAGGAGGGCCCGGACTCCGTCTATTTCCTCGGTTCGGCAAAGTTCTCCAACGAAGGCGCCTATCTCAACCGCAAGCTCGCCGCCTTCTGGGGTACCAACAACTCCGACCATCAGGCCCGCATCTGCCACTCCACCACCGTTGCCGGCGTCGCCAACACCTGGGGCTACGGTGCGATGACGAATTCCTTCAACGACATCAGGAATTCGAAGACCATCGTCATCATGGGCGGCAACCCTGCACAGGCGCACCCGGTCTCCTTGCAGCACGTCCTCATCGGCAGGGAGCTCAATCGGGCCAATCTCGTCGTCATCGATCCGCGCTTCACGCGAACCGCAGCACACGCTAGCGAATATGTGAGGCTCCGGCCGGGAACCGACATCCCGGTGCTGTGGGGAATGCTCTGGCACGTGTTCCAGAACGGCTGGGAGGACAAGGAGTTCATCCGCCAGCGCGTCTATGGAGTCGAAGAACTGCGCAAGGAAGTCGCGAAATGGCCGCCGGATGAGGTGGAACGGGTCAGCGGCGTGCCGGGTGAGCAAGTGAAGCGGGTGGCGAAGATGCTTGCCATGGACAAGCCCGCGACACTGGTCTGGTGCATGGGGCAGACTCAGCACACCGTAGGCACGGCCAACGTCCGCGCAAGCTGCATCGTGCTCGCCGTCACCGGCAACGTCGGCAAGCCGGGCACCGGCGCCAATATCTTCCGCGGCCATGACAATGTGCAGGGTGCCACCGACATCGGCCTCGATATCGTCACCTTGCCATTCTACTATGGCTTGACCGAGGCGGCCTGGAAGCATTGGTGCCGGGTCTGGGAAGTGGACTACGACTGGATGCTCTCCCGCTTCGAGTCGAAGAAGATGATGGAGGCACCAGGTATCGCCTCGACCCGCTGGTTCGACGCCACGGATCTGCCGCACAACGAAGTGTCGCAGAAGGGCAACCTCAAGGCCATGTTCGTGATGGGCCACGCCTCCAACAGCATCACCCGCATGCCCGACAGCGTGAAGGGTATGGAGGCGCTCGAACTGCTGGTCGTGGCAGACCCGCACCCGACAACCTGGGCAGTGGTGTCAGAGCGCAAGAACGGCACCTACCTGCTGCCGATCTGCACGCAATACGAGACGGCCGGCTCGCGCGTCGCTTCCAACCGCTCTCTGCAATGGGGCGAGCAGATCGTCAAGCCCGCCTTCGAGGCGAAGGACGACTACGAGGCGATGTACCTGCTGGCCAAGAAACTCGGTTTCGCCGACAAGATGTTCAAGAACATCAAGGTCGAGAACAACCGGCCTGTGCCCGAAGACGTGCTGCGCGAGATGAATCGCGGAAGCTGGTCCACTGGGTATTGCGGGCAGTCGCCGGAGCGCCTCAAGGCGCATATGCGGAATCAGGCCAAGTTCGACATCGTCACGACGCGGGCGCCGAAGGACGACCCGGAAGTGGGAGGCGATTACTACGGTCTGCCATGGCCATGCTGGGGCTCGCCCGAGGTCCGCCACCCCGGCACCCCGATCCTCTACGATGTCGAGCGCGCGGTGATGGATGGGGGCATGGGTTTCCGCCCCCGCTTCGGGCTCGAGCGCAATGGCCAGACTCTTCTCGCCGAAGGTTCTTATCCGGTGGGCTCGGCGATCAAGGACGGCTATCCCGAATTCACCATGGCCGTGCTCAAGAAACTCGGCTGGGACAAGGATCTGACACCGGAGGAGCTGGCCACGATCAAGGAGATCGGCGGCGCAAATATCGGCAAGGTGAGCTGGGCCACGGACCTGTCCGGTGGGATCCAGCGGGTCGCGTTGAAGTACGGCTGCGCTCCGTACGGTAACGGCAAGGCGCGGGTGATCGCCTGGAATCTTCCGGATCCGATCCCGGTGCATCGCGAGCCGATCTACACGCCACGCGTGGAGCTGGTTGCCAGGTACCCCACGCTCCCGGACAAGCAGCAGTTCCGGGTGCCCAATATCGGCTTCACCGTCCAGAAGACGGCGGTGGAGAAGGGTATAGCGAAGCAGTTCCCGCTCATCCTCAGCTCCGGCCGGCTGGTCGAATACGAGGGCGGCGGAGAGGAAACCCGCTCGAACAAGTGGCTCGCCGAGCTGCGGCAGGACATGTACATCGAAATCAATCCCGCCGATGCGGCCGACCGCGGGATCAGGGATGGTGCCTGGGTCTGGGTGACCGGGGCGGAGAGCAATTCCAGGGGCCGCATGAAGGCGCTGGTCACCGAACGGGTCGGCAAGGGGGTCGCCTGGATGCCGTTCCATTTCGGCGGCTGGTTCATGGGCGAGGATCGGCGAAGCAAATATCCGCCAGGAGCCGATCCGATCGTGCTCGGCGAAAGCGCCAACGTCATCACGACCTACGGCTACGATCCGGTCACTAACATGCAGGAACCGAAAGTCACGCTCTGTCAGATCCGGGCGGCATGAGCGGGAGAGGATAAGGCCATGGCGCGAATGAAATTCCTCTGTGATGCTGACCGCTGCATCGAATGCAACGCCTGCGTCACCGCTTGCAAGAACGCGAATGAGGTGCCCTGGGGCATCAACCGCCGGCGCGTCATCACCATCAACGACGGCAAGCCGGGCGAGCGCTCGATTTCCATGGCATGCATGCATTGCACCGACCCGCCTTGCAAGGCGGTCTGCCCGGTCGACTGCTTCTACCAGACAGACGATGGTGTCGTGCTGCACTCCAAGGATCTATGCATCGGCTGTGGCTATTGCTTTTACGCCTGCCCGTTCGGGGCCCCGCAATACCCGCGCACCAGCAACTTCGGCAGCCGGGGCAAGATGGACAAATGCACCTATTGCTCCGGCGGGCCAGAGGCCGATCTCTCCACCGCCGAATTCATCAAATATGGCGCCAACCGCCTTGCCCAGGGCAAGCTGCCGCTCTGTGCCGAAATGTGCTCGACCAAGGCATTGCTGGCCGGTGACGGTGAGATCATCGTTCAGATCTACAAGGAACGTGTGGTCAAACGTGGCTACGGATCGGGCGCATGGGGTTGGAAAACAGCCTATAACGAAACCATCGCAACGTGAATCGGGGTCAGCCGGAGCCAAGGTGTAGCCATCCGGGTTGAACGCAGAAAAAAAGGAATGCGCCGATGTTGAGTCGCTTTCCGTTCATTTTGGTCGCCGCCTGCGCCCTCAGCCTCCTGCTTTTCACGGCGCCCTCCCTCCTCGCACAGCCGCGGAGCCCGACCCCGCCGGTTGGAGGTCCTGTCAGCGCGGATCAGCTCCTCCAGCAACTCCCGCAAATTCGCGGGCGCGTCGCCATTCCCGTACCCAGGGCCTCCGTTCTGATCCAGCCCCGCGGCCGCAGTTGGCGTGTATTCCACGAAGCAACGCTGCCTTGGATCGGCGGCATCGCTATCATCGGCATGCTCGTCGTCCTCGCCGTATTCTATTTGTGGAGGGGGCGGCTCCGGGTTCGCTCAGGCTTCTCGGGTGTCGCGATTCTGCGCTTCGCTGCGTTCGAACGGTTCGTTCACTGGTTGACGGCAGTATCTTTCGTCATTCTCGCACTGACCGGCCTGAACATCACTTTCGGCAAATGGGTACTGCTGCCGCTGATGGGCAATCAGGCTTTCTCCGCTCTGACGATATGGGGCAAGTATGCGCATAACTTCTTCGCATGGCCCTTCATGCTGGGTGTGATCCTGATCTTCATCATCTGGATCAAGGACAATCTGCCCAACAAGGTCGATGCGAACTGGCTGAGAAAGGGCGGCGGCCTCCTGGGCGGCGGCGATCCCCCGGCCGAGCGCTTCAACGCCGGCCAGAAGATCATTTTCTGGGCAGCCGTTCTCGGCGGCGTGGTCCTGTCGCTATCGGGCCTGACGCTTCTGTTTCCCTTCTCCGTCGCTGCGATCGATGGCATGCAAACGGCCGATCTCGTGCATGCAGTGCTCGCTCAGTTGATGATCGCCGTCTTCCTCGCCCACATCTATATCGGCACGCTCGGTATGGAAGGTGCTTTCGACGCCATGGGGACAGGCGAGGTGGACCTCAACTGGGCAAAGCAGCACCACGATCTGTGGCTCGAGGAGGAGCAGGCCAAAGCCAAAAGCCCCGATCTGGGCAGCCGCGCCGCCCCCGCCGGATAAAGCCAAGCGCCAGCAGGAGACCGCGGCAGCGATCTTGTTAATGGCGTGCGTTGGTAACCTGTAGGCGCCCGTGGCCCTACCAGTTGGGTCCGACGAGATTGTGCCCCGGGTTGCCGACCCGTGTCTCCGAAGTGGCAAAGCTCTTGTATGCCGGCTGCGCTACCGCGGTGAGAATAAATCCCGCGCCAACAGCGATTACCACCGCAACGACGACGCCTGCGATGAAGGCTTTCATGAGGTTTCCTTCCCAAGCGTACGAACCACTGTCAATCATAGCCGGATTGCGGGTTTTGCAATAGCCCGATTTCGACGGGTTGGCTTGCGAAAGGGGAGCAGGCGCAGCAAGGTCACGGATCGGCCCGCCCATGCCGCATTCCCGGAATCCGCGCCAGGCGCTCGGCGAGGTCCGCAAGCTCACGCACATTGCCGGCCGCGGCGAACAGGGCGAGATGGGGAAGTGCGGCTTGCATGCCGCGCGCGAGCGGCTGGTAGCCCGGTTCGCCGGCCAGCGGGTTGAGCCAGACCAGCCGGCGGCAGCGCTTGCGGAGGCTCGCCATCTCACGCCCGAGGAGATCGGGATCGCCGGTTTCGTAACCGTCGGACAGGATGAGGCAGGCGGCGCGCCCGGCGAGAGCGCGACGCGCGTGGCGGCGGTTGAAGAGGGCCAGGCTTTCGCCGAGCCGCGTGCCCCCGCCGATACCCTTTGAAAGCAGGGTCAGCTTGTCCAGGGCCCGCTCGGGGTCGCGGTCGCGGAGCGCTGCGGTCACCTCCACCAGCCGCGTGTGCATAAGGAATGCTTCCGTGCGCCGGCCCGGGTGCATCATTCCGAGCGCGAAGCGGATGAAGAGCGGCGTGAAAGGCTCCATCGAACCCGAAACGTCGACGAGCAGTGCGATGCGCAGCGGCTTGACGCGCGGCCGGCGCCAGGCGAGGTCGATCGGCGTTCCCCCGCGCGCGAGCGCCCTCCTCAACGTGCGGCGGAGATCGAGCCGCCTGCCGCGACGCGCCAGGCGTTGGCGCCGGCGCGTAGAGGCAAGCAAGCGGCGAGAGAGAGTTCGGGCGATCGCCTCAGCCTCGGCCAGCGCCTCCGGATCGGCGATCCCGCGCATCGCGCGCTCTGTCCGGCTTTCGCCCGGCGAAGCACCTTCACGCATCGCCCGCCCGCTGCTCCTGTCCATTGCCTCTGCGGTCGTATCGGAAGTCTCGGACCCGTTGCCCGTCGCGGCCCGCTCTGCCGCGATCTCGCGGAGGTTCTTCGGGCGAGCCGTACCAACTGCGGCCGACGTCCGCACCGCACTTCGCACATGGCGGCCAAGGAAGAACGCGTCGAACAATTCGTCGAAGCGCCGCCATTCATCGCATTTGCCCGCGAACAGCGCGCGCAGTGCAGGCCGCAGGCTGGAGGACGTGGCGGCTAAGGGGCTCGCCAGAATCCGTCCCGCATCCTCGGTTTCGTGGAGGCCAACAGAAAATCCGCTACCGCGCAGCGTGGCCGTGAACGCGGCGAGGCGGCGGGCAAGCCGCACTTCCGCATCCTCCATCAGGCAACCCTGGCAACCAAGCGCGCGAGCGTCACCCGGTCGATCCGCGCATGATCCTCTTCCGTCTTCAGCAGGCACGACAGCGTCTCGTGCAGCACCCCGAGCGATGTTGCCGCCTCCTGCACACCAAGACCGAGCAAGGCAGCCGCCCAGTCCAGGCTTTCCGCCACGCCCGGAAGCTTCTTCAGATCCTCGCGTCGGACCTCCGCGACCAACCGTGCAACCTGGAGCGCGAGCATCACTCCAAGCTGAGGCAGGCGCGCCTGGAGAATCGCGGCTTCGCGATCGACATCGGGAAACGCGACATAGTGATAGAGGCAGCGCCGGCGCAGCGCATCCGAGAGTTCGCGCGTGCCGTTGGAGGTCAGGACGACGCGCGGAATGCTCAGTGCGGTGATGGTGCCAAGCTCGGGAATGCTGACCTGGAAGTCCGAGAGCAGCTCGAGCAGGAAGGCCTCGAATTCCTCGTCGGCGCGGTCGATCTCGTCGATCAGCAGAACCGGCGGCACAGGCTGGCGGATGGCGGCGAGCAACGGCCGCTCCAGCAGGTAGCGCTCGGTGAAGAGGCTTTCCTCGATGGCAGCAGGGCTCTCGCCCGGGTGGCCCTCTCGCGCCTTGATCGCGAGTATTTGCCGCTGATAGTTCCATTCATAGAGCGCGGCCGCCTGGTCGAGCCCCTCGTAGCATTGCAGGCGAATCAGTCGCGCCCGATGTACTTCTGCCAGCGCCGCGGCGAAGGCAGTCTTCCCCACGCCTGCTTCGCCCTCGACGAGCAGCGGCCGGCCCAGCATCTCCATCAGCATCGCTGCCGTGGCAAGATCGCGATCGGCGATATAGCCTGCCTCGGCCAGCCCGGTTGCGATCTCCTCGCGGGACTTCACTTCTGCAAACCGAGCGCCTCCGCCGCCTTCCATACCCGCCACGGGTCGTGCGGCATCTGGATGTGGGTCGCGCCGAGGAACGCGAAGGCATCGTTCACCGCATTGGAAAAGGCGGGAACGCCGCCGACATTCGGGCTTTCGCCGACGCCCTTGGCGCCGATCGGATGGTGCGGCGAGGGTGTCACGGTGTAGTCTGTCTCCCAGTGCGGGGTTTCCACCGCAGTCGGCAGGAAGAAATCCATGAACGACGGACCTTTGAGATTCCCCATCTCGTCGTAGGCGATTTCCTGGCCCATGGCGATCGCGAAGGCTTCCGTCAGTCCGCCATGCACCTGCCCCTCGATGATCATCGGGTTGATGCGAGTGCCGCAATCATCGAGCGCATAGAACCGCCGTACCTTGGCGACGCCGGTATCGACATCGATATCCATGACACAGAGATAAGCCCCGAAGGGATAGGTCATGTTCGGCGGATCGTAGTAGCTGACTGCCTCGAGGCCCGGCTCGAGCCCGGGCGGGACGGCATTGTAGGCAGCCCAGGCGACCTCCTTCATGCTCTTGGAGCGCTCGGGCATGCCCTTGACACGGAAGCCGTCGATGTCGAACTCGACATCGTCGTGATGCACCTCGAGCAGGTGTGCTGCGATCATCTGCGCCTTGGCCCTGATCTTGCGGCAGGCGGCCGCTGTCGCGGCGGCAGCGGTCGGGGTCGAGCGCGAACCGTAAGTGCCCAGGCCATAGGGTGCCGTGTCGGTGTTGCCTTCCTCGACCATCACGTTGTCGGCGGGAATGCCGAGTTCGCTCGCAATGATCTGGGCGTAGGTGGTTTCGTGGCCCTGGCCCTGGCTCTTCGTGCCCATGCGCGCGATGATCGCGCCGGTCGGGTGGACGCGGATTTCCGCCGAATCGAACATCGCGATGCCCAGGATATCGCAGTTCTTCGAGGGACCGGCGCCGACGATCTCGGTGAAGAACGAAACGCCGATCCCCATCAGTTCCCGCGTCTCGCGGCGGCGGAATTGTTCCTGTTTTTCTCTCTGTTCCGTGCGCAGCGCCTGGTAGCCGACCGCCTCCAGCGCCTTCTTCATCGCCGTATGATAATCCCCTGAATCGTATTCCCAGCCGAGCGCCGAGTGATAGGGGAACTGCTCGCGGCGGATGAAGTTGCGCATCCGGATCTCGGCAGGATCGAGCCTGAGCTTGTGGGCGAGGATATCCATCGCCCGCTCGATGCAATAGGCCGCCTCGGTCACACGAAAGGAGCAGCGATAGGCGACGCCGCCCGGCGCCTTGCTGGTATAGACGCCATCCACGGTGACATGCGCCACCGGAAAATCGTAGGAGCCGGTAACGATATTGAAGAATCCGGCCGGCCACTTCGAGGGATCGGCGCAGGCATCGAAGGCACCATGGTCGGCCAGCACGTGCACGCGGAGCCCCGTCACCTTTCCCGCGCGCGTCGCCGCGATCTCGGCGGTCATGTGATAGTCGCGGGCGAAGGCGGTGGCGGTGAGATTCTCGATCCGGTCCTCCACCCATTTCACCGGCTTGCCGGTGACGATGGAGGCGACAATGGCGCAGACATAGCCGGGATAGACGCCGACCTTGTTGCCGAAGCCGCCGCCGATGTCCGGGGCGATGATGTGGATTTTGTGCTCGGGGATGCCGGAAAGGATGGCCCCGACTGTGCGTACCACGTGCGGCGCCTGGAAGGTACCCCACACCGTCAGTTCGCCCTCGATCTTGTCGAACGAGGCAACCGCCTGGCAGGTCTCGAGCGGGCTCGGGTGAACGCGCTGATAGGAGATGAGCTGCTTCACGCTCACCTCGGCGGCGCGGAACGCCTGCTCGGTTGCCTCCCGATCGCCGACCTCCCAGGTGAAGATGTGGTTGGGGTGGCGGCGCTTGCCGTGGGCGCCTTCGGTCGTGTCCTTGATATCCTCGCGCAGGATCGGTGCATCCGGCGCCATCGAGCGGAAAGGATCGACGAGCGGCGGCAATTCCTCGTATTCGACCTCGACGAGATCGGCAGCGTCGGCGGCAAGGTAGCGATCCGTGGCCACGACGAAGGCGATTTCCTGGCCCTGGAACAGCACTTTCTCCCCGGCGAGCACTGCCTGCACGTCACCCGCGAGCGTGGGCATCCAATCGAGCTTGAGCGGCTTGAGATCGGTTGCGGTCAGCACCGCGACCACACCGGCAAGGGCCCGCGCCTTCGTGGTGTCGATCCGGCGGATGCGGGCATGGGCGTAAGGAGAGCGGTGGAAATCCCCGAACAGCATCCCGGGAAGCTTCAGGTCATCGACGTAATTGCCCTTGCCCTGGGTGAAGCGGATATCTTCGATGCGCTTGCGCCGGCAGCCGATGCCCTGGAGCTTCTCTTCGCGCGCCGCGCGCGTGTCGCCGATCTCGTTCATTCTGCGGCCTCCTTGCTGGCGCCGGCGAGGGTTGCGGCGGCAGCGGAAATGGCATGGACGATGTTCTGATAGCCGGTGCAGCGGCAGAGATTGCCGGCGATACCGAAGCGGATCTCCGCTTCGCTCGGATGCGGATTCTCCTGCAGGAGCCGCCAGGCGCGCATGATCATCCCGGGAGTACAGAAGCCGCATTGCAGGCCATGCCACTCCCGGAAGGCATTCTGCAGCGCATGCAGCGTGCCATCGGGTGCGGCGAGGCCCTCGATGGTGCGGAGATCCGCGCCATCCGCCTGCACCGCGAAGACGGTGCACGATTTGACCGACTGACCATCCATATCCACGGTGCAGGCACCGCAATGGCTGGTCTCGCAGCCGATATGCGCACCGGTCAGGCTGAGCTGCTCGCGCAGGAAATGAATGAGCAGCGTGCGCGGCTCGACCAGTGCCTCCACTTTCTCGCCATTCACCGTGAGGCTGATCGCGGTCTTTGCCATCGCGTCCTCCCCTTCAGCCGCCGGCGCGTTCAGCCGCGGCAGCCAGCGCCCGGCGCACCATCACGCCGGCCATCCGCCGGCGGTAATCCGCCGGCCCGTGCCCGTCCGCAGCAGGATCGGCAATCGCCTCGGCGGCGGCCGCTGCGGCGGCGAAGGCCGCCGCGCCGGGCACTGCCCCGATCAACCCGGCCGCTGCGGCCTCGGCCAGCAGTGCCATCGGGGCGACATTGGTGAGGGCGATCGCGCATCTGGCAATCCGCCCGCCCTCGAGACTGAGCATCGCCGCCGCGGCCGCGGTCGCATAATCGCCGGTCTTCCGCTTGAGCTTGACATACGCGGCCCCGGCTTTCGCAGGTGGTGCGGGGATGCGGATGGCGGTGACGATCTCGCCCGCCGCCAGCGCGGTGGCAAAGGCTCCCCGATAGAACGCGCGCGCCCGTATCGTCCGCGCACCACCTCTGCCCGCCACTTCGAGGACGGCGTCGAGGCAGAGCATCACCGCCGGCATATCGTTCCCCGGATCACCATTGGCAACGTTCCCGCCGACTGTGCCGCGTGCGCGCACCTGCGGATCGGCAATCTGCAGCGCGGTTTCCCTGAGGATCGGCAACACCCTGGCAAGGCCGGCATGGGCGATCAGTTCTGCCTGGGTGGTCGTCGCGCCGAGCACCCACGCCCCGCCCTCCTCACGGATTCCCTTGAGCGCGGCAATCGCTCCGAGATCGACGAGGTGGCCGGGCGTCGCAAGGCGGAGCTTCATCATCGGGATCAGGCTGTGCCCGCCGGCGATCGCCCGCGCTTCCTCCGGATGGGCGCCAAGCAGGGCGAGCGCGTCGGGCACGGTACGGGGCCGATGATAGGTAAAGGCTGCGGGGATCACGGCGTGCCTCCTCCTCTCTACCGGCGGTTATGGCTGCCGCCCTTCGATGTTCAGATTAGCAGGTTGCCGCAGGCAGCGCGAACGGCCGGGAGGGGGAGCACGCCTCCCCGATCCACGGAATTACCGCGCACGGCGGAGGAACAGGAAGCAGAGCGCGAGCAGGATGGTGCCGAAGATCACCTCGCGCGCACCTTCCGAGACAGCGAGCGTCACCAGCATTGCCTGCAGCAGGACGACGACCAGCGCACCGGCAATGCTCCCGACATAGCCGCCCTCACCGCCCGAGAGCCTCGTGCCCCCGATCACCACCGCCGCAATCGGCGGCAGCAGATATTCGTTGCCCATGCCGAGATAGACCTGCGAAGAATAACCGCTCAGGAGCAGCCCGACGAGAGCCGCACCGAGTGCGGAAACCACGAAGACGATGGCGTGAATCCGCCCGAGTCTGACACCGGACAAAAGCGCCGCCGCCGGGCGGTTTCCGATCGCATAGACCTGCCGCCCGAAGGGCAAGAGAGAGCGCGAGGATCGCCAGCGCTGAACAGAAAACCCACACCAGGAAGGCCATCGGCAGGCCCGCCGGATTGCCGAGCGCGAGGAAGCGCGCGATGGGTGGCACGTGCGTCGTCGGCGCCGCCGCATTGCTGTAGAGCAGTGTAATCCCCTGCAACAGGAGATTGACCGCGAGCGTCCAGATCAGCGAGTGCACGCGGAGTGCGAACACCCCAAACGCATTCACCAGCCCGACCGCGAGGCCGATCGCTCCGACCACCGCGAAGGCCACTCACTGCTGGCCATAAAGTGCAGCCAGGTTGGTGCCGAGAATGGCCGAGAGCGTGATCGTCCAGGGCACGGAGAGGTCGATCTGGCCGATCAGCACGGCATAAGTCTGTCCGATCGCGATGATGCCGATGAAGGTTGCCTGCACAAGCTGCAGGCGCATCGTGCCCCAGCTCAGGAACTCGCGATTGACCGCGACGCACCCGGCATAGACCGCAAGCAGGATCAGATAGGATAACAGCACCCTCCGCTGGTCCGGCGAAAGTCGCGCCGCGAGCGGCATCCGCGCGGCGCGTACTGCCGGGTCGATCGCGCGGCTCATTGCCGCAGGACCGAGAGCCAGCTTGCTGCGCGAAGGACGCGGAATCCGCCGAGCCCCAGCACCAGCATCAGACCTTCGATGAAATCCTGCCAGAAGGCCGAAACATTGAACACGCCGAGCGCATTGAGGATGATCGAGAGCACGAAGCTGCCAAGGATCGGGCCAATCACCGTGCCGCGCCCGCCCATCAGCGAAACCCCGCCGAGGACCGCCGCCGCCAGCGAGTTCAGCGTGTAGATGCCGCCGATGCTCGGATCCCCCGATGTCGTCTCGGCGGCAAGGAAAAGTGCCGTGATGGCGGAGAACAACCCCGCCAGCATGTAGCTCGCCAAGGCAACGCGCCGCACCGGCAGGCCCGAGATGCGCGCGCTCTCCGGATCATCGCCGATGGCGGTGATATAGCGGCCGAGCCGGGAACCGAACACGGGAACCCAGACCAGCAGCACCGCAGCAGCAAGCAGCACCAGCGAGAAGGGCAGGGGACCCCAGTTTCCGGTCAGCGCAGCGGCAAATCCGTCGGGAACCGAACCGCCGGGACGCGGCAGGATGATGAGGGCGCTGCCCGCGAAGATGAACGAGGTGCAGAAAGTACCGATCAGTGGCTCGATGCGTCCGTAGGCAACCACCAGCCCATTGAAGGCGCCGAGCGCTAGGCCGATCACCAGCGAGGCCACGACGACCGAGGCGACGCCGAGTGCACTGTTGCCCATCGTCGTCGCGGCAAAGCAGTTGATCAGCGTGATCTCGGCGCCGATCGAAAGATCGTTCGCTACCCGATACCCATACCCCGGCAGCCATCCATCATTACGACCGGCCAGCGGATCGCGACCTGGCCCGACCTTGCTCGCCGCGATCTCCGTGCCTGTCTCCGCTCCCGGCGTGACGTGACGCGGCCGCTTCACGCGCCGGCCCGCGTGCGAGCATGAGCGCGAAGTCGATCGCTTCGAGCAGGCTCTGCTCGCTCGCGACACCCTTTCCGGCGATGTCGAATCCGGTGCCGTGATCGACGGAAGTACGGATGATCGGCAGCCCGAGCGTTACATTCACGCCGCTCAGCGCACGCCATTCGCCGCTTGCGGAATCGACCGAAAAGCCAAGCAGCTTCACCGGAATGTGCCCCTGGTCGTGATACATCGCGACCACGGCATCGAACTGCCTGGCGCGCATTCTCACGAATATCGTATCGCCGGAGATCGGGCCGGTCACGTCATGGCCCTCCTCGCGCAACCGCTTGAGCGCAGGCGCCGTGATCTCGATATCCTCGCGGCCGAACAGCCCGCCTTCGCCGCCGTGCGGATTGAGTGCCGCAACCCCGATGCGCGGCCGCTCGATGCCAAGCCGCCGCAACGCATCCGCCGTCAGCTTCACGACCTCGCGCAAGCGCGGCTCGGTGAGATGGCGCGGCACGTCCGCCAGCGCGACATGCGTGGAGACATGGCTCACCCGCATGTCGCCATGCGCGAGCATCATCACCGAGCTTTGCGATCCGGTCAGTTCGGCAAGCAGTTCCGTATGCCCGCTATAGTGATGGCCCGCGGCGTTCAGCGCTTCCTTGTTGATCGGCGCGGTGCAGATCGCATCGGCCACGCCTGCCATCGCCGCCCTGACGGCAAGCGCGATCGCCTGATAGGCAATCTCGCCCGCCGTTGCCGAGATCTGGCCGGCCAGGATTGCGGATGCATCGATGCCGACATCGATCACCGCGGAGGCGGGCCATGAACCGGCAGCCGAGCCCGCCGGTATCGGAACGAAAGGGACGGGGATGCCAAGACGTTCGGCCGCTTCGGAGAGGCTTCGCACCGCGCCGTAAACGATGAGCGAAAGCGCCCCCTCGGCGATCCGGCTCCCGAGCCGTGTCGCTGCCTTCGCAACGATCTCCGGGCCGATGCCGGCCGGGTCGCCCATGGTGATGGCGATGCGCGGAACTGCCACCCGGATCCCTCCCAACTCCCGGGAACCATCGGGCCATAGTCCCGGCGCCAAATTGTGTCAATATCGATCACGCCCGTTGACAGATTTTGAAATCATTGTCCGAATTCAACCTCTGCTGGAGTACCCTTTTCGCTGCCGGCATGGTCGGCAACAGCGCCAAGCAACTCGTTGAGGAAATCTCGCCTTCCGAACGCGCCCGATCGGGAGATCAGCTTCACCCCGTCCCACATCCCTCCGCTCACCCGCGAACAGGGAACGCCCTCCCGCCATTCCCCCTCGAGGTGCAGCGCCTCCGCACCAATCGCCCGGGACACGGCGAGCAAGGTCTCCCCGCCGATCACGACCAGCCGCGTGGGCAGCCCAAGGCGCGGCAGCACGGCGGCAAGCCGTTGCGCGACAACAGCCGCGGCGTCCGAAGCGGCCCTCCCAGGCGGCAGGTCGACCGTAACGATGCAAGGCGCCTTCGCGATATCGCGCGCGATCCTCGCCGCGCTCTCCGCGGCATCGGCGCCGATCGCAACCCGCAGCGCCGCCTCCCTCGGCACTGCGGCGATCTGTGCCAGGGTCAGCGGATGTTGCGAGCCGGCCACCACCAGCGGACGCGCCGCCTGCAGCGTGATCCGCGGCGGGGCATGTCCGCTCAAGGCATGCGCGAGGCCCGCGCTGCCGCACCAGAGCACCGGCTCGCCGATAGCTCGTGCCCAGGCCACGATTGCTTTCAGATCTTCATCTCGCCTTGCATCACAGATCAGCACGCCGCCCGGATCGGGATGCGGCATGGCGCCCACCGCAACGACCCTTGCACGGAGCCCCGCCGCGGCCAGCGCATCGAGCGGCACCCGCGCAAGCGGCGCCATCCGCCCGTCCGGACCTGGTGCGACCTGCCGCCCTTCCTCCGTGATCCGCCGCTCGGCCGGAAAGGCCGGGGCGAACAGACAAGTCCGCTCGGGAAACTCTGCCGACAGTCGCGCCAGCTCGACCGGCCAGTTCCCGCGCAGCAGGCTGTCCATCTTCAGGAACGCGATCTCTGCGGTCTTGAGAAACGGCGCCGCTGCCGTGGCGCGGCCTGCCGCCGCGCGAGGTTCGAGGTCGCGGCTGCCGATGCTGATCGCAGCACTCGCATCCGCCGCCAACCCGATTCCACCGCCGTCCCGCGTCAGCAGTACCGGCAAGCCCGGCGCGCGCGCCGTAAACTGCACTGCCGAATCGAGCGCGCCGGTCAGGTCATCGGCGATCAGGCGAATTGTCTTCACCGCTCGCGCTCTGCCGGCGGCAACGCGACCGTCCTCACCGTGATCCCGAGATCGCGCGCACCCTGCACGACGGTGGCATCCATCCGCTCATCGGTGACCAGCGCATGAATGTCGCCAAGCTCGCAGATGGTGGAGAATGCCGGCAACTGGAACTTGCTCGAATCGGCAAGCAGCACAACCCTCCGTGCCGCCTTGATCATCGCCCGCTTCATCGCGGCAATCTCGAGCGATGTGTCGGTGATCAGCCGGCCGCTGATCGTGTGCGTGCCGAGGAAGACGATATCGGCATGCAGTGAGGCGAGAAAATCCTGCCCCGGATCGCCGGTGAGGGTGAGCGAGCCGCTACGAATGGTGCCGCCGACGACGAGTACGCGAATGCCCTCCGATTGCGCCAGCACCTGCGCGATGCCGAGATCGTTCGTCACCGCCGTGAGTGCGATCGCCCGGGCGAGCACCGCCTGCGCGGCGCAAAAAACCGTGCTGCTGCTGTCGAAGATGACGCTTTCGCCAGGCATCAGCATCTCGGCGGCGGCAGCGCCGATCAGCCGCTTTTCCGTTCGCGCGAGTTCCGCACTGAGACTCGCCGCCGGCTCGAAGGTCGCGTGCGGCTCGGCGGGCAGAACAGCGCCGCCGCGGGCTCTGCTGAGAGCATGCCGCGCCTCGAGCTGTTCCAGGTCTCTCCTGATCGTCGAGAGAGAAGTGCCGATCGTCTCCGCGAGCCTGTGGATCGATGCCGCTCCATGCTGGCGGATATGGTCGAGAATGAGCGCCTGCCGCTGCACCGGTATGCGATCCTGGTGCCGCCCGTGCGGCGATGTTGCATCACGTTCCATGGCGATCGCGCATCACGGCGCGCCGGTGCACATCACGGTCATTGCCTGCGGTCCTTCTTCAGGAACCCGCATAGGGTCGCTGAAGCGCCACCGCGTCCTGGCGCAAGCGGAGGCCGAACCCCGGTTCGTCGGAGGGGCGTATCCGCCCGTTCTCCGGCAGTTCCTCGTTCTCGAACAGCGCTCCGAACACGGGCTCGATGCGGCTCGCGTCGGCGCTGGTGATCAGGTACTCGCAGAACGGAGAATGCGCCTGCGCCATGACGAAATGATAGCTGTAGGGGCCGGACCCGTGCGGAACCACCGGGATGTCGTATGCGGCGGCCATCGCCGAGACGCGCAGCGCCTCCGTCAGGCCGCCCAGCCACATCATGTCCGGCTGCAGAATATCGATCGAGCGGCCCTCGATGAGCTTGCGGAATCCGTAGCGCGTGTACTCGTGCTCGCCGCTGGTCCATTTCATCCACGGCACCCGCTCCTTGAGCAGCCGATGACCGTCGAAGTCATCCGGGTGGAGACACTCCTCCAGCCAGTAGATCCCAAGATCGCGGACAGCGTTCGCAAGATCGATCGCGTACGGCACGTTGAGAGACATGTAGCAGTCGACCATCAGCGGGAAGCCCGGCCCCACCTTCCGCCTGTGCTCGGCCAGGAACGCGCGGTTCTGTTCCAGGCCCTCCGGCCCGTCGGAAGGGCCATGCGGAAGCGGCACTTTCCCACCCCAGAACCCCATCTCTTTCGCCAGATCCGGCCGCGGCCCGGTGCAATAGACGGGGATCTCCGGTTTCGTTTCGCCGCCGATCATCCGGTAGACCGGCTCGCCGCGGATCCGGCCCTGCGCATCCCAGAGCGCCAGATCGACCGCGCTGATGGCAGCCAGTGCCAGGCCCTTCCGCCCGTAGGGCTGGCTCGCCCGGAACATCTGATCCCAGAGCCGGTTCGTGTCGCGGCAGTCGGCGCCGATGAGGAAGCGGCGGAAGTGCCGCTCGATCAGAAAACACGCCGGCTCGCCGCCCAGTCCCGTCGCCAGCCCGATCGCACCCGACCGGGTCTCGACTTCGACCAGGATCGAACCGAGAACCGCAATTCCCCAGCTCTTCCGCGATCTTTTGTATTCGGCGTAGCCTGACATCGGGGTTGCGATCAGGCTGTCGATCAGCCAATGCCCCTGCTCGCGGTCGTGGTAGTCGCCGCCCGCGCCCGGCACTGAAAAGGCGTAGGCGCGGATATCCACGATTTCGAAGCGGCGCATCCGATCTTCTCCCTATCCACTTCGCCGGCCGGCCATGCCAATGAGCGGCAAGGCGTTTGCCCGCCATTACCACGATCAGCCTCCTACCCCACAATGCGAGCCCCGGTATGGGCTCTCCACGGCCTTGTTCTGCCATCCTGATCCTTCGCCGGGTCCATTCTCCGGAGCGGATGAGATCGTCATGGCTGAACGGATCGCGGTCGGCGTCGTGGGGTGCGGATTCGTTGCGCGAGGGCGCCGTGCTCGCCGCACGAGCAGTGAGGCACCACGTCAAGGCCCGTTGCCCGCGTGCGTCGCGGCCAGTATTGCTCAGGTCGGCCAGCCTTTTCGAGGAGCCGACCGATGAGCGTTGCCGCCCACAGCAGATCCGCGCTCGATGCCGTTCTCGCCGCCGCCGATGCCGGCTTCGAGGCGACGCGCGAGCGCCTGTTCGCGCTGCTCTCCATCCCGAGTGTCAGCACGGATCCGGCGCATGAAGCCGATTGCCGGCGCGCGGCGGAATGGGTCGCCGCCGATCTCAGGGAGTGCGGCTTCAGCGCCGCGGTGCGCGATACCCGAGGGAAGCCGCTCGTGCTGGCGCAGCATCCCGGGCCCGGCAGCAAGGCGCCCCATCTTCTCTATTACGGCCACTATGACGTGCAGCCGCCCGACCCCGTCTCGCTCTGGAAGAGCCCGCCATTCTCGCCGGTGCTGGTCGAGGGGCCGAACGGACCGAGAATCGTCGCGCGCGGCGCGGTGGACGACAAGGGCCAGGTGATGACTTTTCTGGCCGCCTTCCGCGCCTGGCATGAAGCGACCGGGAATCTCCCGGTGCGCGCCACCGTCGTCATCGAGGGCGAAGAGGAAATCGGAAGCCCCCATCTCGAACCTTTCCTTGTCGCCGAACGGAGGCAACTGGCAGCCGATGTTGCCGTCATCACCGATACAGGGATGTGGAACATCGATACCCCCGCGCTGACCACCCGGCTGCGCGGCATGGTGTACACCGAGATCACGCTCAAAGGCCCGGATCGCGATCTCCATTCCGGCATCTTTGGCGGCTCGGCGCTCAACCCGATCAATGCGCTGACGCGAATCCTCGGGTACCTGCACGACGCCGAAGGCCGCATTGCCATCCCCGGCTTCTATGACGACGTGCGCCCGCTCGATCCGGCGATCGCGGCGCAGTGGCAGGGTCTCGGTTTCGATGAGTCCGCGTTCCTCGGTGCCATCGGGCTTCAGCATCCGGCGGGCGAGCACCACCGCTCGGGCCTGGAAAGGCTCTGGGCGCGGCCGACCGCGGATCTCAAC
>JASHOF010000046.1 GCA_030041255.1 Acetobacteraceae bacterium
ATGCGAAAGCCCTCGGTCTGCACGAAGCTCCTGAGCTCGTTGATGGCTTCCTCGAAATCGCGGATCGGAGCGAGGCGGGCGGCGAGCGCGTGCAGAGGATCGGCCGTCGCTTCCTGGCGTGCCTCGGCTGGCTCGAGCAAGCCTTCGAGCGCCAGCGGATTGCGCTCCAGATGCTCGGCGAGCGAGGGCGCCGCGCCAAGCACGGCGGCGATCCGGCCGAGCAGCGCCGGGTGGCGCTGGAAGAGGGAGAGAATTTGCACGCCCGAGGGCAGCCGGGAAAGGAAGGCATCGAAGCGGGCGAGCGCTGCATCGGGGGCGCGCTGGCGGCCCAACGCGGCGAGGATTTGCGGGAGCAACCGGAGCAGGAGGGCCCGCGCACGCTCCGAGCGGATGGCTCGCAGCCGGCCGGTCTGCCAGCCCTGCACGAACGAGGCGGCGGCGGGGGGATTGGCGAAACCGGCCTTGGCCATCGCCTCCAGCGCAGCCGGCGGCAACTCCTTCACGCCACGGAGATCGAGCGCCTCCGGCAGCGCCTCGGTTTCGTGCTTCGGCTCGAACATCTCGCGATAGCGGGCCTCGACCCGTTGCAGGTGAGACAGCAGATTCCGCGCGAAGTGCTCCTCCCCGGCCCCACCCATGAAGGTTGCGAAACGAGCCACACCTTGAGCGCTCCCGGGAAGGCTATGGGTCTGCCGGTCTGCCACCATTTGCAGCCGATGCTCGACCGTGCGGAGGAAGCGATAGGAAGCGGCGAGGCCCGAGGCAGTGCGCGGCGGAAGCAGCCCGGCACGCGCCAGCAGCGGCAGCGCGGCCAGGGTCGCCGGCACGCGCAGGCCCGGGTCCCTTCCGCCCCAGATGAGCTGGAGCGTCTGCACGATGAACTCGATCTCGCGGATGCCGCCCGCGCCGAGTTTCAGATTGTGCCCGGCAAGGCGGCCGAATGGGCCATCCGCCGGCGCGGGCTTGAGCGCCGCCGCCGCGGCGACGCGCGCGTCGATGCGCCGGCGCATCGCATGGATGTCGTCGATGGCGGCGAAATCGAGATAGCGGCGCCAGACGAAGGGGCGAATCTCTTCCAGGAACTCGGCGCCGAGAGCAAGATCGCCGGCGACCGGGCGCGCCTTGAGCATCGCCGCGCGTTCCCAGTTCTGCGCCATGCCTTCATAGTAGGCGAGCGCGGCGGGGAGCGAGACGGCTGGCGGCGTTGCAGCCGGATCAGGGCGGAGGCGCAGATCAATCCGGAACACGTAGCCGTTCGGATCACGCGCCTCCATCAGCGAGGCGAGATCGCGTGCCAGGCGCGCGTGCACCGCACCGGGAACGGCCTCGCCGCGGGTGCGGGCGGGATCGAACAGCAGGACGAGATCGACATCGCTCGAATAGTTGAGCTCGCGCGCGCCGAGCTTACCCATGCCGAGGGCGACGAAACCGCACGCACGGTCTGGTGCCGCGGGATCGGGGAGCACGATCTCGCCGGCGCGGTGCAAGGCAAGGAGAAGATGGCGCGTGGCGAGCCCGAGCGCCTGCTCGGCGAGAGTCGAAAGCGCGGCGCAAACACGTTCGAGCTTCCAGGTGCCGCCGATATCGGCGATCGCGGTGACGAGTGCGACCTGCCGCTTGGCCTGGCGGAGAAGGCCGGCGAGGCGCGGGCGGGCAATGGAAGGGTCGGCGGCGGCGAGCGGAGCGAGCGCGGCGGCGAACGCGGCCTCTGGCCCGCTTTCAACGAACAGGCGAAATGCCGCCGGCTCGCGGAGCGCGAGATCGGAAAGATACGGGCTGTTGCCTCCGAGGGCGGCGAGCAGCGACTGCACGTCGGGACGGGAGGCGAGCCGGGCCTCGGCGCGGCCGAGCGCGGCGAAGCGCTCGATGAGGCGGTCGCGTGCGCCCGCATCGGCGGGCGGCGGCCAGTGCTCCGGGAGGTGGAAGGAAGGCGGCATGTGCGGACACGCTCGCCATGCTGAAGCGCTCCGGTCAAGTCGCTCGTTGGCTGCTGCACCTGGCCGGGGAGATCGTGCTCGGCGTCCTGCTCGTTGTGCTGGTGGCGATCGGAGTGCTCGCCTGGCGGCTGGCCGAGGGGCCGATCGACCTCGGATTCCTTGTCCCGCGGCTGAGTGCGGCACTGGCAGGACGTCCGGGCGGCGTGCAGGTGCAGGTTGCGGCGGCGTCGCTGGCCTGGGAAGGGTTCCGGGCGGGAATCGAGAGCCCGCTCGATCTGGTGCTCGCCGATGCCGTCCTGACCAGTGGCGACGGTTCCGGGCGGGTGACGATACCCCGCGCAGAAGTCTCGCTCTCCGTGCCGGCCTTGCTGCTTGGGCGCATCGTGCCGCGGCGGATCGTCATCGAGGCGCCGCGCCTGCACCTCGTGCTTGGCAAGACCGGCGGACTTCAGCTCTCGTTCGGGGAGCGTCGTGCGGCGGCCGCACCATCACCTGGAACGGCACGGCTCGCAGGCGAGGTTCTCGATCAGCTTGCTGCCCCACCCGGGAACGATCGAGGCGAGGCCGCCGAGCGATTCCCGGCGCTGAGCGAGCTTTCGACGCTGGCGATTCGCGACGCCGATCTGACCGTGGTCGATCAGGAGCTGGGCGTCACCTGGTTCACGCCCGCCGCCGGGATCAGGCTCGAGCGCGGCCCGCACGGCGGGCTTTCGGGCCAGGCGCAGATGGAACTGACGTTGAAAGACCATCCGGCGGTCCTTTCCGTGAAGGCGGAACTCAAGGCCCATCGAAGCCTGAACATCGTGGCGCATCTCGCGGCCGTGCGGCCTTCGGAACTCGCCGCCCTGGCGCCGGGCCTCGGGCCGCTGGCAGCGGTGGATGCGCCGGTCAACCTCGACCTCGATCTCGCGTTCGGGGCCAATCTGGAGCTGCAGAATGCGCGGCTGGAGGCTGATGCGGGCGCCGGCCGGGTGGCATTCGGCGGCGACAGCGTGCCAATAGAGAGCGGGGTGCTGGAGATTGCCTCGGCCGGAGAGGATGCGCTGACCGTTGAGCGCGCGACGCTCCACCTTGCCGGGCCCGAAGGCAAAACCGGCCCGATCCTGAGTGGCAGCGGTTCGGCCTTCCGCGATGCCGACGGCGTCTGGCAGGGTGATCTCGCCTTTGCCGTGGATGCCGTGCCGATGGCGGATCTCGGCCGCTACTGGCCGCCCGCTATCGCCCCCGCCGCCAGGCAGTGGGTGACCGAGAACGTTACGGGCGGCGTGGCCGAAAAAGCGCGGGCGGCGGTGCGCTTTGCCTTTTCGCGACGCGACGATGCGCTGGTGCTGGAGAGCGCATACGGCGTGGTTCCGGCGAGCGGGCTCGTCGTGCACTGGCTCAGGCCGATCCCGCCGCTGACCGACGGAACCGCCACGCTGTCGATCGAAGGTCCCGATGCGATTTCGATTGCGGTGCAGCACGCATCGGAAGGCCGCCTGCAAGTCAACGAAGGGACCGTCAGAATCACCCGGCTCGAAGCGCAGAACCAGACCGCGGCGATCACGGCACCGATCTCCGGGCCGCTGCAGGATGTGCTGACACTGCTGGCGCAACCCCGGCTCGGGCTTCTCTCGCGCCATCCGCTGCCCGTTTCGAAGGTCGAAGGCCACGCCGACGCTATCATTACGATTTCGTTTCCACTGCTCACGAAGGTGACCATGGACCAGGTGGCGGTGCGTGCGAAATCGACACTGAGCGAGGTGCGGCTTGGAGATGTCGCCGGCGGATTCGACCTTGCCGCAGGCACCTTCAGCCTCGACGCCGATAACGACGGAATGGAGCTCGCGGGTTCGGGCGCGCTCGCCGGCGTTTCGACGCGCCTTCGCTACTCGATGGATTTTCGCACCGGTCCGCAAGCGGAGGTCAACCAGCGGCTGGCAGCGGATGCGACCGTCACGGCAGCGGAACTCGCCGGGCACGGAATCTTCGATGCGACCGGGGTGATCGACGGCCCGGTCGCCCTGGCGGCAGAACTGGCGATCGCGCGCAATGGTACGACCAGGGTGACGCTGGGTGCCGGCCTGACGCAAGCACTGCTCCGCATCGAGCCGCTCGGCTTCGTGAAGCCGCCGGGCGTGGACGCAAGGGCGAGCGCCGAGGTTACTCTCGCCGGGCAGCGGATCGAAGCCATCGATCGTTTCGCTTTGAACGGAACGGGGATTTCGCTCGCCGGCTCGGCGAGCTTTGCGGACGGACGGCCGAGCTTCATCCGTATCGATCGAGCACGGCTCGGGCGCACCGATGCGAGCGGGTCGGTGCGCTTTCCCGCGCCTGGGCAGCCGGTGGCGATTGTTCTCGAAGGCCCCGTGCTCGATCTTTCCGCCAGGTTCGGCCACGCGGCCCCCGCCAACAGTGCGGCCGGCCCAGCCAGCAAGCCTGCGGGGAAGGGGCTGCCGTGGGTGCTCGACGCACGGTTCGGCCGCGTCCTGCTCGCGAATGGACGAACGCTCACCGATTGCGTGCTCAGGGCACAAAGCGACGGAATGATCATGACGGGCGCGAATCTTGGAGGAAGCCTGGGCCAGGGCGAGCCGCTCTCGCTCGCCCTCGCCCGCGAGGGGCCCGGGAGGGCGCTCTCGATCACGACCGCCGACGCGGGAGATCTGCTGGCGGCCCTCGACATCACGGACAGGATGCACGGCGGCGCGCTTTCACTGTCGGCGCACTATGACGATTCTGCCGCCGGGCGGCCGCTCGCCGGCACGGCCAATATCTCCAACTTCCGCGTCAAGGATGCGCCGGCGCTCGGGAAGGTTCTGCAGGCCATGACGCTCTATGGGCTGGTGGACGTTATGTCCGGTCCGGGACTTGCTTTTTCCGAAGCGGTGCTGCCGTTCGAGTTCACCGACGATGCCGTGACTTTGAAGGAGGCGCGGGCTTTCAGCTCCTCGCTTGGACTGACCGCCGATGGAACCATCGATCTTGCCGCTGAGACCGCCAGGCTTTCCGGCACCGTCGTGCCCGCCTATTTCTTCAACTCCCTGCTCGGAAGAATCCCCCTGATCGGGCGATTGTTCAGCCCGGAGAAGGGCAGTGGCCTGTTCGCGGCCACCTACCGCATCGAGGGCCCGCTCGCCGACCCGACGGTCGCGGTCAATCCGCTGGCCGCCCTTACTCCCGGTTTCCTGCGCGGGCTGTTCCAGATCTTCGATTAGAACGGATCGCGCTTGACTGGAATCGCGGAGCGATCCCAAGGGGACCATGGGAGCGCGTGAATCCGCTCGGTCAGACAAAGGAGAGCGTGTTCAGTCAACCTGAACACGCTCTGGAACGTGAAGGCTCGAGGCAGGATCTCCAGACAGCGTGGATCGCACTCTCGAACCGATGAAGCCGGGGCCTGGCTGCGCCGGCCGGCCGGTTACCTCGAGGGGCTCGTGCCTCCCGCACTCGCCTCGCCGCCGCCGGGGCCGGCCTGCGGCGACGGATTGACCGCCGCCGGCCCGGAGGCCGGATGCTTCACCGTCTGCGGCTCGAGAACGCGCAAAACCGCTTCATAAAGACCAGCGATGTGGTTGTTGGCGGTGGCGCTGTTCTGGGCGATGACCACGATCATGTCGTCCCCCGCACGGCGGGCCCACAGGACCTCGTAGCCGAACGTCTCGCCTTCGTAGGCCCAGAGCGGGTTTCCGGTCAGGTCAAGCCAGTCCTGGCCGATGCCCAGCGAGTAGCCCTGCGGATCGGCCGGCGAGGTCGCCGCGATCGGCCGCCCCGAAGCCTGCGAGACGAGCGCGAACAACTCGGCTTTCTGGCGCGGCGGCAGCAGCGTGTCGCCGAACAGCGCCCTGATCCAGCGGGCCACGTCGGGCAGGCTGGCGATGATGCCGCCATCGCCCCTGGTGTTCGATTGGTTGATGGTCTTCACGTCCTGCCCGAGCAGTGCGTCGAGCGGCCATTCGGCGCATGGCGGGGCGACCTTCGCGATGCTTCTGCACAGGGATTGTCCCGCGTACCCGCTGGCCATGTGAGCGAGCACCCGGGCCGGCGGCACCTTTGGCTCGTAATATGCCGTGTGCAATCCCAGCGGCTCGAACAGCCGCGTCCTGAGTGCATCGGCGAACGACATGCCGCCGGCCTTTTCGATGATCATCGCGGCCAGCACGTAGTTGGTGTTGATATACCGCCAGGGCCGCCCGGCAGCAGCCGTGCCGGGATAGGAATAGCCCACCAGTTGCTCGGTCGTGAATGTCCGGTGGATGTCCGCGACCAGGTCCTTCTGATAGGCCTTGCTCAACGCGTACTCGGCGGTACGGGCCGCCGTCATGTTGAGCAACTGCTCGATGGTGACCGACGACCATGCCGGATACTGCGGCAGCCACTTGCCGAGCGTATCGTGGATACTCAGTTTGCCCGCCGCCTCGAGCTCAAGCATCAGCACCGCCGTGAAGCTCTTGGTGATGCTGCCGATCTGGAACAGCGTGTCGGGGCAGATCGGCCGCCCATGCTGAAACGAGGTACTGCCGCTCGCGACATCGAAAGTCGCCCCGCCGGCTGACAGGCTTACATGCAGGCTGACGCCGGAGAAACCGTCCGCCCGCTGGTGCCGGGCGCGGTAGGCATCGAGCGCCTGCTGCAAGGCGGGGTAGCGAGGATCGCTGTGGCTGGCGGCAAGCCGGTCTTGCAGGTTGGAGCACTGGGCCTCGACCGGGTGCGTGCTCGTAAAGGCCACGCCGAGGATCACCGCGGCAAGGCCGACGGCTCGCCCGACAAACGATGATTTCGTTTGCATTCCGGCCGACATAGCGCCTTTCCCGATGGCGCGCCAGCCACAGCCCGCCCCTTGACGTAACCCCTTGCCTCCCGGATCAGTTGCGCTGCGCCTTGCAGCGGGAGTTCGACGTGGACGAAGAGAGGGATCGGTATGTGATCGCGCCGCCTCGGGTCGTGGCAATTCCGGTGGAGGGAGGCGGTTTGTTTCCTGTCCGCCGTGTTTTCTGCGTCGGCCGGAACTACGCCGAACATACCCGCGAGATGGGCGGGGATCCGGGCCGTGAGCCGCCTTTCTTCTTCATGAAGCCCGCCGATGCGCTGCTTTCGCGCGGCGCCGACATGCCCTATCCGCCGGCAACGAGGGAGCTGCACCACGAAACGGAACTGGTCGCCGCGATCGGAACCGGTGGCGCCGACATTTCGCAGAGCGAGGCGCCGAAGCATGTCTTTGGCTACGCGGCCGGGCTCGACATGACCAGGCGCGACCTGCAGGGCGCGGCGAAGAAAGAAGGCAAGCCATGGGACATGGGCAAGGGCTTCGATTTCTCTGCCCCGATCGGCATGCTCATCGCGTCCGCCCGGATCGGGCACCCCTCACGTGGCAGGATTGCTCTTCGTGTCAATGGCGCGCTGCGCCAGGAGGCGGATCTCGCCCAGATGATCTGGAGCATCCCCGAGATGATCGCCCAGCTCTCCGCCCTGGTGCGGCTCGCTGCAGGCGATCTCATCTTCACCGGGACGCCGGCAGGCGTGGCCGCCGTCGAGCGCGGCGATCGACTCGACGGCGAAATTGAAGGCGTGGGCAGCGTGCGGACGAAGATCGTCTGATGGCGCGGCACCGGCGGTCGCTCCGCATCGCTACCTGGAACATCAATTCGCTGAGGCTGCGCCAGAGCCAGCTTGCTTCCCTCGTCGAAGCGCTCGAGCCGGACATCCTTTGCCTGCAGGAAACCAAGGTGCCGGACGAGGCGTTTCCGGAGCTTCTGCCGGGGGCGCTCGGGTTTTCGCATTTCTTCCGGCGTGGCATGAAAAGCTATAACGGCGTTGCCGTTCTCTCGCGCATTCCGATCCAGGCCGTGAACGCGCCCACGTGGTGCGGCAGGCAGGATTGCCGGCATCTCGCCGTTCTACTCGAGCTGCCGGGCGGGCCGGTCGAGCTGCACAATTTTTATGTTCCTGCCGGGGGCGATGAGCCGGACCCCGGGAAGAACGAGAAGTTCGCTCACAAGCTCGCCTTCCTTGCCGAGGCACGCACATACTTCGCCGGTCGCAGCAACATGGCGCGCACGGTGCTGGCGGGCGATCTCAACGTCGCACCGCTCGAGAGCGATGTCTGGAGCCATCGGCAGCTCCTGGATGTGGTGAGCCACACACCTGTCGAGACGAAGGCCCTTTCCGCCTGGCTTGGCACCGGCTTCACCGACGCGGTGCGGCATTTCGTTCCCGAGCCGGAAAAGGTCTTCACCTGGTGGTCTTATCGCAACCGCGACTGGCGTCTTTCCGATCGTGGGCGGCGGCTCGATCACATCTGGGTTTCCGATGACCTCGCAGGCGCGCTCGTGCGGCAGGAGGTGTTCAAGGACGCACGCGACTGGGAACTCGCGTCGGATCATGTGCCGGTGGTCGTGGAATTGAAGATCTGATGCCTGCCGCGGCGCTGGCGGCGATCTGGCGCGAAGCCGGGCTTCCCGAGGCGGCGCTTTCGGCGATCGGGTTCAGCGGCAGGGATCCGGTACTGCCGTCGAGCTTTGCCGTCGGCACGGCGGCGGCGGCGAGCATCGGCGCTGCCGCGCTGGCGGCGGCGGCGCTTCTGCAGAGCCGCGGCGGTAGAGCCACGAACGTTTCCGTGGCACTCCGGGATGCTGCACTCGAATTCCGCTCCGAACGCTATCTGCGCATCGACGGCCAGGCACCGCCATCCCTCTGGGACGCGATCGCCGGCCTCTACCGTGCGGCGGACGGATGGGTACGGCTGCATACCAACTTTCCGCATCATCGTGACGGCGTGCTGAAGCTGCTCGCCTGCGCGCCTGAGCGGAGCGCCGTCGACCAGGCGCTTGCGAAGTGGAAGGCGGGCGCGTTTGACCAGGGAGCGACCGCGGCCGGCCTCGCCGTCGCCGGGCTCCGCTCCTTCGCGGAGTGGGACCAGAGCCCGGAGGGAAGGGCTGTCGGGCAGGAGAAGCTGGTTGCGATCGAACGGATTGGCGAGGCGCCGGCGCCACCGTTGCCGCGCGCACGAGCGCCGCTTTCCGGAGTGCGCGTGCTCGACCTGACGCGCGTGATCGCCGGGCCGGTGGCCGGGCGCACGCTCGCACGCTACGGCGCGGAAGTGTTGCATGTCAGCGCGCCACATCTGCCACAGATGCCGCCGCTGGTCGTCGATACGGGCCGCGGCAAACTCTCGACCTTCCTCGATCTTCGCCAGCAAATGGCGGCCGAGACGCTGCGCGGCCTGCTCGGGAGGGCAGATGTGCTGCTGCAATCCTATCGGCCGGGCGCGCTGAGCCGGCTTGGCTTCGGCGCCGAGGACGCAGCACGGATCCGCCCGGGCATCATCTACGCGAGCCTTTCCGCTTATGGGTTCAGCGGCCCCTGGGCCGGGCGGCGCGGCTTCGACAGCCTGGTGCAGACGGCGAGCGGCTTCAACCAGGCCGAGGCGGAGGCGGCCGCGGAAGAGAAGCCAAAGCCGCTGCCGGCCCAGGCGCTCGACCATGGATCCGGGCAATTGCTCGCGTTCGGCATCATCGCCGCCCTCGTTCGCCGGGCAACCGAGGGCGGAAGCTGGCACGTCAAGGTATCGCTGGCACGTACCGGGCTCTGGCTCCGCTCGCTCGGCCGGATCGCGGAGGGGTTTCGCTGCCCGGACCCGGGCGCGGAGGAGATCGCCGATCGGCTCGAAGAGGTTGCCTCGGGTTTCGGTCCGCTGACCGTGGTGCGTCCGGCGGCTGAATTTTCCGCCATCCGGTTGCCGCCGATGCGGCCCGCGATGCCGCTTGGCAGCCACCCGCCGCGGTTCCCGGCCTGACCGCGCCTGACGCGACAACGGCGTCGGCTCTGGCCTCGGCCCTTTCGGGAGGCTAGAAACACGGCGAGAAATGCTTTTCCGGGAGGCTCTTCATATGCAGAGAAGCAGGGTTTCGTCGCCCCGGTCGCGCCCGGGTCTGAGCCGCCGCGCGGTGCTGGCAACGGGCCTGGCAGCCGGCAGCGGACTCGCATTGCCGGCGATTGCCGCGCCGCCGCTTGTTCTCAAAATCTCGCACCAGTTCCCGGCCTATACCGACTTCCGGGATGTGCTGGCACGGAAGTTCGCCAGCGAGGTCGAAAAAGAGACCAATGGGGCGCTGAAATTCCAAATCTATCCCGGGGCGTCTCTGTTCAAGCCGTATCAGCAGTTCGACGCGATGGCGAACGGCGCGCTCGACATGTCGGTCTATCCACTTGCCTATTCCGGCGGCAAGCTGCCGGAAACCAACCTGACCCTGATGCCGGCGCTGATCGAGAACTACCAGCAGGCCTATGGCTGGGAGGATGCACCGATCGGCAAGTGGCTGGTGAACTACCTGCAGGATCATGGCGCCATGCTGATCACGCCGATCTGGCAGGCGGGAGGTGTGGCCTCGCGCGACAAGCCGATCCTGGTTCCGGCCGATCTCAAGGGACTGAAGACGCGCGGGGCCGGAAAGATGATCGAGTTGATGCTGCAGGCCGCTGGCGGCTCGATCTCCACCTTCCCATCGACCGAAACCTACAATGCGATGCGCTCGGGTGTCGTGGATGCGCTCTGGACCTCGAGCGCCTCCCTGATGAGCTTCCGCCTCCAGGAGGTGGCCAAGGACGTGACGACGGCGCGGAAATGGACGTTCTGGTACATGTTCGAGCCGTTCCTGATGTCGAAGGATACCTACGACAAGCTGACCCCGGCGCAGCAGCAGATCGTGGCGAAAGTCGGCCGCTCGTTGCAGAGCTTTGCGCTCTCGGCCTGCAAGTCGGACGATGCGAAGGTCGCCGTCGTGTTCGGCAAGGCGGGCGATCATGTCTACGACATGGACAAACAGCAGTTCGAGGAATGGAAGAAGCTTGCCGAGCAAAGCGCGTGGAAGGATTTCGCCGCGCAAGTAAAGGACGGGCAGAAGCTGCTTGACATGGCGCAAGCGGTGGCATGATCGAAAGTGCGGGCGGGGCTCAGGCCCCGCCATCGCGCGACCCGCCAGGGCGCGCGCCCTGGCATCTCTTCAGCACCGCCGTCAAGAAGATCAACCTCCTCACCGGGTTGATCGCCGGGATTCTCATCATCGCGTCTGCTGCCATCATCACCAACGAAGTGATCTGGCGCTACTATCTCCGTCGCCCGCATACCTGGAACCTGGAGCTCAATATCTTTCTTCTGATCGGGGCGACCTTCCTCGCCGCCAATTACGCGCAGATGCGGCGCGCGCATGTCGGCACCGAGGTGCTGCAGGCCTTGATGCCGGAGCGCTGGAACCGCCGGCGCATCCTGGGCGGCGACATTCTCTCGCTGTTGCTCTGCGCGTTCATGGCGGTCAAGGTGCTGCAATATGACTGGCAGGCATGGAGCAAGAACTGGCGCACCGATTCGACCTGGGCGCCGCCACTCTGGATTCCCTATACGTTGATCGGCGTCGGCCTGGTGCTGATCTCGCTCGAATACATCGTGCAGATCACCGAGCAGATAGCCGGCCCCGGGCGGCAGAGGGAGCCCGATGAGCCCGGGTGAGCTCGGCATCCTTTTCGTCGTCGTCGCGCTGGTCCTGCTGCTGTCGGGCATGCCGGTTGCATTCGCACTCGGTGGCGTCTCGGTCGGGTTCATGCTGGGCTTCATGCCGCCGGCGAATCTCGGCCAGCTTGCCGAGACGCTGTATGAAGGCATGGACAATTTCACGCTGCTGGCGATTCCGCTGTTCATGCTGATGGGGATCGCGATCGGCCGGACGCGGGCGGCGGCGGATCTCTACGAATCGATCTATCGATGGACATACAAGCTGCCCGGCGGACTTGGCGTCGCCAACGTCATCGGCTGCGCGATCTTCGCCTCGATGTGCGGCTCGAGCACGGCGACCTCGGCGGCGATCGGCGCCATGGGCATCCCGGAAATGCGCAAGCGCGGCTACCCGCAGGGCTTTGCCGGCGCGCTGATCGCCTGCGGCGGCACGCTCGGCATCCTCTTCCCGCCTTCCGTCACGCTGATCCTTTATGGCATCGTCGCCGAGCAGTCGATCGGGCAGCTTTTCCTGGCCGGGGTCGCGCCCGGCGTCCTGCTGGCCACGCTGTTCGCGCTCTGGGTGATCGCGATCTCCTTCCGCCGGGGACGCAACAGCCAGCGCCTCGGCCTCGCCCGGGGCGGCGGCTCGGTCGGCGCTGCGATCGCTGCCGGACCGGCGGAAGGAAAAAGCGAAGCGATCGCGATCGAGCACTTCACCTGGCACGATCGCGTGGAATCGCTGCCGCGGCTGCTGCCGTTCTTCAGCATCATCTTCATCGTGATGATTGCGCTTTACGGCGGCTTCGCCACACCCTCGGAGGTATCCGGCGTCGGCGCCTTCGCGACCCTGGTGATGGTGGTGATCGTCTATCGCTGCTATCACTGGCGGGAGGTCCGCAGCATCGTGCTCGGCACCTCGGAGTACGCCTCGATGATCATGATGATCATCGCGATGGCGTTCCTGTTCAGCTACGTGATGAGCTACCTCTACATCACCCAGAGCACAACCCAGTGGCTGGTCGGGCTGAAGATGCCGGACTGGGAATTCCTGTTCTGGATCGACGTCCTCATCATCGTGATGGGCTTTTTCCTGCCTCCTGTCGCGATCGTGCTGATGATCACGCCGATCATCCTGCCGGGCCTCCTCGCGCGCGGCTTCGATCCGATCTGGTTCGGGGTGAACATGAGCCTGGTGATGGAGACCGGGCTGATCCATCCGCCTGTCGGCCTCAATCTCTTCGTCATCCAGGGGATCGCGCCGGATATCGGATTGAAAGAGCTGATGCTGGCCGTGCTGCCGTTCCTCCTCATCATCATCGCGTTCGTGGTCGCGTTTTCCGTCTTTCCGGAGATCGCATTGTTCCTGCCGAGCCTCGTCTTCCGCCATTGACGGCCCGGGCCGCCCGGCCGGGCGGCGAGCCCCGGCGCGAGCAGCCGGTCCGTTACGTCTCCTCCGTTACGTCTTCATTGCAAAGACCGCTCGCATTGCGTTAGCATCCGGCATGATGGCGGATCATTCCGACCTGGGCGAGGTCGAAGAGACCGTGGTGCCGTTCGATGCGGAGGACGGCATGCCCCTCAATCTGGTCCACCTCCGCGGCCCGCGCACTGCCTCACGCGGGCCGGTATTGGTGGTGCACGGCGCGGGAGTAAGGGCCAACCTGTTCCGCCCGCCGACCGAAACCACCATCGTGGCCGCCCTGATCGCGCATGGCTACGACGTCTGGCTCGAGAACTGGCGCGCCAGCATCGATCTGCCGCCCACTCCCTGGACACTCGACAAGGCCGCCCTGTACGATCATCCACGAGCGGTCGAAACGATCGTTGCCGCAACCGGTGCGGATAAGATCAAGGCGGTCATCCACTGCCAGGGTTCCACCAGCTTCATGATGTCGGCCGTGGCCGGACTGGTGCCGCAGGTCACGACCATCGTATCCAATGCGGTCTCACTGCATCCGCAGATCCCCGCGATCACGCACGCCAAATTTCGCCTGGCGCTGCCCGTGCTCAGCCGGTTGCTGGATTATCTCGACCCGCAATGGGGAATCGAGGCGCCGACCACGATCGCGAAGCTGATCACCGCCTGGGTCAAAGCGACTCATCATGAATGCCACAATACGGTTTGCCGGCTGGTGAGCTTCACCTACGGCGTCGGATACCCGACCCTCTGGAGCCACGCCAACCTGAATCCTGAGACGCATGCCTGGATCAGGCATGAATTCGCCAAGGTACCGGTAAGCTTCTTTCGCCAGATCTACCGGTGCGTGCTGGCCGGCCACCTGGTTGCCGTCGACGGCCTGCCCGGGCTTCCGGCTCGCTTCGGTGTCGACCCACCGCGCACCGACGCCCGGTTCGCATTCTTCGCCGGCCAGAACAACCGTTGCTTCCTGCCGGAAAGCCAGCAGGCGACCTTCGCCTGGTTCGACCGGCACCGCCCGCGGTACCACACGATGCACATGCTGCCGGATTACGGGCACCTCGACGTGTTCATCGGCAGGGACGCCGCCCGCGACGTCTTCCCCTTGATGATCGAAGAACTCGACAAGGAGTGGGCCTGATGGTGCAGCCGGGACGGATCAGCCGACTGGCCGGCCGCTATGCGCTGGTCGATGACATTCCGTTCCGGATGCCGGTCCGGGGGATCAGATCATCGACCATCCTGGCTGCCTTCCCCTGCGATCCGGTCAAGGCGCGCGTGCTGCTGGCCAGCAGCGAGGTGCATCCGTTCGTGCTCTGGAACAAGGCGCTGCTGCTGGTGACCGTGGTCGATTACCGCGACACCAATATCGGCAAGTATATCGAGTTCAGCATCGCCCTTGCCTGCACCCACGGTGCGCGGCCGGCGCCGAGGCTGCTGCCGGTGCTGGCGCGCGGCCTCTACGGCTTTGGCCAGTGGGTTTACGACCTGCCTGTCAGCACCGAGATTTCGGTGAAGGGCGGCAAGGGCATCTGGGGCATGCCGAAGCACCAGGCCAATCTCAACTACATCGAGGGCAAGGAATCCGTCAGCAGCCAGTATGACCTCGATGGCCGGCTTGGCGTCTTCTTCGAGGTCAAGCGGCCACGCTCGATCTGGCTGCCGGCCAGCACCAGCGCGGTGAATTACTGCGCGTTCCGCGGAATGCTGATGAAGTCCACCATCTATTTCTCCGGCCGGGCGGGGTTCAGCCTGTTCCGCAAGGGTGCGGCGCGGCTCGTGATCGGCGATGTGCCGCGCGTGCAGGTGCTGAAGACGATCGGCCTCGAACCCGACCCGATCGCCACGCTCTATATGCCGGAAGTCAACGGCGTCCTGGATGATCATTGCGAAAGCTGGTTCTGCACCTATGAGCAGCCGCCGGCCTCACCGCCCGAGGGACTGGAAAGCGTCGTCAACCTCGGCGAAAGCCAGCAATGGCTGCCGCCGCCCTCCGCGCCGGTGCCGGGACGCGCACGGCAGAGCGCGCTGACATGAGCCCCTGGCCGGAAGTACTCGACGCCGCGCCGCCGATCCTCTGCTGCTCGATGGATTTCGGCACCGGCTGGTCGATGGGTCTGTTCTCGTTCCCCGTCCGCCCACAGATCACGGTCGAAAACGACGACCTGCCGTTCGTGCCCAAGGTCACGGCGGCAACGACATTCTTCACCTGGATGACGCTGGTGATGATGGCGCGCGCCGGGGCCGCGATATGAGAAGGGGCGTGCTGTTCTGGGTGGTGGTGGCGATCGCCGCCATCACGGTGTGCACCGGCTGCGTGCAAATCCTGGTTCCGGCGCCGATCCTCAGCGTGCTCTCGGCCGGCCGATCGCCGACGGCGTTGCATCTGTTCGGCCTCGTCGGCATGTTCATGGCCCTCTTCGGGGGCGCCCTGCTGCATGGCCTGTTTGCCCATCGGCCCAATCCGGTGGTGATCCTGTGGGCCGGGCTGCAGAAATTCGGCGCCGTGGCAGGAGTTGGAATCGGAGTGCTGCACGGCATCTTCGCCCCGCTGGCGCTCCTCGTCACCCTCTTCGATTTCGTCTCCGGCGTGCTGATCCTGGCGTACCTGCCCCACGCGCGCGACCTCGAGGGCTCGTGATGCCTTTGCCGGCGCGGGTGTTCTTCTATGGCTACACATGGATGCTGCCCGGTGCGGGCGGCTCCGGCATTCTGATCGCGCCCTGGGAACTGCCGCACGTCTTTTCCGTCAATCGGTCGGCGATGGCGCCGCAGTCGGCGGCGACGCTGCTCGCGCAGTGCCGGTTTCTCAAATCGATGGAGTTCGCCTTCAGCCTGTTCCGCCGGGTGTACCGGCAGCGAATCCGGGCCGGCGGAATGGCGCGGCTGATCTCGCTTGCGGTGGACGGCGTGCCGCACCGGGCATTCCTGATTTCTGCCGGACCGGAGCCGATCTCCGGGGTCCTGACAGGGCGGCAACCATTGAGGCCGGCATGACACACCCGACATTCCTTGCGCCGCCTGCCGGCTATGCGGGAGCGAAACGTTCGTTGATCCTGGCGGGCGGGGGGATGCGCGTCGCGTACCAGGCGGGGGTGTTGCAGGCGCTCGCGGAAGCCGGGCTCTCCTTCCATCATGCCGACGGCACTTCCGGAGGGACGATGAATCTCGCGATGCTGCTATCCGGTCTCGCGCCCTCCGAGATGGTGGAGCGCTGGCGCACTCTCGATCCCAGGGATTTCGCCGGATTCATGCCGCTCGCCGATTATCTGCGCGGCCCCAACCTGCCCGCGATGGGGAGTGCCGATGGCGTGGTGAACAAGGTGTTCCCGCATCTCGGCATCGATATTGCCCGGATCAACGAAGCTGCTGGCATGACCGGCACGTTCAATCTGTGCAATTTCTCGCGCAAGACGCTGGAGACGATCGAGCATACGGCACTGAGCCTCGAATGGCTGGTCGCCGGCATTTCGCTTCCGATCTTCATGCCGGCGGTACGGAAAGGGGATGCGTTCTACACCGATGCGGTGTGGATCAAGGACGCCAACCTGATGGAAGCGGTGCGGCGCGGCGCCGAGGAAATCTGGCTCGTCTGGTGCATCGGCAATTCCGGCCGCTACCAGAATGGCGCCTTTCGCCAATACGTGCATATGATCGAGATGAGCGCCAACGGGGCGTTGTTCCAGGAGCTTGAACGGATTGCCGGGATCAATGCGCGGATCGAAGCCGGAGAGCCTGTCGGCGGACGGCAACGGCCGATCGTGCTGCACGTGATCCGGCCGGAATATCCGCTGCCACTCGACCCCGCCTATTTCTTTGGCCGCATCGACGGCGCGACGCTGATCGCGCTCGGCTACGAGGACGCCAAGTCCTACCTTGCCAGATGCCGGCCGGAAGGGCTGCCGTTGACCCCGGAGGTCACGCACATGCGCGATGAGACAATCGGGCTCACTTTCCGTGAAATGATGTCGGGCGGCTTCGCGCTGGGCGCGACGGATCCGGAAAGCGGCCGACAGAAGGGCCAGGCCGGGGGAACGACTCTTGCTCTGCACGCAAGCGTGATGATCCGGGACCTGGAGCGGTTCCTGACCGAGTCCGAGCATCCCGGGTCGCTTGCCGGCTCCATCGAGTTTGCGCCATTCGGCGGCACGATCATCGGCACCGGCGGCGTGTTCAACCTGTTCAACCCGAGTGGTGAGCCCGGACTGAAAACCATGGTCTATGAACTCGGATTCCGGCACGCCGGCAAGCCCTACTACCTTGCCGGCCGCAAGCTGGTGCGGGAAAGCCCGGCCTTCGACGCCTGGACAGAGACGACGACACTTTATACCGTGTTGCACGAGGGCGAGGATGCGACCGGCCCGATCGCCGGGGCGGGGATTCTCTCGCTCGGCGTTGCAGACTTGATTCGCATGCTCGGCACGGTGAGCACGCCGGGAACGGACGATGCCGCACAATCGGCTGCAGCGATCGCCCGTTTCGGGAAATTCTTCCTCGGCCAGATGTGGAAAAGCTACGGCCCGCATCTGCGCGGCATTTAGCAAGCGCTCAATGGACTTCGACGCCGTCATCATCGGCAGCGGATTCGGCGGCGCCGTCGCTGCCTGCCGCCTCGCCGAGGCCGGCGCACGCGTTCTGGTGCTGGAGCGCGGCCGGCGCTGGGACCGCTGCACGTATCCGAGCGTCACCGGGAAGGACTGGTTCTGGAACGAGCGGGATCCCGTCCACCACAGTGGCTGGATCGACCTCCGCATGTTTCCGCATATGGCGGTGGCGCAGGGTGCCGCGGTTGGCGGCGGCTCCCTGATCTACGCGAATATCTCGGCGGTGCCGCCGGCCGACGTGTTCGCCGCCGGCTGGCCGCCGGAAATCACCTTCGAAGAGCTTCAGCCCCACTACGCGACCGTGGGGGCGACGATGAACGTTCAGCAGGTGCCGGACAATCAATGGACGCCGCGGATGCACCTGATGCACGAGGCAGCCGGGGCGATCGGGGCAGCCGACCGCTTCCGCCTGCTCGATCTCGCGGTGACCTTCGACCCGGGGTTCGATGTCAGCGCCTCCGATGCGCCCGCGACCGGGCGCACCAGATGGCATACCAATGCACAGGGCGTGGCGCAGGGCACCTGCGTGCATTGCGGAAATTGCGACATCGGCTGCCCGGTCGATGCCAAGAACACCCTGGACCGGAACTACCTTGCGCTGGCCGAAAAACGCGGCGCGGACGTGCGGCCGCTCAGCCTGGTGCGGGCCATCGAGCCGGAGGGCAGCGGATGGCGCGTTCGCTTCGAGCGGCTCGACAAAGAGGCCCGATCAGAGAGCGCGACGGGGGGGATCGTCGTCCTCGCCGCGGGTTCGCTCGGCTCGACCGAGCTCTTGCTGCGCTGCCGCGACACGCTGCGCACGCTGCCGAACGTGAGCCGACGACTGGGGCAACGGTGGAGCAGCAACGGCGACTTCCTGACCCCCGCGCTCTATACGGGGCGGAAGCCGGAGCCGTCCAGCGGCCCGACGATCACCTGCGCAATCGAGTTCTTCGATCGCAGCCGCGATGGCCAGTCGTTCTGGATCCAGGACGGCGGATTCCCGAATCTGCTCGCCGACCTCGCCGCTTCGGCCTCGGCTCAGCACCCGATCGGGCACACGCTGCTCGAATGGCTGCGCACGGAACTGCTGCGCCACGCGCCGCTCGACAATGTCATGCCATGGTTCGCCCAGGGCATCGATGCGGCGGACGGCGTGCTCCGCCTCGAACGGCGTTATGAAATCGCCGGCGAGTGGGAACTGACCCTGGAGTGGGATATCGCGGAATCGAAAAGGCTCTTCGATTCCATCGTCGATACCCACAAGGCCCTCTCGCGCGGGACCGGCGGGGTCCCGCTGGTGCCGCCAAGCTGGAGCCTGATGCACTATCTCATCACACCGCATCCGCTGGGCGGCTGCGGTATGGGAACCGGGCCAGAGAACGGCGTCGTCGATCATCGCGGCGAGGTCTTCGGCTACCACAACCTTTTCGTGCTCGACGGCGCCATCGTGCCGCGCGCAGTCGGCGTCAACCCGTCGCGCACCATCGCCGCGCTCGCCGAGCGCGCGGCGCGGATGATCGCGGAGCGGCAAAGATGACGATGATCGGAGGCTGACACGTGGCACTCGATCTGAAGACATTCCGCAGCCCTGTCCTCTCGCTCTATCAATCCGCGATCGAATCCCTGGTCCGCTCGAAGCTTCCGCCCGGGGCGCCACGCCCGGGCCTCGGTAACGACATCGTCCGGGCGGCAACCGAGATCGCGAGTGCCCACGACAAGGCCGAAGCGGTGCCGGACCAGCCACCCGCCGGCATCGCCAGCGATGTCTGGCGGGCTGCCTGCCTTACCCACGATTTCCTCGATGCCCGTTTCCATGGCAATAACGCCGCCGCCGCCGATATCGCCGCCGAGTTGCGAGACGGCCAGTTCGATCCTGGCTGGATCGAAACGCTGACCTCCTATGTCGGCTATTTCGGGCCGGACGGAAAGCTGCGCGAGCCGGACTATATCTGGCCCACGCCGGACATGAAGGTGCTCGCTTTCAAGCCAGGCTCGGTCGTTGCATTGCTCGGCGACTGGGGCACCGGCACCGAGGCAGCGGTCGAGATCGCGAAACAGATCGCAACCTTCAACCCGGATCTGCTCATCCACCTCGGCGACATCTACTACTCGGGGACTCCGGACGAATGCCGGCGCAACTTCACCGAGATCCTGAACAGGACATTCAACCGCAGTACCGTGCCGATCTACACGCTGGCCGGGAACCACGACATGTACTGCGGCGGCGTCGGCTATTACGGGCTTTTGAAAACCCTCAACCCGCTGCCGCTCGCCAGGCAGCCGGCGAGCTTCTTCTGTCTGCGCAGCACTGGCGGAGCATGGCAATTCATCGCCATGGACACCGGGCGGTTCGACCATGCACCGCTTGCGGAGCAGGACGTGCTGGTGCAGATCGAGCCGAGAGAGCAGGCGTGGCTGGCAGAGCGCATTGCCGAATTTCCCGGCCGGACCATTCTGCTCTCGCACCACCAGTTCTTCTCGGCGTTCTCGGAAATCGGCAAGCCGGCTGCAGACGGTTCCTTGATCCCGTATAATCCAAACCTGCGGAAGACCTTCGCCGCCTTCAACGCAGCCGCGTCGCGAGGCAGGGGAAGCATTGCCGCGTGGTTCTGGGGTCACGAGCACACGTTGGGCATCTACAAACCCTATCTCGACCTCGAAAAGGGCCGATGCCTCGGCCATGGCGCGATTCCGGTGCTGATCGGTGTCGGCGATCACCCGCTTGCCAGGCTCGTCGATCCGCCGACGCTTCTCACCGGGCCGCCTGGCAGAGACGGCGAAGTCTATGCGCACGGCTTCGCGATCCTGAGATTTGCGGAGAATGGCGCGTGCCAGGCGGAATATTACAACGATAACGAGCCGGGGCATGCCTTCTTCAGCGAAACGCTCGGCTGAGCGGGAGCGTCGGATCAGGGACCGGCGGGTCCCTTTTCGATGCCGAGCAACGCGATCTTCGGTTCGGGCAGGGGCACCGGCGCCGGCAATGGGGGCGGCACCTGCCACTTGAGGCGGCCGACCATTCCGCAGTGGGAACAGACCGGCTGCCACTTCGGAGCCCGGCCGCCGCAGGCCGCGCAGCGCCACTCCGGATCGGCTTCGGCGGTCGCTGCCGCATGCAGGGCCTCGCGCTCCGCCGCGTTGTCCTTGCCTTCGGCTTCGGCGCGCGCGATGCCAGCGATCAGCAGCCAGAGCCGCCGCCAGGCGATCCCCTCGGCACGGAGCGCCTCGGCATGCCGGCGCGCCTCGCCGGGAAGTCCGGCACCGAGCGCCGTCTCGGCGAGCAGGAAGCGAGACTCCGGATGGGCAGGATTACGTGCGGCCAGCCGCTGTGCGGCATTCACGCGCGCCATCGGGTCAGCCAGCGGTTCGAGAAGGAAACGGGCAAGATCGGGGTGCGGGGCCTCCGCCCAGGCGTTGCCGAGCACCGCTTCGGCGCGCCTTTCGCGCCCCGTTGCGCGCAGGCGGCGGGCCAATGCCAACGCGGCGGCCGGTAGAGAAGGATCGGCGGCGAGCGCCTCGCGGGCGAGCCTGAGGGCAGCCTTCGGATCCGTCTCTGCCTCGGCCGCCGCCGCGGCAAGGGCGGCCCGGGCAGGCGCATCGGCCAGCGCGAGTGCGCCGCGCCAGTCCTCCGTTTCGATGGCGATACGGCGCCGCTCGCGCCTGAGCCACGCACCACCGGGATGGGCCGCTTCGGCACGTCGCGCGAGGGCGGCCGCCTCGCCCCAATCCGCGTGCAGGATGGCCTCCCGCAGCAAGCCACGCAGCCCGAGGAAGGCGCTGTCCTTGCGCTCGGCAAGCAAGCGGAATGTCGCCTGCGCCTCATCGCTTCGCTCGCCGAGCCTGGCGGCCTCCGCCGCCAGCAGCAGCGTCTGCGGCGTGTCCCCCAACAGGCGGCGCGCGGCCTCGGCCTGCCGCCGCGCGGCGCCCGGTTCGCCTGCCGCAAGGGCGACCAGCGCGCGCGTCACCGCGCGGTCGCCTTGCCCGCGATGGCGGCCGGATCGCCAGAGCCGGAAGCGGCGAGGCAGGCGAAAAAGGGCACCGAGCAACCGCAACACGACATAGACGATGATCAGAACGATGATCAGCGCCAGCGCCGCGATGCTGGTCGGCGCCGCAATGCTCATGCTGCCGATCTCGACCGAAACGTGGCCCGGCAGGCTGGCCAGGCCGAAAGCAATGGCAAGCGCGAGCAGGCAGGCGAGAAGGAAAAGAAATATCCGACCCATCAATCGGCGCCGATGAAACGCGCCATCGCTCTGTCGGCGGCCAGCAGCGCCTCGGCCTCGTCTTTCCATTTCTGCATGGGTGCGGCGAGCGGTGGCGGCAGGGAAGCAAGCGCTGCCACGGCGGCGCCAAGATTCCCGGCCTCCAGCGCGGCTTGCGCGCTCGCCAGCGCAGGCTCCGCAGGATTGCCGACGATGACTTTGTTGCCTTCACGCAACGTGAACAGCTCGCCGAGCCGAACCATCATGCGTTGCGCGAGCGGCTGCCCCGCCTCGGCCGGGCGGGCAGCAGCACGTTCGGCGTTTGCCGCTTCGGGAAATGCAAGCCTGAGCGCGGCAAGCGTGGGTGGGGCGACGGTCGCAAAGCGCGCCAGCGGAGGCGGAGCGCCCGGGAGATTGCCGAGTGGCCGCCCTTGCTCGAGGGCGAATGCGGCGGCCGCAAGGCGGGCGGTGCGCTCCATTCCGTCGACCCGCTTTGCCAGTGCACCCAGCGATTTCTGGAGGCTGTCGAGACGCTCGGAGAGCGGGGCCAGGGAGGTTGCAAGCTCGGCCGCGGTGGGCGGCTCAGGCGCCGGTGGCGCCCGGCTCTCGAGCGCGGCCAGCCGCGCCTCGATCGGGCCGAGATCGGGCGGAGCAGGCCGCGCCGCGAGGGCCTGTTCCGAGGTCGCGAATTTCGTTTCTGTGGCAGCAAGATCTGCCAGCTTCGCCTGGCTCTCAGCGAGCCGGCGGGCGAGCTGGTCGATGCGGCCGTCCAGCGCTGCCAGGGCCGCTCTGTCCGGGGCGGGAGGCGTGCGCGGATAAAACCAGGCGAGCGCGATGGCGGCCGCCAGAACCAGGAATCCGAGCAGGCAAAACCACGCCAGCAGGGAGTGGCGCGGCCTCGGAGGAGGCTCGGACGGCGCCGGCGGGGGAATCTCGGGAATTTCCGACCCAGGCCCGGCGGCGGATTCGGCTTCGGTCATTCAAGCATGGCGAGTACCGCCTCCTCCGTTGGCCGTAATGCGACACGGACGGAACGGAACGGCAAGGGGCGAAGCGCGCTCGCCACCGCGGGGCCGATCGCCACGGCAGCAACCGGCGCCAGCGCTGCGCTCAATCCGGCGGCGGCAACCAGCCGGGCGAACGCGGCAGCAGTCTCGCCCGAGAAAAAGAGGGCCGTCGCGATACGCCCTTCCGAGAGCGATGCGCGGGCAGAGTCGGGAAGGGTGGCAACCGGCCGGGCCGCATAGACGCTGCGGCGAATCACGGCGAATCCCTTGCCGCGCAGCGCCGCCGCCAGCTTTCCGCCCTGACGCGCTCCGGCCGCGAGCAGGAGCGGACCTGCCTTCGGCCGGCACGCACCGGCCACCAGCGCGGCCAGGGCAGCGGCGTCACCGGCAGCACTGGAGACCGAGCCGAAACCGAGCGCGCGCGCTTCGTCGGCGGTTGCGTCCCCCACCACGTAGAGCGGAGCCTCTCGATGCGCCGCTGCCAGGGCTGGCAGCGCATTGGCACTTGCCGCCAGGAGAGCCTGGAGGCGATGCGCCTCGGGCAATGATGGTTGCAGGTGGCGGATGCGCAGCAGCGGCGCCAGCACCGGGCTGAAACCACGCCGGAGGAGATGCGCTGCAGTGGCCGAGGCACCCGGCTCCGGGCGCGTGATCAGGACGGCGCCTGGCTCAGGCAAAGAGGTCGGCGGGGGAATCCGCACGCAGGCTGAGCCCGAGTTCCGTGCCGATCCGCGCGGCCTCGCGAACCGGACCGCCCAAGCTCCTGCGCAGCAGGAAGGACCCGTCGGCCCGCGCCACGAGGCCCGTCAATAACAGGCGGTCGACGGGCATCAGGCGTGCGTGCCCGCCGATCGGCGTGCGGCAGGAGCCACCCAGCGCTGCCAGCAACGCGCGTTCCGCCGCGGCGACGGCGGCTGCCTCCCGATCTTCTATCGCCGCCAGCAGCTCGCGAAGCTCCGCGTCGTCAGCACGCACGGTCACGCCGATGATCCCCTGGCCGGCGGCCGGAACCATCGTCTCCTCATCCAGGGGCACGACAGTCGGCCCGCCAACCTCGAGCCGTCTCAGCCCGGCCAGCGCGAGCACGCCGGCAGCGCAGTCGCCGGCCCGGATCCGCGCCAGCCGCTTGCCGACATTGCCGCGCAGCGGCACGATGGAAAGATCGGGTCTTGCGTGCAGGAGTTGCGCCTGGCGACGCACTGAGGCAGTGCCGACCACGGTGCCAGGCTCGAGTGCTGCAAAGGGATCGTCAGGGCGCGGCAGGCCGCAGCCGGGCCCGAGGATCAGCGCGTCGCGCGCGTCCTCCCGTTTCAGCGTGCAGGCGAGGACGATGCCGGGCGGAAGGACGGTCTCCAAATCCTTGAGGCTGTGGACGGCGAAATCCACCCGCCCGTCCGCCAGAGCCTCGTGAATTTCTTTTGCAAACAACCCCTTGCCGCCGATTTCTGCAAGACGGAGATCCGGCACCCGATCGCCTGTGGTGGTGATCGGATGCTCCTCGAACACGTCGAGACTCCGCAGCACCGGGCAGAAATGCTGCAGGACGGAGAGGAACAGGCGCGTCTGGGCGAGCGCGAGCGGCGAGGCCCGCGTGCCGACCCGGAGCGGCAACTCGTGGAGGTGGGAGCGGACCTTGACCGCACCAGGCTGTTCCGGGGGCTTCAGCGCCGTCATGAGCGTGTCCTAAAACCGCAGCCTCGGAAAGAAAAGGGATGGCCCTGGATTCCCCCCCCGCCGGCCCGGTGCTCGGCATCGAAAGCTCCTGCGATGAGACCGCCGCGGCGGTGCTCGACGGAAGCGGCAAAGTGCTCGCGGAAAGGCTCATCAGCCAGCGCCGTGAGCACGCTCCCTATGGCGGGATCGTCCCGGAAATTGCCGCGCGCGCGCATCTGGCATATCTGCCCGACCTGGTGCGCGAGGCCATGGCCGAGGCCGGAGTGCGCTATGACGATCTCGCCGCTGTCGCGGCGACGGCCGGCCCGGGGCTGATCGGCGGGCTGATCGTCGGCAGCCAGGTCGCCAAAGGGATCGCACTCGCAGCCGGCTCCCGCTACCTCGCCATCAACCATCTCGAGGCGCATGCCATGACCCCGCGCCTGCCCGGTGTCGGCTCTGCCGAGTTTCCCTACCTTCTGCTGCTCGTCTCCGGCGGGCACAGCCAGTGGGTGGCGGTTCAAGGGGTGGGAGACTACCAGCTTCTCGGGCAAACCATCGACGACGCCGCCGGCGAGGCGTTCGACAAGGTGGGAAAACTGCTCGGCCTGCCCTGGCCCGGCGGACCCGCGCTCGAGCGGCTGGCAACCGGCGGCAATGCGGACCGCTTTCGTTTTCCCCGCCCGCTGGCGGGGCGTCCGGGCTGCGATTTCAGCTTCAGCGGGCTGAAAACGGCGGTGGCGCGGGAAATCGCGCGATTTCCCGAAGGGCCGCTGCCGCTCGCCGATGCCGCCGACATCGCCGCCTCTTTCCAGCGTGCCATGGGCGACGTGCTCGCGGACCGCGCCGGCCAGGCGATGGCGCTTTTCGCGCGTCTTCATCCTGAAGGGCGCCTCCTGGTCGCCGCGGGCGGGGTTGCCGCCAACATGGCGCTCCGTTCGGCGCTTGCTGGCGTTGCGGCCGGCAGCGGTTTTTCACTGTTCGCCCCACCCGTCCGGCTGTGCACCGACAACGCCGTGATGGTCGCCTGGGCCGGTATCGAGCGGCTGCGCCTCGGGAGGGCGAGCGGGCTCGATGCGCCTGCACGGCCGCGCTGGCCGCTCGAGGAGACGGCCGGGTGAATTATCGCCACGCCTATCACGCCGGGAGTTTCGCGGATTGCCTCAAGCAGGCGCTGCTGACCTGGCTGGTTACTGTATTGCAACAAAAAGACCGGCCGATTTCCGTGCTCGACAGCCACGCCGGCGCCGGTGCGTACGACCTTGCCGGCCCGGAAGCCGAACGCACCGGCGAATGGCAGGAGGGGATCGGCCGCCTGCTGGCCGATCCTCCCGTTGCGCTTGCCAACTACGTCGCGCTCGTGCGGGACATCATGGAGGAGCCGGCCGGAGTGTTCCCGGGTTCTGCCCTGCTCGTACGCCGCCTGCTGCGTCCTGCCGACCGGCTGATCTGCTGCGAGCTCAATCCTCAGGAATACGCTCTTCTGAAGGCCCGCTTCGCCGGAGATCGGCAGGTCGCCATCCATCTCCGTGACGGCTGGGAGGCGCTCAGGGGACTGCTGCCGACAGAGCCGCGGCGCGGCCTGGTGTTGATCGACCCTCCCTACGAGGCGCCCGGCGAACTCGACCGCCTCGCCGAGGGCCTCGGCATTGCATATGCCCGCTTCCCGACCGGCGTTCTCGCGGCCTGGTACCCGATCAAGCATCGCGCACCGGTGCGTGCCTTTCACGAGTCACTCGCGGCGTTCCGGCTTCCCGACGTTGTGGCGGCCGAGCTTTATCTCCGGGAGCCCACGGATCCGGCGCGGCTGAACGGCGCCGGCTTGATAGTGGTGAGGCCTCCTTACCAGTTCGGCCCTGCGGCGAGCGCCATCCTCGATGCGCTCGCCGAGCGGCTTGGCCGTGGCGAGTCCGGCGGCGGCGCCGCGCTGCTGCGCGTCACCGGTGGGTAAACTCGGCATTGTCGGAGCCGGCGCGTGGGGTACTGCGCTGGCCTTGCTTGGTGCCCGCGCCGGCCATTTCGTATCGCTCTGGGCACGCGATCCGGCGCGGCGGGCGGAGATGCGAAAAACCCGCCGCAATCCACGGCTTCCCGGTGTTGCTCTCCCGCCTCAGGTCGTGCTCGCGGACGAGCCCTCTCTCGCCGCAGCGGAGGTGCTGCTGCTTGCCGTGCCGGTGCAGCATTTCCGCCCGGTCGCAACGACAATCGCCGCCGCCGGCCGCCCGCTCATCGTCGCTGCCAAGGGCATGGAAACGGCAACCGGGTTGCTGCCGCATGAAATTGCCGGTGCGCTCCATCCGGGAGCACCGCTGGCGGTGCTGAGCGGACCGACCTTTGCCGCCGAGATCGCCGCGGGGCTGCCTGCGGCGGCCGTGCTCGCAGCCTCGGATCCCCGCCTGAGAGCCCATCTTGTGAGCCTGCTCTCCTCGTCCGCCTTCCGTCTCTACGGCAATGCGGATCCGCTCGGTGCCGCGATCGGCGGAGCCGCCAAGAACGTGATCGCGATTGCTGCCGGTGCGGTGATCGGCGCCGGCCTTGGCGAGAACGCGCGCGCCGCGGTGGTGACACGCGGAGTGGCGGAACTCGGCCGGCTGATCGCAGCGCTGGGCGGCAAGCCGGAAACCGGTTTCGGCCTTTCCGGCCTCGGTGATCTGGTGCTGACCTGCACCGGCCGGGCGAGCCGCAATTTTCGCTTTGGCGATGCCCTCGGCCGCGGCGCCGCGCCAGCCGATATACTCTCTCAACTCGAAGGAGTGGCCGAAGGCGCGAGCACGGCACCCGCACTTGCGGCGCGCGCCCGGGCCGCGGATTGCGAGGTGCCGCTGGCCGCCCTCGTCGCGGATCTTCTTGCCGGCAAAACGACTCTTCCCGCCGCAATGGAGGCGCTGCTGTCCCGCCCGCGGAAGGACGAGTAGCGATCGGTTCAGCCGCCGAGTTGCACTTCGGCTGTGTTCGCACCGCACACCAGCACCGCGAGCTTCTCGTTCGCTCCTGGGCGGTAGCGGCCGGAGAGAACCGCGGCGAAGGCTGCCGCGCCACCGGGCTCCGTGGGGACGCGGAGCACTTCCCAAAGAGCAGCCTGCGCGTGGCGAATTTCGCCATCGGTGACCAGCCTCACCTCAGGGTCGATGAACGCCCTGGCGATCGGGAACATCAACTGCCCCACCTGGCGCGGCGCCAGGCTATCGACGGCAATGCCGCCGGCCGGTGCATCGACCGGCCGTCCGGCGGCGACGGCGCGCGCAAGCGTCGGTGCGCCGTCCGATTCCACGGCGACGACGCGGATCCGTCCCTGATACCAGGCGGCGATTCCGCCGATCAGCCCGCCACCCCCGACCGCCGCGAGGAGCGTTTCGATGGCGGGCGCGTCCGCTTCGAGCTCGAGCCCGATGCTCCCCTGGCCGAGCAGCGTCTCTCTCTGGTCGTAGGCATGCACGGCAAGGGCGCCGGTTTCAGCGATCCGCCGTTCGCTCGCCGCCAGTGCATCCGCATAGCGTTCGCCTCCGACGACCAGTTCCGCACCATACGACCTGATCCGCGCCATCTTGGCAGGCGACGTGACGGCAGGAACGAAAATTGCCGCCGGCACGCCCAGTTTCTGGGCCGCGAAGGCAACCGCTGCACCATGATTGCCGCCCGATGCCGCCACCACCCCGGCCGGCGGAATCTCCCGGCCCAGCAGATTGGCGAATGCGCCACGCGCCTTGAACGAGCCGGTGTGCTGCAGCGCCTCCAGCTTGAACAGGATCGGCGCGCCTTGCATCCCGAAATCCGCCGCCGCCACCTCGATGACGGGTGTGCGGCGGATATAGGGGCGGATCACTTTCTCGGTCGCGGCAATTCCTGCGCGGTCGATCGATGGCTCCATAGCATCACTCTCCGGGGCATCCGCCGGCTTGCCAAGCCACAATGGACCCGGCCCGGCAAGCTCCGGAAGATGGCGCCGGCCGCAGCACGCCGGACGGACAGCGGACGCCAGGCATAGATCCGGAAAGTGCTGCGGGGCGCGGGTCACAGAGAGCGGCCGTTGGTGCTCGCCGGCGGCCCCGGACCGGGCGCGCATTCGTCACTTGCGCGTAACACTCCGGCCCTGTACCAACCGGGGGCCAGCTCTACGGTTTCCTGCCGGTGCCCGATTCGGCAGGTGTCGTTCGTAGCGCCAAGCCGAGAGGAGTGTTGCAGCAATGACAAACCGCCTTACGCACGCCGCCGCGCTGGTCTGCCTCGCGGCGCCCCTGGGGCTGTCTGCCTGCGGTGTTTCGCAGAGCGACTACGATGCGCTGAAGGCGCAGAACCAGCAGCTCTCGCAGCAGCTTGCTGCCGCCAATGCGCAGATTGCCCGCCTGCAGGGAGCGATCAAGTACACCGTCAACAGCGACCTCCTGTTCCCCTCCGGCGGCTGGCAGATGTCCGACAGCGGGAAGCAGATCATTTCCAGGCTGGCACAGAAGTTGGCGCCGACCCAGCAGAACCACCTTCTGGTGAACGGGTACACCGACAACGTGCCGATCGGCCCGGCGCTGATGCAGCAGGGCATCACCTCGAACCAGGTTCTTTCACAGAAGCGGGCCGAGAACGTAATGCAGTTCCTGATCTCGCAGGGCGTGAACCCGAACCTCGTCTCGGCATATGGGCACGGCGAAGCCGACCCTGTCGCCTCCAACGCAACGGCGGAGGGGAGAGCGAAAAACCGCCGGGTCGTACTGGAGCTTGCCCCGGCCGGGACCTGAGCCGGACGCCGCCGTTCGAGCCGCTCGCGTCACCCCGGCGGGAGCGCCTGTCGTAGCCGTCGCTGCGGCGGCCGTGCGGGTACCGGTGGGTTGGTAGCGAATTCCGAATTTACGTGAGCCGGAACGTTCCCGCGTGCCTGATTTCGAGCGGAACGCGAATGTGCTAAAGGCGAGCGAAACGGAGCGCTTGCTCGTGACCCTCCCTTTGCCACATTTCTGCCCGGCAGCCGCCGTGCCGCCTGGTGCTGGCGGCCGGGGCGCCAAAGGCGCTTCGTACCCGCAGTTCCTGCCGGGCGCCTGATGCCCGAGTCACCAGCTCCGCTGCCATCCGCACGCGTCGAGAGACGGCGCCGTGTCTCTGCCATCTGGATCATCCCGGCGGTCACACTCGTGATCGCGATCTGGCTCGCCTGGAACACGCTGTCCAAGCGCGGGCCGTTGATCACCATCACGTTCGACAGCGCCGAGGGGTTGACCGCCGGCCAGTCGCAGGTCCGCTACAAGGACATCCCGCTCGGCACGGTCGAGAGCATCACACTCGCTCCAGACTACGGCCATGTCATCGTCGCCGCGCGAATGAACCGGAATGCGACACGGCTCCTGACCGACAAGGCGCGCTTCTGGGTGGTCAAGCCGCGGCTGTCGGCCGGGAATCTCTCGGGGTTCGAGACGATACTCTCCGGCTCCTATATCGCCATCCTGCCCTCGACCCAACATGGCGAGGCGAGGCGCCACTTTACCGGCCTCGAGAATCCTCCCGTGCTGCAAACCAACATTCCTGGAAGGACCTTCCTCCTCCAGGCGGACCGCGTGGGGTCGCTCAATCCCGGCTCGCCGATCTTCTACCGCGGCCTCGATGTCGGCACCGTGCTCGGATGGGACCTCGGCCACATGGCGGAAAGCGTTACCGTGCATGCCTTCGTGCGTGCCCCGTTCGATGATTACGTGCACCGGAGTTCGCGCTTCTGGAATGCCTCGGGAGTGTCGCTCTCGCTCGGGGCCAGCGGTGTCCGGCTGAATGTCGAATCGCTCAGGGCGGTGCTGCTCGGCGGGATCGCCTTCGACACGCCGCCTGACGCCGGGAACACGCCGCTCGCCAGCGCGAACGAGACCTTCCCGCTCTATGCAGACCTCGAGGCCGCGAACTCGTCGCAGTACAGCCGGCATGTCGAGGCTGTCGCCTATTTTCCCGGTGCCGTCTCCGGACTCGCACCGGGCGCGCCGGTGACGATCCTCGGCATTCGCATCGGTGAGGTGACCTCGGTCGATCTCCGCTACAACCGCCAGAAGGACATGCTCGAGGTGCCGGTGCATTTCACCATCGAGCCGCAGCGGATCGCGCTCAGTGAAGCGATGGCGAAGCGGGGGCCGCTCGAGAACGCGCAGATCCTTGTCAATCACGGGCTGCGCGCCCAGCTTGCGACCGCCAATCTTCTCACCGGCCAGCAGGAGATCGCGCTGGTGTTCGACCGCCATGCGCCGCCCGCCACCGTGACCGTCGAGGATGGTGCGCTGGTCGTCCCCACCGCGCCCGGCGCTTTCAGCGGGATCACCCAGTCTGCCGCTGCCCTGCTCGACAAGATCAACCACATGCCATTCCAGGAGATCGGCGATCATCTGAATGCAACCCTCGCCGCCCTGGACAAGCTTGCCAACAGCGCGGCGCTGCGCGACTCCCTGACCGCATTGAAGGCCACCCTCGCGGATGCACAGAATGCCATCGGCAAGCTCGATCAGGGTGCCGGCCCGGCACTGGCGGGCCTGCCCGCCATTACGAACGATCTCAGGTCCCTGCTGGCCCGGACCAGCGTGCTGGTCGCCTCCGTCGAAACCAGCTATGGCGGCAATTCCAAATTCTACCGGGACCTCGACCGGTTGCTCCTGCAGACGAATGACCTGATGCAATCGATCCGTGCCCTTTCCGATCTTCTGGCGCAACAGCCGAACGCGCTGATCCGCGGGCGCTCGGGGGGCCCGCAACAATGAGTATCCGGCCGCTCCGTTCCGTCCTCGCGTGGGCGGCACCCGGCCTGCTGGCGGCATCGCTGGTTTCCGCCTGCACCTCCCCGAAGCCCACGCTTTTTTCACTGGATCCGGTACCCGGACAAATGGTTGGCGCTCCTCATCGCGTCATCCTGGTGCGCGAGGTCAGCCTTGCCCGCTATCTCGACCGCTCGCCGATCGTGCATTCCGCGGCCGGCTACCGGCTCGATCTCTACGGCAATGACTGGTGGGGTGAATTGCCCGGACCGATGATCACGCGCGTGCTCGCGGCCGACCTGGCGAACCGCCTGCCGATGAGCACCGTGCTTTCGGAAACCGTGGCGATGACCGTGACACCTGATCTTTCGATCGAGGTTTCGGTCGAGAGCTTCGATGAAGATGCTTCCGGGGCTCTTGTTTTCACCGCTGCCTTTGCGCTGCCCGGGCCGCGCGGCACGCCCCCGCCGCAGACCTTCCGCACCTCCGTGGTGCCGCCCTCGCCCGACGTGACCGGGCAGGTGGCTGCGATGAGCCAGGCCCTCGGCCAATTCGCCGATGCGATTGCGCTCAGGATCGCAGCCACTCCGGGGGCGAGGAGGTAACGGTCCCAACGGTGGCCGGCGACGAATCCTCGCTCCACGAGTGCCAGGGCTGCGGCCTGCAGCAATTCGTTCCTCCACTCGCGCCGCATACGCGGGCCCGCTGCGTCCGCTGCGGCACCGGCCTCAGAACCCGCCGCCGCAACACGATCGAACACTCGCTCGCGCTCGCCTTTGCGGCCCTGGTTCTGCTCATCGTCACTGCGACGACGACGCTGATGCGGGTGGAGGCCAGCGGCATCGTGCATCTTGCCGACCTCATCGCGGGCCCGCAGGAGCTGGTGCGCCGCGGCATGTCGAGCCTCGCGCTCGCGGTCGTCTTCACGAGTCTCATCGCTCCTTCCGCCAAGCTGATTGGCACGATCTACGTGCTCGGCTCGCTTCAAACGGCGCGCCCGCCGCGGCATATCCGTCGCATTTTTCTGCTGGTCCGCCGCCTCACGCCGTGGTCGATGGCCGAGGTACTGCTGCTGGGCGCTTTCGTTGCCTACGTAAAGCTGCAGGCCCTGGTCACGATCACGGCCGGCCCGGCCCTGATGGCGCTCCTGGCGCTCGCCTTCACCATGTTCTGGCTCGATTCCGAGCTTGATGCAGAAGATGTCTGGCAGGAGATGGAGCGCAAAGGCGTGGGCGACTTCGTGCCTGATGCCCGTCCCGGCGCGCTGGCCTGCCATGGCTGCGGCCTGGTCAGCCTGCCGCGGGATACCGAGCATCCGCGCTGCCCGCGCTGCGGTTCGGCATTGCACCGGCGCAAGCAGAACAGCATTGCGCGCACCTGGGCGCTGGTGATTGCCGCCGCTGTCCTTTACATCCCGGCCAACTACTATCCGGTCCTCACCGTGATCCAGCTCGGCTCGGGTGCACCGAGCACGATCCTGGGCGGCGTGATCGAACTGATCGACGCGCGGCAATGGCCGCTCGCCGCGCTGGTTTTCCTGGCCTCGCTGGCGATCCCGCTTCTCAAGCTGGCGGGCCTCGCCGCGATGCTGATCTGTATCCGGTTCGGCGTTGCGGGCTGGCTCCGGGAACGCACGCTTCTATTTTCCATCATCGAATTCATTGGCCGCTGGTCGATGATCGACATCTTCATGGAATCGCTGCTGGGTGCGCTGGTGCAGTTCGGCACCCTGGTGACGATCGACCCGGGAATCGGTGCGGTCGCCTTCTGTGGGGTCGTCTTTCTCACCATGTTTGCCGCCGAATCCTTCGATCCGCGCCTGATGTGGGATGTTCTCCGTCCGGCGCAGGCATGAGCGACCACGATGTCGGGCGGCTTTCCCATCCCGTCTGCCTGGGCGGACGGTCGGGTTGCTTCCCAGCCGTGCAGCGCAGGCGGATCATTCTTCAAGGCAGACAAGGAGCGAGGAGATGAGCCATCCGCATCCGCACGAAGAGATCGCACCGCACGCGGTGGACTGGCGGCGCAATGGCGTGCGCGTCATCAAGGCGAACCAGCTCGACCCCAATACCGCGCAGACGCCCGGCATGAACCGCGCCGCTGCGATCAACGCCGCCCGCGTCGGCGCGCAGAAGATCTGGGCGGGTACCGTCACCATTCATCCCAACGCCAAGACCGGAGCCCACCACCACGGCGCGCTCGAGAGCGTGATCTACGTCGTCCGCGGCAGGGCGCGCATGCGCTGGGGCGAGCGGCTGGAATTCGTTGCCGAGGCCGAGCCCGGGGATTTCATCTTCGTTCCCCCCTACGTGCCGCACCAGGAGATCAATGCCAGCACCGACGAGCCGCTCGAGTGCGTGCTGGTCAGGAGCGACAACGAAGCGGTGGTGGTGAACCTCGATATCGAGCCGGTCGAGAAGCCGGAAGCAGTATTCTGGGTCGATCCGATTCATCGGCATCCCTGACCGACCGGGGGATGCTAGCCCGCGATCGCCCGAGGCGGAAACGTCGGAGGGCGTGAATCGCGGGCTCGAATAAAGCGCGAGACCCGTGTCGGGCTGTACAGTCAGCCCGACACGGGTCTAGAACGTGAAGGTGGCGGCAAGGAACGGCCCGCTCAATGCCGTGCTCACGTTTAAAGCACTGCCGCTCCAATCGATGTGCAGGTGCCGATAGCCGGCGTGGAAGATGAGCCAGTCGTTGAAGCGGTAGTCGAGCATTCCCAATACCTGCCACGTCAGTTGCGAGCCGCCACCCGCGAAGTCCCCGAAATCGCCATAGGTCGTGAGCCCGATGCGGTTCGTAAGGTTCAGATGATATCGCAGTCCGACCACCGGATCAGCCCATGCAGCGGAGGAACTTGCCGTGAACCCGGGGATGATGCCCGTATGAAAAGAGAGTTTCGTCCAGACCGAGACCGTGCGGACACCGATGCCGATGTCGAGCCATTGTTCCTTCCGTTGCAGCACGCGGTACATCCCCATCTCGGTCGAGACGAACTGGGTGGTCTGAGCTGTGGCACCGGAAAACAGCGGTCCCGGGGTTGAGACAGGAGTCCTGAGCGAGACCACCATGAGGTCGGAGAGCAGGCTGACACGGCCGTTGTGCGCCTCCAGCGTTGCCATGAAGGGGATGTTGCTGAGATGGGTGAGCACATCCCCGAAATCGGCGGTGGCCGTCGTGGCCGGCCGGTCCGGATTGGGGGTGCTGATCGTCCCGCTGAGGCTTGTGGCCCAGAAGTAGGGCGTGATGGAGAACTCCCATCCGGACTTGCCCACGGCCTGGGCGCTTGCGCCCCTCGCGGCCGAGAGCGCGACGGCGAAAACTGCAGCGGTCACGGCAAGGCGGCGCACTCGGGTGAACGGGCTGCCCCGTTTTGAAGAGATCATCGCCATCATCCTTTCATTTCTATATCGTAACAAATAAGCTCGTGCTCGGGACGCATGGGGGCAGGTTCGGGCCTACGCGCGCGCGGTCAGGACCGGCGCTGCAGCGGCGGTGGCGCCCAGCGCCCGTTCAGCACCGAAGCGCCCGGCGCGTAGAGCCGCATCGTGAGCCCGAGGAGGCCTCCGCCCGGGGCGGGCAGCCAGTTCGCGCTCCGCTCCCGGCCGGGATCCGCGTGCTGGATGGAGAGGTCAAGCGAGCCGTCCGCGTTGTATTTCAGCGGATCGCGATTGCCGATTGCGAAACGGTTGATCGGGTTCGCAACCTGGAATCCTTGTGCGTCATACATCGAGAGCGACCAGAAGGCACTCACCGGCGGCAGCGCATTTTTCTCGAAATGCAGCACGTATTTGTTTCCGCCCACTGGCGGCTTGCCGTCCGCATCCCTGAGGAGCAGGGGATAGACAGCGTCTTCGGGCTGATTCGCGGTGAGAAGAATCTGCGCGACCACCGCGCGCTTGAGATAGTCATCGCCGTAGACGCCCATCGTTTCCGTGTTCATCTGCCAGCCATTGACGATCCGCCCGAGCGTGGCCGCCCTCGCACGCATCGCACGCTGTCCCTCCGCAACGGAGCGCTCGAGCGCATCGTGAATGGTGGGTCCAAGCAGCTCCGGGCGGTAGCTCCGGCCGGGCACGATGCCGATGCGTTTCATCCTCTCGACAGTGGACCAGTCGGTGAAATGGGGCGGATTCGCGTTCATCAGCTCGGCCGCGTACCGGAAATAGGCGAACGCGGTCATGCGATCGACCTCCTCGCGCGGCGCCGGCGCATCGAGGTGCAAGGGGGCCGAGATCGGCGCAGCCTGCGCAAGGGAACGCCCCCACGCCCGGAGCGGAGTGATCCTGTAGCCATCCTGGATCTTGTGCACCGGGGCATAATCCCCGGGCCCATTGGTCTCCGTGCGGCCGACGATCCACACCGCCGGGGTCGGGGCATCGATGCGTCCGACGCCCTCTGGCAAATGTCCGCGCCAGCCCGGCGGTACTACGGCGAAATGGCCCGCCTTCGTACCCGATGTGCGCCAGCCGGGGGCTGCGAACACATCGGTCCACATATCGAGCATCGGCAGAACGTAGTAGCGCCCGCCGGTATCAGGAACCGAGACCACCATCGGCCCTCCGGCAAGATCGAGCCAGGCGGTGGAATAGAGCGTATCGAAATTCGAGCGTACCACGGCCTTGAAATCGGCCGGCGGGAATGTCCGCATATTGACGAAGTTGTTCGTGAGGCTGTTGCGGGTCGCCCCCGGCAACATGTTGGTCTGTTCTCGCGTGACACCCATGGTGACCAGCGGGTAGAGATAGAGATAGGCTTCTACGGCAATCTCGTTGGCCTCCTCGCTGCCGATATCCGCTTTTCCCTGCGCGCATGCGATGCCGGGCGTACCCGTCGCAGCCGCGACGGTGGCGGAAGCGAGAAGCATCATCATGGAACGTCTTTCAATTGTGATCACCGCAAATCTCCCTTTCTTCTCCACGCCCGAATCGGGCGCCTGATACGAGCCGAGAAGGATCGCAGGCCCGCGACCTCGATCCCGATCACTCTCTCGATCATTTCTTCGACGGCGAAGCCGGGTCCGGCCACTCCATCGATGATCAGCATCGTGAGGCCATGCACGGCGGACCAGGCCGAGAGCGTGGCGAGCGCGATCGCCCGCTCGTCTTCGGCCGCAACGGCGAAGGTTCCCGCGCCGGCACCGCGCCTTATGATCCCTTGCAGCACCGCCCTGGCTTCGGCGCCGGCGGCGCGCGCCAGCATCGGCTGGGCCCCGCCTCCGGAGACGGAAAGTGCGGGGCCGAACATCAGCCGGTAGAGTGCCGGGTTCCCGATCCCGAGGAGCACATAGGCCTCTCCGCTCATGGCGAGCGCCGCCGCCATGTCGTCGATGCCGGCGATCGTCGCGAGAAGCCCCTCCCGCAGCCGCTCGAACCCCACGGCCGCGACCGCGTCGAGGAGATCCCGCTTTTCGGGGAAATGATTGTAGGGCGCGTTGTGGCTTACACCGGCCCGGCGCGCCACCTCCCTGAGGGAGAAAGTCCAGTCCTGTTCCTCGGTTACCAGCGCCAGTGCCGAATCGATCAAAGCGCGGCGGAGGTCGCCGTGGTGATAGGGAGGGCTGGCAGAGAGAAACTTGGGCATGATGGTTCCGCCGGTGTTGACAGTGACCATATAGTGGGATATGGGCAGTGTCAACACCAAAGTTGAACGACCCGACAGCCCGTCGTCGGGCTGCGACCATCACCTTGGCGAGTGAACCTGGAGTGTCAGCGATGCCGTATCTGCAACTGGATGTGCCGTTCCGCTACCCGCTTCCGGTGAAGCGCGACCTGGCTCGGCGTTTGGGCCGTCTGTACGCCGATATCATGCAAACCACGCCCGATCTGGTCGATGTCTGCTTTCGTGAACTGAGCGAAGGGAGCCTCTGGCACTGTGGAGAGGACGAGCCTGTCCCTGCCGCCGTGCTTTCGTGTGAAATCCGTCGTGGGCGTCCGCCGCAGCAACGCGCGCTCCTCGGCCAAGCCCTGCTGGAGGCCTGCTCCGAGACCCTTGGACTCGATCCGACGCGGTTGACCATTGAATTCACCCAGCATGCCGGGGACGAGATTTATCGCAAGGCACTGGTCGACGGCGTTCTTCGCGGCGGCCTTGGCCGGGATTGGTCTCCGGACGAAACGACGACTCCGCTGATGGAGTCGTTGAAGAGGGATGCGCAACGAGATGGCATTCCAGCGAATTTGCGGCAGGATCAAAAAGCCGACCGCGCGCACGCCCAAGCGACCGGACCCATAGACCGCTCAGCGGCGACGCCGCTTAGCAAGTGATTCCTCGGAACACGGCGAAGCTGAAAAAGCCCGTGATGGGCCAGGCACGATCCCGCAGCAGAGGACAAGCAAGCTATGCAAGCGATCAGCACGGCACTTCCCCCCGACCATTTGCCTCCGCTCCCGCTCACGACATGGGAAAGGGCGATCGTGAGTGCGCATCCCACCGCCACGTCCGAAAACCTGCTTCGGCCGGAACTACGGTCCATCCTGGACCGACAGCGGGCGGCGTTTGTGGCCGACATCAACTCGGGCTGGAGAACGCGGAACGATCGACTGGCGCGTCTCGATCGGCTCATCGAGCGTCACGCTGACCACTTCTCCGCTTGCATTTCCGAGGATTACGGGCGGCGATCGGAGGTGGTCACGGCCTTGACCGAAATCGTGACGACGCGGGCGGCGACCCGCCATGCCCGCCGCCATCTCAGGCAATGGATGCGGCCTCGACGGGTCGGCGTCGGTTGGGCGTTCCGGCCCGGCCGGGCCAAAATCGTTACCCAGCCGGTTGGTGTCGTCGGGATCATCGGGGCGTGGAACTTCCCGCTGCAGCTTGTGCTCAATCCGCTGGTGGGTGCGCTCGCGGCCGGCAACCGCGCGATGCTGAAGCCGTCCGAGATCACACCAAGATTTGCGGAGGCCTTGAAAGTCGCCGTCGCTGAATTCTTCAGCGAGGACGAGGTCGCGGTCGTCACCGGCGGCACCGAGGCCGGGGCCATTTTTGCATCGCTGCCGTTCGATCATCTCATCTTCACCGGGTCCATTGCCGTCGGCCGCCTCGTTGCTCAGGCGGCGGCGAGGAACCTGACACCGGTCACACTCGAACTGGGTGGGAAATCGCCGGCGCTCGTCGATGTTTCCGCGAATCTGGCGATCACGGCCAGGAGGCTGGTCTTTGGCAAGCTGCTGAACGCCGGGCAGATCTGCATCTCTCCCGATTATGCGCTCGTCCCACGCACGCTTGTTCCGGTCTTTCTCGATGCGGTGCATACGAGTGTTGCGAAACAGTATCCGTCAATTATCAGAAACCCGGACTATACCAGCATTGTCAATGATCGGCATTTCGAGCGAATCAAAAGGCTGATCGTGGACGCAGAGACCAAAGGCGCCCGGATCATTCAGTGGGTCCCGGCCGACGAATGCCCGTGTCCGGAGGGCGGAACCCGCATTCTGCCGCCTACCGTGATCGTAAACGCTACCAGCGAGATGGCGGTTATGCAGGAGGAAATCTTCGGCCCCGTCCTGCCGGTCATTCCTTATGACACGCGTGAGGAGGCGATCGCCTCCATCAACAAGCAGGACAGGCCGCTGGCGCTCTATTGGTTCGGCACCGACGATGGCGCCCGCGATGAAATCCTCGCCAGAACCATCTCCGGTGGCGTCACAATCAATGACACGATCATGCACTCCGCGCCGGATACTCTGCCGTTCGGTGGTATCGGTCCGTCGGGAATTGGCCACTACCACGGCGAATACGGCTTTCGCGCTCTGTCGAAGGAGAAGCCTGTCTTCATGCAGTCGCGCTTCTCCACGGGCAGCATGTTGTATCCCCCTTATGGCCCGTTTGCGCGCCGCTTTCTCAGTGTCCTGAGCCGCTTCGCTTGATACGATTTCTGGAACGACCGCGCCTGAAGCGTGTTCAGCTTGACCGAACACGCTCTCTCCTGTCTGACCGAGCGGATTCGCGTGCTTGCCTCTCCCCCGTGGGAATCGCGGAGCGATTCCAGGCGAGCACGATTCGCTTTAATGGACCACGCGACATCGTCGGCCCGTCAACCGAGCGACCACTCCAAGCCGGAACGGGGCCAGCAATCCCGCTCCCTCAATCGCGAGAGACGTGACATGAATGGGACAAGACTTTCCCTCAGCGAGCGCCAGATTGACGCCGCCAACGCGTCGAACTTCATCGATTTCTTTACGACGCTCGGCGACGTGCCCGGCGCCGCAACCGAAACGGCCGATGGCTTCGCCCGCGTGACCGGGCCGGTGCCGCATCCTTTTTTCAACTTTGTCCACTCCTTCGACACGCACGCCTGCTCCGATGACCTGGCCGGAGCAGTCGACCGCGCGCTCGCGCCGTTTCGCGTGCGCAAATGCCCGATGATGTGGATCGTCTTCCCGGCGCTCGACCCCGTGAGCGATCGGCTCATGACGTGCCTCGCGGCGGCGGGACTGCGGCTCTTCGCGGACTATCGGGGTATGGCAATCGATCTGGCCGCGGTCTCGGCCGGGTGGACGCCGCCAGGCGATCTGTCAATTAAGCGCGTAGCCGACGGCGATACGATGCGTGCGTGGGTGGATGTTCAAGCCAGGTGTGACGGCGGTGCGCACGAGCGGATCAAGGAGGTTCGCGTGCAATACGCTTCGCTGCGCGGCTTCGATCGGGACGACCATCAGCAAACTTATCTGGCGTGGTACCAGGGCAAGCCGGTCGGCTGCTCGATCCTGCATCTCGCGGCGGGCGTGGCCGGGGTCTATCAGGTTGCGACGTTGCCGGAGACCCGCCACCGCGGATTCGGCCGGGCGATGACCGTGCACGCCATGCTCGAAGGCAAGGCGCGCGGCTGTGATGTTGGCGTCCTCCACGCGACGCCAGCGGGAAAGGACCTCTATCGGTCGATCGGCTTCGTCGAGCGACCCCCGGTCAAGCTCTTCCTCGACTTGCCAGCCCGATAATGATTTCAGCGTTATGCTCGTCAGAAGACGCGTCCCATAGATCGACGGCCGATGCCCAGATTTGACCAAGATGCGTCCGCACGCAAGTCCGATGAAGTGAGGTGGACCCGTCGGAGGGCGTGAATCGCGGGCTCAAACAATGTCCTGGACCCTTGTCGGACGGCCCAGTCAGACCGACAAGGGTCTAGACCAGCTTGACGATCTGCTTGCCAAAATTTTTCCCCCGTAGCATCCCGAGGAACGCCTCGGGTGCGCTCGCCAGGCCGACCGCCACGCTTTCGCGATACTTGAGCTTTCCGGAGGCCACCAGCCCGGCCAGTTCCTCGAGTGCCGTGGGCCAGTCATCCATGTGCTCGGAGACGATGAACCCTTGGAGCTTCAGCCGCGAGGTCAGGATCAGCCGCGGATTTGCCATGCTGAGCGGCGCACCGTCATAACCGGCAATGGCACCGCAGACGGCGACACGGCCATGCGGGTTCATCCGCTCCATCACCGCGTCCAGCACCGCGCCTCCGACATTGTCGAAATAGCAGTCGATCCCACCCGGCGCGGCGGCCGCGAGATCCGCGGCGAAGCTGGCGGAGCGATAGTCGACGCCCGCGTCGAAGCCGAGCTCCGCCACCAGGTAACGGCATTTTTCGAGCCCGCCGGCGATGCCCACGGCCCGGCATCCTTGCCGCCTGGCAAGCTGGCCGACGACGCTGCCGACGGCGCCGCTGGCGGCACTCACCGCGACGGTCTCACCGGGCTTTGATGCGCAGATCCGATGGAGCCCGTACCAGGCAGTGACGCCAGGCATTCCGACGACCCCGAGATAGGCCGAAAGCGGCACCTTGCCGGCATCGACCTTGCGCATGCCCTGGCCGTCGGAAGTGCCGTATTCCTGCCAGCCGAACATGGCGATGACCGTGTCCCCGGGAACCCAGGCCGGGTGGCGACTCTCCTCCACCACGCCGGCCGTGCCACCCTGCATCACCTCGCCAAGTTTCTGCGCCGGCGCATAGGATTTGCGGTCGTCCATCCGCCCGCGCATGTAGGGATCGAGCGAGAGGAAATGGTTCCTGACCCGCACCTCTCCCTCCTTCAGCGCCGGCAGCGGCACCTCGATCAGGCGAAAGTTATCGACGGCGGCGTTCACCGCCGGGCGGCTTACGAGCAGGATCTGGTGGTTCATCTTGGGCATCGTCGCGCCTCCAGGTTTCGGGCAAAATCGAGTGCTCCTCCACGGAGCAGCGGCACGGGCAAGCAGAGCATGCCGCCTCGCTGATGGGAACCCTCCGCAGAACCCGCGCTCGACCTGGACAGCATTGCAAATTCCCCGATCCGCCCGGAAAATTCGCGCGCCCGAGGAGGCTCGCCAATGCACATCCGCTTCACTATCCGCCTGCTCGCCCTGCTCTGTCTCGCGGTGCTGCTGCCGCGGGCAGAAGCGGCCACTCTGCCAGAGCCATCCCATAGAGCGCCGCGGGAGGCGCTGCCGCCACCGGCGGTCAGCCATCACGTTCTCACTCTTCCGGACCGCGCGCTCCATTTCACTGCGACGGCCGGGAGCATCCTTCTGCACAATGAGAACGGTTCGCCCGAAGCGGCGATTGCGTACCTCTCCTACACGCTCGACGGAGCGGATGCGGACACCCGCCCTGTCACCTTCGTCTTCAACGGCGGCCCCGGCGAAGCCTCGGCCTGGCTGCAACTCGGCGCGGTCGGCCCGTGGCGCATCGCCATGGCCGGACCTGGGGACCTCGAGAACGGCATTCCGTCCGCGGCCCCCCATCTCCTTCCCAACGCCGACACCTGGCTCGATTTCACCGACCTCGTCTTCATCGACCCGGCGGGTACCGGCTACAGCCGCATCCTCGACCCTGGCCCGGCCGCCCGTGGCCGCCTCTGGTCGGTGAACGGAGATATTGCTTCTCTTGCCGAAGTCATTCGCCGCTGGCTCGAGCAGGCGGGACGGGCGGCATCGCCGAAATTCCTGCTTGGAGAAAGCTACGGCGGATTCCGCGTGCCGCGCCTGGCGCACGCGCTGGCGGAGGATCAGGGGATCGGCGTGCGCGGCCTGATCATGGTTTCGCCCGTCCTCGATTTCTCCGGCAGCTTCGCCTTCGATCCGCTCTACTGGGTCGAACGGCTGCCGAGCCTCGTCGCCGTCACCCGCGCAAAGCAAGGCCCCGTAACCCGGGCCACGCTTGCCGACGCCGAGGGTTACGCCGTCGGGGATTTCCTGCGTGACCAACTGGCCGGACCGCGCGATCCTGCCGCCCTGAGCCGCCTGGTGGCACGCGTTTCCGAGCTGACCGGGCTCGACGCTTCCGAGGTGCTGAGGGAAGACGGCAGTATCGATGTCCGGACTTTCCTCCGCGAGACGGCTCCCGGACGGATCGCCAGCATCTACGACGCCACCATCACTGATCCGGATGCAGCCCCGGCCAACCCCTGGTTCCCCGAGCCGGACCCGATCTTCCGCCTGACACCGCCCTTCACGAGCGCCATGCTGATTCTGTATCGCCAGCGCCTGCACTGGCGGCCAGCGCCGCTCTATCGTCTCTTCAACCCCGCGGTCGAACGGCACTGGAATTGGGGACACGGCAGGGCCGCGCCCGAATCCGTCACCGCGCTCAGGGAGGACCTCGCCCTCGATCCTGCACTCCACGTGCTGATCGCGCATGGCCTGTTCGATCTCATCACGCCCTATTTCCGGACGGTGCTGATCCTCCGCCACCTGCCGGATATCGGCCCGGCGGACCGGGTGCGCCTGGTCACCTTCGAGGGCGGGCACATGTTCTACAGCCGGGATGCCTCTCGGGCCGCCTTCCGCGCGGACGCTCTCGCGCTCATCACCGGCAGGTGAGCGACGGTTGCGCGGATTCCCCGTCTCTGGGAGAAACGGCTCTTCCCGAGGACGGCGCGCGAGCGATGGAGCTTTATTTCCACAACAGTCTGAGCCGGCGGCGCGAACGCTTCGTCCCGCTCGATCCTCTGCACGTGCGCGTCTATGTTTGCGGCCCGACCGTTTACGATCTGGCGCATGTCGGCAACGCGCGTCCGATCGTCGTGTTCGATGTCCTCGTGCGGCTGCTGCGGCACCTTTTTCCGCGCGTCACCTATGTGCGCAACATCACCGACGTTGACGACAAGATCATCGCCCGCGCCGCAGAGACCGGCGAGCCGATCTCCGCGCTGACCGCGCGCACGACCGCGGAGTTCGAGGCCGATATGGCCGCGCTCGGCGCGCTTCCGCCCGACATCGAACCCCGCGCGACCGGCCATATCGGCGAGATGATCACGCTGATCGAGCGGCTGATCGCGGGCGGGCACGCGTACCTGGCTGAAGGACACGTGCTTTTTTCGATCGCCAGCTTCGCGGCCTACGGGCGGCTTTCCGGGCGCTCGCGCGAAGACATGATTGCAGGCGCGCGCGTCGAGGTCGCACCCTACAAGCGCGACGCGGCTGATTTCGTGCTGTGGAAACCCTCCGCCGTGGATCAGCCAGGCTGGGAGAGTCCGTGGGGCCGCGGCCGTCCAGGCTGGCATATCGAGTGCAGCGCGATGTCCTGGCGGCATCTCGGCACCGATTTCGATATCCATGGCGGGGGCGCCGACCTGATCTTTCCGCACCACGAGAATGAAATTGCGCAAAGCTGCTCGGCCTTTCCGGAAAGCCGTTTCGCTCGCGTCTGGCTGCATAACGGCATGCTGCGCGTGAACGGAGAGAAGATGGCGAAGAGCCTCGGCAACTTCCTGACCGTGCGCGATGCGCTTGCGGTTGCCCCCGGCGAAGCGGTGCGGCTTCTGCTCCTCAAGACACATTACCGTGCGGAGCTCGATTTTTCTTTGCCTGCGCTGGCCGAGGTGCGCCACGAGCTGGACCGGTTCTATCGGGCGCGCGCGCGCCACCCCAAGCCTGCAGAGCTGCCCGTCCCCGATTCCGTCACGGCCGCGCTGGCGGACGACCTCAACACACCGGCCGCCTTCGCCGCTCTCTATCCGCTCGCCGACCGGGCGCTTGGCGGGGATGCGGAGGCTGCGGGCAGCCTGGCGGCTGCCGGCGCATTGCTCGGCCTTTTTCAGGCCGAGCCCGCCGAATGGTTTCAGTCCGGTGGCGACCGTCCCAGGATCGAGGCCGCCATCGCGGCACGCAGCAAGGCGCGCCAGGCTCGAAACTTCGCCCAGGCGGATGCGATCCGTGCCGAGCTTGCGGCGCAGGGCATCCTGCTCGAGGACGGGCCAGGCGGCACGACCTGGCGGCACGCCTCATGACCGGTCGCGACGGCGGCGCCGTGCTCGAAGCCGGGGCGCCCGGCCCGGCGGTGATACTGGTGCGCCCCCAGCTTGCGGAGAATATCGGAGCCGCGGCCCGGGCGATGGCCAATGGTGGCCTGTTGCATCTGCGCCTGGTCGCTCCGCGAGACGGCTGGCCGCAAGACAAGGCCTGGCGCACAGCCTCGGGTGCTGATCACATTCTCGATTCGGCACGTCTTTTTCCTGATGTTGCGGCCGCCACGGCCGATCTCCGGCACGTCTTCGCGACGTGCCCGCGGCCGCGCCATGTCATCACGCCCGTTCTCACCGCGCGTGGCGCCGCCTGCGAGCTTCGTGCGATCGGTGGGCGCGGGCTCACAGCCGGCATTCTGTTCGGGCCCGAGCGTGCGGGGCTCGACGCAGAGGATCTCGCGCGCAGCGATGCGCTGGTGCGCTATCCCCTCAATCCGCGCTTCCCGTCGCTCAATCTTGCGCAGGCGGTGATGGTGATGGCCTATGAGTGGTGGCTTGCCGGCGATCCCGACATTCTCCCGCGCAGGATGATGACCAACGAGACGCGTGTCGCAACGAAAGCGGAGATCGAGAACTTTCTTTGTCACCTCCTGGCAGAGCTCGATGCCTCCGGCTTCCTGCGCAATGCGGAGAAGCGGCCGGGCATGGTGCGCAACATTCGTCATTTCTTTGCCCGCGGCGAGGTGACCGAGCAGGAACTCGCTACCCTGCACGGCATCGTCACCGAGCTTTCCCGCGGCCGCCGAGAGCACGGCCGCTGTGTCTGGCCGATATTTCCCTGTTAGCCCGAACTTTCATGGATGAATGATTCACACTCCCCCTGCCCCTCTCGCGGGCCGACGGCAGCCGGCCGGCCTCGCGCTGATGCGCGAAGGTCGGCCCCATGCTCTGCGCGCGGATGATGACGCTCGAGCAGACTGGTGACGATCGGCCGGCGGAGTTCGGCGCCTCGCGTTGCCGGCGCTGCACCGGGGCACGGTTCCCCGGCCGCCTGCATCGCCTCGGCAACGTGCCGGTCCTGGCACATCAGGGCAATGGCGGCCTTGTGCTCGCCCATCTGGTAGAGCACGACCGCAGAATGACGCCGTTCGCAGCCGGCGTCGGACCACATGCCGCCGAGGCTGATGCCGAACCCAAGCTCGCCCGACGCCAGCAAATCCTCGCCAGCATCGTCGGGCTGGGCGCCCTGACCGCCCATCAGCTCATCGCCACCATGCCCGAACTGGGAACGCTCAATAACAAACAGGTCGCCTCCTTGGCCGCCTCGCACCACTCGCGCGTCAGTCAGGCCAGTGGAAAGGCCGAAGCTTCATTCGCGGCGGGAGAGCCAACGTCCGCCAAGCACTCTACATGCCGGCGCTCGTTGCCGCGCGCTTCAACCATCACCTCAAGGCCAAATACCGTCAGCTCATCGCCGCCGGCTCCAGGGCGCGGTCGTTTGGTTGTCTAAAAATACGAGAATTATCACATCTAATTTATTGACTAATCCGTGAGTTCACTATTCGACCGTAGATTTGCATATTTGGACGGCAGTGGTTGACCAGTCCTTTCTTTCTGAAACTCAATCACGCTGTTGTACTAAAAAATCAATCATGGTCTCGTATTTATGTCCCTGCCTCTAACTTTAAAACTTCTGTTGAGAATTGAGGTCCCGACGATCGCCTGGGCATTGTCAGGCATCCGGCGACATTTCAGAACTGTCGAGAGATTCCCCAGAGGCAGCAAATGCCTCGAGCCTAGGGGCGGGGATTTTACTTGCCTTTTTTGGCTAGCCGCTTCGGCCGGCGCCGGAGCGGCATGCTGGCCGATTTCTTCCACGGGGCCCGGCGTCAAGGCGGCGGCATCAGCTGACCGTCGGCGCCGGGGCTTTGTCGCGCCGGCGAGTTGGCTGGTGACGGTCTAGCCGCCCGCCGTTTTGCGCTCGCAGCAATCTAACCCGCCGACGCGCGGGGTGCCCATTCCCTCATCCGATTGCAGGACAAAATCTCATGAAACTCCGTACTTTCTTCCTGACGACCACCGCGGTGCTCGTATTGGCATCATCGCCGGCCTTAGCCGGGCACGGTGGCCAGGGGTCGCCCGGCGGCCATGGTGGTTACGGTAGTCACAGTTCGTCTGCCGGAGTCGGCGGCAACGGCGGGTCCGGCGGAGTCGGCGGTCAGGGCGGCAACGGCGGGTCCGGTGGAGTCGGCGGTCAGGGCGGCCAGGGTGGCAGCGGCTCGTCCGGTCATCAGGGCGGCAACGGCGGGGTCGGCAGCCAGGGCGGCAACGGCGGGTCCGGTGGAGTCGGCGGTCAGGGCGGCCAGGGCGGTAACGGCGGCAACGGCTCGTCCGGTCACCAGGGCGGCAACGGCGGGGTCG
>JASHOF010000047.1 GCA_030041255.1 Acetobacteraceae bacterium
TGGACCGACCGCCTCGGCGAGACCTTTGCCAATCTCGACCTTTCCATCCTGCCTGCTGTCGGCCATTTCCCCCATCGCGAAGATCCCGATCGTTCCGCAGCCGAGATCGCCGCCTTCTTCGCGCGCATCGGCTGGTGCTGACGGCACCGCTCTGGCCCTCCCCTGGCCAGCGCTCTGGGAGACGCTCTCTCAGTGAACCCGGTTCTTGACGAATTTGCCCTCCAGCATGATCGCCGGAATCTGCTTTCCTTCGCCCAGGAAAACGCCAAGGTCCCGGTAGGGATCGCCATCCACGACCAGGAGATCAGCCACGGCTCCCGGCACGATCTCGCCGAGCTTGCCAACCCGGCGTACGATCTCGGCATTGACGATGGTCGCCGAGCGGATGATTTCGGCCGGGCTCATCACCGCGCTGCGGATCGTGAACTCGTTCATCTGGTCGTTCTGCAGCTGGCCGAGCAGATCGGTGCCGAATCCGATTTTCACGCCGGCCTCGCGACAGATCTCGAGCGAACGCAACCCGGCCTCGAGCACGATCTCGTTTTTGGTCAGGCTGTAACGCGTGAGTCCGTATTGGGGTCCACGCTTCTTGAGGGAGTCGTAGGTAACAAGGGTCGGCACCAGATAGGCGCCACGCCCGGCCATCAGCCGCGCCGTCGGCGCGTCGATCAGGTTACCATGCTCGATCGTGCGCACGCCCCCCCTGACCGCGCGCCCGATCGCCTCCGCGGTGTAGGCGTGCGCCAGCACATAGGTGCCCCACCTGGTTGCCTCCTCCACCGCGGCCTCGATCTCGTCCATGCGGTACTGCACGCTCTCCAGCGGATCGGCCTGCGAAGCGACCCCACCGGAGACCATGATCTTGATCTGGTCCGCGCCCTTCCTGAGCTCGTCGCGGACCGCCCCGATCACTTCGGGAACACCGTCGGCAACCCGCGCCGTCCAGGTTCGCCCGGAGCAGCAGGGACAGGCAAAGCGGGTTTCGGTGCGGCGGCGGAAGTCGCCGTGCCCGCCGGACTGGCTGATCGGCTGGCCGGAAATGAAAAGCCGCGGCCCGATGAAGAGCCCGCTGTCGCGTGCGCTCTTCATTCCCCAGTCCGCGCCGCCGGCGTCCCGCAGCGTCGTGAACCCGCGCATCAGCATGGCGCGCATCGCAACCGATCCCTTGGCTGCGAGCAGGGTCAATGGAACGTTGGACAGGAGCGCCAGATTCACCTCTGCCAGCACGATGTGAATATGCGCATCGATCAGTCCCGGCATCAGCGTCCGCCCGCCGAGGGCGATCCGCTCCGCCGAGGCGGATGCAATCGGCCGGTCCGATACCTCTTTCACCAGTCCGTCCTCGACCAGCACCTCGATTCCCTCGATGAGCTCGTCGCGCCGCGGATCGAGGAACCGGCCGCCAGTGAACAGGTACCCGCTCATATCGCCCGCTCCGTCCGCCGCTCGCCGGGAAAGGCCGCGCCGATCTCTCCGAAAAGTGCTGCATGTTCCCTGGCTTGCTGCCATGCAACGGCAACTTCCTGATAGACCGCAGCAGCACCGAGGTAGATTTCCGCCCCTGGCCTCTCGCCGAGGAAGCGTGCGATCTCTTCCATTTCTCCAACGACCCGATGTGCCTTCGGATACATCCGCGGCATCGCGCGGGTGAGGAATCCCGCCATCGCGGGCTGGCTCGCGGCCAGCTCTGCCGCGAGGGCGCCGGAAACGCCCTCGGCAGCAGCACCCGTGGCAGCCGCCACGCCGAGCGCCGTGAAACCCTTGGTGAGCGAGGCATAGGCAAGCTTCAGCGCCGATGCGGCGCCGACTCCGCCCGTCATCACCCGCACATCCAGGCCGAACGCCCTGAGCTCGCCAAGACGCTCCGCCGCCTCGCCGGAAGCGTAAAGGCGCGGTCCCGCGTCATCATCCTTCGGCGGTCCGCCGATGATCCCGCCATCGACAAAGGGGCTTCCTGTCGCACCGATGATTTTTGCGATCGCCCGCACTGTCGCCGGTGCCACCGCGTTGCAATCCGCATAAAGAACATTGCCGCCCGCCCGCGCGAGTGCCGGTGCGAAGCGCTCCGCCACTCTCACCGCCGTTGCCGGCGGCACCACGGAAAGAAACATATCGACGCTGCCGATGAGGAGAGCGTCGTCGTCGACGCTTTGCATCCGCGCAGCCACCGCGCGCGCCCGGCTGGCCTCGCTCCGCCCGCCGAGCGAGGTGAAGACCTCCGCGCCCTTCAGCCCGAGCCGCCGCGCGATCGCGCCACCCATCTCCCCGCACGCCACGACCGCAATCCGCATCCCCCGATCCTCAACAGTGCTGGTTGCGACCATAGGCGGCAGGGCCGCCACGCAGAAGAGGGGTCAGACACTCGCTTCAGCCGGTACGAAATAGCGTCGTGCGAGCCCCTTCTGGTTCTCGTAGATCGAGCCCTGATGGGCGGCCGGCGGCAGCGGCAGCCTGACCGGCACGGCCGCAAGGCGCGGTGCGAGCGTCGGCTGCCCGGCCACCATCAGTTCGTCGAATGCCTCGATCCCGGCCGGAAACCCGAGCAGCGGCCAGGCATCGGCGGCGCGGAACTGGAACAGCAACAGCCGCCTCTCACGCGTCGATGTGTTCGGCGCAGAGCCATGGACCGTGCGCGCGTGGTGCACGGTGATCGCACCTGCCTTGCCCGTGAGCGGAACGGCACGCGCAAAATCCACCTCTTCGCGCGCCGGATCCATCGCCCCGCAGAAGACACCATCGGCGTGGTGGTCGAACACCGGCCCGCGATGACTGTCCGGCACGATCAGAAGCGGCCCGTTCTCGAGCGCCATGTCATCCACCATCACGCCGACCGCCGCGAGATCATCGTTGGTATGTGGATAGAAGGCCCAGTCCTGGTGCCATTCCACGGCCGCCCCGAATCCGGCCGATTTCATGTTCAGCTTGGCGGTGTCGAAGCGGATGTCCGGGCCCCAGAGATCCGCCAGAACCGCAACGATCCCGGGATGCCGCACGATACGGGCAAACGCCGGATGGTGCAGATGCGGTGCCTTGATCCGACGTACCCGCGGCGCGTCCGGGCTGTGGCTGTCTTCCAGGTCGTAGATGTCGGTATGTCCGGTGAGCCCGCGCGCGCCGGCCACCAGCTCGTCGGTCGCCTGCCTCAGTTCGGCGATTTCCCGCTCATTCAGCACGTCCGGCACGACGATCGCACCGATCTTCCGGTATTCCTCGATCACGGCCCGGCTCAGCATTGCTTCCTCCGCGTTCGCCTGCAGAGGAGCGTATCAGCCGCTCCCTCGCCGGTCCATGGCGCCGGGGATTCCACGCCGGGCCGCCCGTCGCCGTTGCGCTCGTTCGCCGCCGGAGCGTGGCAATCCGATCGCCGCTTCGAGCTCGCATCGCTCTGGCGCAGGTTGGGAGGGCGTCGCCAAAAGCTCACCGACGCACAACGATCCGCCCCGCCGCTGAGCAGACCCCGCGTTGACCAGCCGGCTCCGCCATGCTGGCCTTGAGTGTTCAGGAAAAGGTGAGGGGAGATGTCGATCATCGCGAACCGGGCTCTGCGTCGCATTCGTGCCGGTGAACTTGCAATCGGCTTCGGCATCCATCACCTGCGCAGCGTCGCTGCTCCTCAACTTGCCGCCGCCGCCGGCTTCGACTGGATTTTCATCGATACCGAGCACGGCGCTTTCTCGGTCCAGGAAGCAACGCAGCTCTGCCTGGCTGCGCTGCCCACCGGCGTCACCCCGATCGTGCGCGTCTGCGCCGATGCGATCGATGAAGGAACACGTGCGCTCGACAACGGTGCGATGGGCATCGTCGTGCCGCACGTCAACACGGCGAAGCAGGCGCGGCGAATGGCGGAGGCGTTCCGCTACCCGCCGCTCGGCCATCGGAGCTGGGGTGGCCCGCCGGCGATCTACGGTTTTTGCCCGCCGTCCGTTGCCGAGGCGCAGGCGGCCATCAATGACGAGATCCTTCTCTGCGCGATGATCGAGACGCCCGAAGCCGTCGCCAATGCCCGTGACATCGCCGCCACCGCTGGCATCGACGCGCTGCTGATCGGCACCTCGGATCTGTCGACCGAAATGGGAGTTCCCGGCCAGATCGGCCATGAAAAGGTGCAGCAGGCCTACGCAGACGTTTTGGCTGCCTGCCGCAAGGAGAACAAGATTCTTGGTATGGGCGGTGTCTATGACGAGCAATGGGCAGCGCACTATATCCGGCTCGGCGCACGCTTCATCCTCGGCGGCGGCGACCATGGTTTCATCGTCGGCGCCGGCACGGCTCGTTCCGCGTTCCTGCGCGGCCTTTCCCCGGCGCCAGCGGACCAGCGCAAGTAGAAGGAATCCGCCTGATCCTGCTTGCCCAACTCGGGGTGAACGACCGGGGGAGAGCGCCGCCGGGATGAAACTGGTTACGCGAGAAGGGCCTCGGCGCAGGCATCGAGGATCGCTTCCGAATCGATTTCATACTCCCGATAAAGGTCGGGAACGTCGCCGCTCTGCCCGAAGCGATCGACGCCGAGCGGAAAGATTCGCTGCCCGCGCACCGCGCCGAGCCAGGAATGCGCAGCCGGATGACCGTCGAGCACAGTGACGATGCGCGCATCAGGCGCCAGAGGAGCGAGAATACGCTCGATATGCGAACGAGCCTGTCGCTGGCCGCCACGCCGAGCTCGCCGCGCGGCAAGCCAGCCGGCATGCAGACGATCAGGGCTGGTGACGGCAAGCAGGCCGGCGGCGGGTTCCTCCTCGTGCAGGATCTCAAAGGCTGCCATGGCCTCGGGTGCCAGCGCGCCCTGGTACGCAAGCGCCATCCGCGCCCCCTCGGCCGGGGCAAAGACCCAGTGCGCGCCGGCGATCACGGCATCAGGATCGAGATCGCGCTCAGGTTGCTGGATCTGCCGCGTCGAAAGCCTGAGCCACACGGCAGAGCCTTCCGGCTGTTGCATGAAGTGCAGAGCATGGCGAAACAGGATTGCCAGTTCGTCGATATGCGCCGGCTCGAAGGCGGCAAGCCGATCGGCGGCCATGCCGATCAGCGGCGTGTTCAAGGATTGATGCTGGCCACCTTCGGGCGCCAGCGAGATTCCGGACGGCGTCGAAACCAGGAGGAAGCGCGCGTCCTGGTAGCAGGCATAGATCAGCGCATCGAGCCCGCGATTGACGAACGGATCATAGACAGTGCCGATCGGCAGGAGCCGCGCCCCCAGCATGGCATGCGAGAGGCCGGCCGCGCCGAGCAGCAGGAACAGGTTCTGCTCGGCGATCCCAAGCTCGAAATGCTGCCCGCTCGGACTCATGCCCCAGCGCTGCGCGGAAGCAAGCCGGGCATCGCGGAACACATCGTTGCGGGTGTGCCGATCGAAGATGCCGCGGCGGTTCACCCAGGGTCCGAGATTGGTGGAAACAGTGACATCCGGGCTGGTGGTCAGGATGTGCGCCGCAAGATCGGAAAGCGCACCCTCTCCCCTGCCGATCTCGGCCAGGATCTCGCCGAAGCCTGACTGGGTCGAGCTCTTCTTGCCTCTTGCCCGCGGAGCAGGAAGGGTTGGCGGAATGGCTATCGCAGGGGCCGAGAGACGACGACCATCGGCGGCGAGCGGGCGGGCGAAGGGAACCGAGGCGATGAAGCGGCTGAGTTCGGCTTCCGGTGCGGCCAGCCCTTCGAAAGGGTCCCACTCATGGCCCGGCCGGATCTGCATCCCGGAACGGAAATTCTCCATCTGCTCGGGCGTCATCAGGCCCGAATGATTGTCCTTGTGGCCGGCAAAGGGCAGGCCCATGCCCTTGATGGTGTAGGCGATGAAGCAGGTGGGCAGGTCGCCTCCTGCGGTTGCCGCCTCGAGCGTCTCGATGATCGAGGCAAGGTCGTGTCCGCCGAGATTCGTCATCAGCTCCGCCAGTTCGGAATCGGAGAGCGGATCGATGATGGAACGGATCGCCCCGTCGCGCCCGAGATCGGCTAAGAGCGCGTTCCGCCACGCGGCACCTCCCTGGAATGTGAGCGCGGAATAGAAGCTGTTCGGGCAATCGTCGATCCAGCGGCAGAGCGCCTCGCCGCCCGGGCGGGCGAAGGCGGCGTTGAGCTTGCGTCCGTATTTCAGCGTGACGACGTTCCAGCCCATGTCGCGGAACAGCCCCTCGATGCGGCCGAACAAGCGGTCCGGAACGACGGAATCGAGACTCTGGCGATTGTAGTCGATGATCCACCAGAGATTGCGCACGTCATGCTTCCAGCCTTCGAGCAACGCCTCGTAGATGTTGCCCTCGTCCAGCTCGGCATCGCCTGCCAGTGCGATCGCACGGCCGGGCGGAATGTCGGAGCGCGCCAGGCGGTGGCTCTGTACGTAATCCTGGATCAGCGCGCTGAAGCTCGTCATCCCCACGCCGAGGCCGACCGATCCGGTCGAGAAATCGACCTCGGCCCCGTCGCGCTCACGCGATGGGTAGGATTGCACGCCACCCAGTGCGCGGAAGCGCTCGAGCCGCGCGCGGTCCTCGCGGCCGAACAGGTAATTGACGGCGTGGAACACGGGCCCCGCGTGCGGCTTGATCGCGACGCGGTCCTCCGGCCGCAATAACGCAAAGTAAAGCGCCGTCATCAAGGAGACGACGGAAGCGGACGAGGCCTGGTGCCCGCCGACCTTGAGCCCGTCACGGTTGGCGCGGATGTGATTGGCGTTATGGATCGTCCAGGCGGAAAGCCAGAGCAGCTTGCGCTCGATCTCCTTGAGCAGGAAAAGCCGCCGCGCGCCAACAGGACTGGCATCGGGCTCCACGCTCGCCGCAAGCGCCGGAACATTCATCGCTCAGTTCCACCCGCGCAGCAGCCGCCGCACGGCAGTCGAGGCATGGCGCTTGCCTGCCCCCACATAATCTTCGTGGAACGCCTCGATCCGTTCCGGATCGTAAAGATAATTCACCATCATGGTGGCGCCCTCTTTCACGCCTTTCTCCGAGACATCGGCCAGCATGTTGATCCGCTCCAGGCGCGCTCCGTTGGTCAGGTGGAAGTGCGCGACCGGATCGAGCGCACGGTGGCCTTTCGATTCGACAAGCAGGTAGCGGGCAAGCAGCCGCCCGAGCACGGGCTCGGCGGCGCGCACGGAGGCGGCATCGCGGAACCAGCCGCGGCGGGCAAGGATCGCCGCCAACGCCGCCGCGCCTGTCTCGGCCGCCGGGCGATCCGCCGGCGCTGCCGTTCGCAGTGCGGCGTCCTCCTCGGTCGAAAACAGCTCCATGGGTCTGGCGCTGAGCATCTCGTCAAGCCAGTGGCGGAACCCAGGCACCGGGGAGAGGGTGGCGAAGGCACGCAGGTTGCGGAATTCGCCGGACAACTCGTCGACAACCCGCTTGATCAGGAAATTGCCGAAGCTGATTCCCGTGAGGCCGCGCTGGCAGTTGCTGATGGAATAGAAGATGGCGGTATCCGCGGCATGCGGATCGAGCAGCGGTGCCTTTTCGTCGAGCAACCCCTGCACGGATGAGGCCAGTCCCTGTACCAGCGCCACCTCGACGAAGATCAGCGGCTCCTGGGGCATCCGCGGATGGAAGAAGGCGTAGCACCGGCGGTCGGAATCAAGGCGGTTCTTGAGGTCGCGCCAGGATCGGATCTCGTGCACGGCTTCGTAGCCGACCAGCCGTTCCAGGAGCGATGCCGCGCTCGACCAGTCGATCCGGCGAAGCTCCAGGAAGCCGACATCGAACCAGCTTGCCAGCAATCCGCGCAGGTCCGCCTCCAGCGCGGCGAGCGCCGGCGAATCAACCGTGAGGTTGAGCAGCGCGGCGCGCAGGTCGACGAGGAACTTGACCCCGTCCGGAATGGTCGTGAACTGCCTCAAGAGCTTCACCGGCGGCGGCTCGAGCGCGCGCCTGAGATCGACCAGCGCGCCGGCCCGAAGTCCGGCATCGCCCGCTTCCACGAAGGCGCGATAAGCCGTGCCGATGCGCTCCGGATCCGGATCGAACGCGGCGAGCGTCTCCAGGAATGACTTTTGCCCCGCCGCATCGAGCTGCAGATAGGCGCCGGCGAGACGTGCGGCACGGTTGCGCACGCTGACCTCCCCGCCGCGCCCTTCGAGGCAGGCCTGCATCTGTTGCGCCACCGATTGCTCGGGCTGGTCGGGGGTGCTGGCCGAGATGTCGCGCCAGACGCGTGCCAGCCGCCGGCGCGCCCAGCCGAACAGGCGCGCTTGCCCCTCGGCCGGTGCCGCCAACTCGTTCATCAGGTTCTGCCTGGCCATCGTCGCTGTCCTCTGCGCCGACAGATGGTAGCGCACCGGCAGAAGCGGCAGAGCCTCTGTCGCGGAAAGTTCAGCCGGCGGAGGCATTGCTCCGCACACCTTTGATGATCGCCGAGAAGTCCTCCTCGGCGTGGCCCGCGGCGGCAAACTCCGAAAAAAGCGCCGCCGCCTTCCGGGCCAGCGGCAGGGAAAGCCCGGCTTCGCTCGCCGCCGCTTCACCGAGATTGAGGTCCTTCAGCATCAGCCGCGTTGCAAAGCCCGGCTTGTAGCCGCTGTTCGCCGGGCTTGCCGGAACCAGCCCGGGAACCGGGCAGTAGCTCGTCAGCGACCAGCACTGGCCGGACGCGGCCGAGGCAACCGCGAACAGCCGGTCGGCTGCGAGCTCGAGCTTCTCGGCCAGCACGAAGGCTTCGCTGACGGCGATCATGCTGACACCGAGGATCAGGTTGTTGCAAATCTTCGCCGCTTGTCCCGCGCCCGGCCCGCCGCAATGCACAATGCGCCGGCCCATCGCCGCGAGCAGCGGCTCCGCACGCAGAAACGCCTCTGCCTCGCCGCCAGCCATGAAGGTGAGGGATGCAGCCCGCGCGCCGGCGACCCCGCCCGAGACCGGTGCATCGAGTGCTGCCATCCCGGCCTGGCCGGCGTGCTCGTGGGCGGCCCGTGCCGAGCCGACATCGATCGTCGAGCAGTCGATGAAAAGAGCACCCCTCGGCGCCGCGCCGAGCGCCTGCCCATAGACCTTGAGCACGTCGCTGCCGGCCGGCAGCATGGTGAACACGATCTCGGCCTCGTGCACGGAAGCCGCCAGGCCGGCCGCAAGGGAAAGCCCGGCCGCCGCCGCGGCTTGCGCTGCCCCGGCCGCGACATCGAAACAGGCCAGGCTGTGGCCGGCCTTGGCGAGGTTCCCCGCCATCGGCAGGCCCATGTTGCCGAGCCCTATGAATCCGATCCTCGCCATCCCTCGTTCCTTCCTGAGAATTCCGCGAGCACGCCCCGGATCGACAGGGGCAGGTCCTCGGCGATCAGGCCACGCCCCACTCTGGCGGCTGCGACCCCGTGCAGGAAGACGCCCGCCGCCGCCGCCTCCCGTGCCGCCGTCCCTTGCGCAAGCAGGCCCGCAATGAACCCGGCAAGCACATCGCCCGTGCCGCCCGAAGCCAGGTCCGGCGGCGCCTTGTCATTGATGGCCGCCCAGCCGTCCGGTGCGGCAATGATGCTGTCGGCTCCTTTGAGCACGACGATTGCGCCCGTTCGCGCCGACGCCGCGCGCACCGCCGCCAGCCGGTCCGCGCCGGGCGGTCCGAATAAGCGGGCGAATTCCCCCGCGTGCGGCGTCAACACCGTCGCACCGCGCAGGCCCTCGGGATTGCCGGCAAAAGCAGTCAGCGCGTCGGCGTCTGCCACCACCTCTTTTCCGGCGGCCAGGAGCGCCGGCAGACAAGCCCTGGCGAATGCGACGCCGAGGCCCGGACCGGCAACGAAAACACCGCGCCGTGGATCGGCCAGAAGCTCGGCAACCGGCGCTTCGGTCACGATCACGCCCGGCGCACCGGAACGATACACGGCCGCCGCGGCAGGGCCCGGGGCGGCGATCGCAACCATGCCGGCGCCGATTCTTCTTGCCGCCGCCGCGGCCAGCCTCGCGGCTCCGGTCATCGTCTCGCCGCCGAGCACGGTGACATAGCCGCGATCGTATTTGTGCCCCGCGAGCTTCGGAACCGGCAGCCGCCACAGCGCCGGGCCGTTGGCGAAGGTTCGCGGGCCGATCGCTCCGAGCACCGAGGCCGGGATGCCGATCTCGGCCAATAAGACCTCGCCGCAGAGTCTTCTGCCGGGCAGCAGAAGATGGCCGGGCTTGCGGCGGAAGAATGTGACGGTGAGCATCGCCTCCGCTGCAAAGCCGCGAATTTCGCCGGTTGCGCCATCGAGGCCGCTCGGGATGTCCACGGCGACGATGGGCCGCGCCGCGCGCAGCACCGCGGCCACTCCGCCATCGACCGGCCGGGAGAGCCCGGCGCCGAACACGGCATCGATCACGAGTTCGGCGCGTCGGAGCGAGGCAGCAGAAAATTCCGCCTCCGGTCCATGCCAGCTTGCGGCGGCCAGCGCGGCATCGCTACCGGGCCGGGGCGGCGCCAGCGCGGCGAGCGCCACCGGCCAGCCCGACGCCGAAAGGTGACGGGCGGCAACATAGCCGTCCCCGCCATTGTTCCCCGGCCCCGCCAGCACGAGCGTGCGGCAAGGCACAAATCGACGTCGAACGGCGCGGGCAACGGCCCGGCCGGCATTCTCCATCAGTTCGATCCCCGACACGCCGCCTTCGATCGCGGCTTCGTCGGCTCTGCCCATTTCTGCCGGATCGAGCAGTTCCGGCGGCAGGTTCGTCCTCATGGCGCGCGCCCGCCGCTCGCTCCCAGCGCGGCGAGATCGCAACATTTTCGCATCACCGAAGGGAGTGCCTCCGCCGCCAGCGCATCCCTGGCGCGGAGGAAGCCGGGCGCCGCGATGGCCGCAACGCTTGCCCCGTAGAGCGTGATGTGCAGCGTGAAATGCGTGAAGCCGTGCCGCACCACCCCGAGCCTCCGCCACTCGGCCTGCATCGGCGCGGCGGCCAGTGCAGCGCGGCGCGAGAAGGGTCTCGGGCGCCAAACCGTCCCCGGAAGCTCGCTCATTCCGCCCAGCAGGCCCGCCGACGGGCGGCGGCGCAGCAGCACCTGGCCAAGCCTGTCGGTCAGCCAGAAATGCGCGCCGTACCGTTGCGGGCGCGGTTTCTTCACAGCCTTGCGCGGCAGCGTTGCGGCGATGCCCGCCGCATATCCTGCGCAACCCTTCTGCCAGGGACATCGGGGGCAATCAGGATCGGCCGGCCGGCAGACCGTGGCGCCAAGATCGAACAGCGCCTGGGCGAAATCGCCCGGCCGCGCAACGACCGCCGGGTCCACGGCGAACGCGGCGGCAAGAGCGCGAAGTTCGCGCATCGCTCCCGGCAGCGGCGCCAGCACCGCATGCCGCCGAGCGAGGACACGCGCCGTGTTGCCATCCACCGGCACCACCGGAACATCGAAGGCGATGGCCGCGATCGCCGGCGCCATGTAGGCCCCGATTCCCGGCAGCTTTGCCAGTTCCGCCGGATCGCGGGGCAGGGCACCCGCTTTCGTAACAATTCGCGCCGCACGAGAGAGGTTGCGTGCCCGCGCGTAGTAGCCAAGCCCCGCCCAAAGGGCGAGCACCTCCGCCTCGTCGGCCAGAGCGAGGGCAGCGATATTCGGGAAACGTTCGAGAAATCGTGCGAAATAAGGCGCCACCACCGCGGCCGTCGTCTGCTGGAGCATCACTTCGCTGAGCCAGGCATGGTAAGGATCGGGGCGGGTGCCCGGGGGTGCGCGCCAGGGCAGAGTGCGGCGATTGTCGTCGTACCACCGGAGCAGTGTGCAGGCGGCGGACATGCCAGCCAGGAGTTCGACCACGAAAGGCGGTATGGCCGCCTCAGCGCCGGCCGACAAGGGAGCCGAGCGGCACCCCTATGGGCCGCGGCCGCTCGCCGCCCTGCTGCCCGCCTTGACGGGCGTCGCGTTCCGGCGCCGCTCGCCGCTCGCCGCCCGGCTGCTGGCAGACTGGGAGACGATCGTCGGCCCGGCCATCGCCGCGGTGACCGTGCCGGCACGCGCTGCCGGCGGTGTGCTCAGCATTTCCTGCTCCGGCCCGGTTGCGCTCGAATTGCAGCACCTCGCGCCCAAGCTGATCGAGCGGATCAATATTCATTTCGGCCGGGTGCTGGTGAGAAGGCTTTCCTTCCGCCAGGTCCCGCCGCCTGCACCCGAAGCGCCGCCGCGCACCCTGCCTCCGGCTCCGGAATTCGAGGCGGCGCTTGCGGCTCGCCTTGCGGGCCTGGAGGAGGGTCCGCTGCGCGAGGCTTTTCTCAGGCTGGGGCGGGCGATGCGGGCAGGAACGGAGAGATCGTGAACTCGGCTAGCCGACCGGGCACACACCGAATTTGTTCACGCCCGGATGAGTCCCCGGCACCGGCCCGATATCGATGTGGGCAAAGGCGGGCTGGTCGGCGGTCGGGAACGGCGTGTTGCCGGCCGGGTAGCAGTTGGATGCCAGCAGGAAGGCAATCACCGCGGCGTATGCTTTCGGCGACAGCGAATGCGGTGCGTTGAATGGCATGTCGTTGAGCACGAGGTATTGCAGCGCCTCGATCGTCCAGCCGTTCTTGTGCGCGAAGGTCAGAAAGTCCATCCCCGCAACTGACGGTGCTGCCGTGCCCTGGAGGTTGGTCCCGTGGCAGGCAACGCAGTTGGCTGCGAACACCTGCGCGCCCGCCGCCGCCTGGATCTTGGTGTAGAGAGCGGGTACATCACCGCTCGCTCCGGTGGGGTCAGCCGCCTTGGCGGCGGTCTTGACCGGTGCTGCCGCGGGAGTGGCCTCGGCGTGCTTGCGGCAGTCTGCGGCCACGAGTGCAGCCGCCGCCGTCGGCAGCACGATCACGCCGTTCACGACCTTGAGGGAGTTTTCGCCCGGGCTTTCCGCCAGGGCGTGCACGCCAACGCTGGCCGGCGCCGCGACCCAGGCGATGTAACCCCCGTGCACGCCGTAGGATGGCGCGTGGGCGGGGTCCGAGCATCCGTCCACCACGGTTGCGCCCGCGGGCACGCCGAGCACGGTGTTTGCGAGCGCGCCCTCCAGGCCGCCGAATACGCCGACCTCGTCGGGCCGGCCGCGTGCGACCTCGAGATAGGCGAGCGCACGCGAGGTGGCGAGCGCGTATTCCATCAGTTCTCGCGCCTTGTTGGCGTCCAGCAGGTGGGCGACGGCGCCGCGCACGTTGGCCTCCGCGCCGTCGAGCGGCGCGGCCCAGACCGGCGTTCCCTGGCGATGCAGCAGGGCGTCGAGGTGGCCGAGTACGCCCTCAGCGTCGCCGGGAGAGCCGGCCGCCGCGCGGTACTCGGGCCCGTTCACGCCTTCAAGCGCATTGATGGCGCGCTGGCTGGCCCGATGATAATAGTTCCGATCGGTCACGTAACTGTTGTTGGCGTGCAGAATTTCCGTGATTGCCGCTTGCAAATCCGAGAGGGCGGCGACCATGCTCAGGTGATCGCCGGCGGATGCGGCGAGCGTTCCGCGCGGGAACGCGGCCAGCCCGAGGCAGGCACCGAGCAGAAGGAAAACGGCCGGCCCGAAGAATCGGGCCGGCCGCGACAGTTTGATCTGGCTCAAGCGCATTGCGCGCTGTTGTCCTCCTTACTGGCCGAGCGTGAAGACGCTGACGACAGGCGCCGGCCCCGAGGCACTGCCGGACTGCGGCAGTTCGGGGATCGAGGCGTTGCCGGCCGGGCCGGCCGCGACCACGATAAACTCCTTGCCGTTCGCTTCATAGGCTTCGGTCGGCGCCGTGATGAAGGCGCCGGTGTCAAAGCTCCAGAGGATATTGCCGGTCTTGGCGTCGAATGCGTTCTCCGTGCCGCCGAGATTGCCGGAGAAGACCAGCCCGGAAGCCGTCGTCAGCGCACCGCCATAGTTCGGCAGGTTGAAGTGGTGACGCCAGTTGAAGACGCCGGTGCCGACGTTGATCGCGTTCATCTCCCCGGTGTCCGGACCCACCAAAGTCGGGAACCCGCCGCCGAGGTAGAACTGGCCGGCGATGTAGACGACATCCTTGGTCGCGGTCCAGAAGCCGCATTCATTCTGGCTCGGAACGAACAAGGTGTTCGTGGCCGGATCGAAGGACCCGCCCTCGTACTCCACGCCGCCCAGCGTGTTCGGGCAGGCGTAGTTGCCGGCGAGGGTCGGCTGGGTGTCCTGGTTGAACTGGAAGCTCACCGGCGTGCGGCTGAGCAGCTTGCCAGTCTGGGCGTCGAGGATCCAGACGGTGCCGGCCTTGTCGCCGCTGGCGATAAGCTGGCGATCCTGGTTGTTCACCTTGCCGGTGAACAGGATCGGCTGCATCACCGGATCCCAGTCATGCGTGTCGTGCGGGATGAACTGGTAGTACCATTTGAGCTTCGGCTGAGCGCCCGAGATGTCGAGTGCCACGATCGAATCGGAGTACAGGTTGTCGCCCTGGCGGACGGTGGCCAGGAAGTCGGGTCCCGGATTGCCGAGATTCGTGTACAGGGTCTGGGTGGCGGGGTCGATCGTCATCCCGGTCCAGGCCGAGGCGCCGCCGCGCTTCCAGGAATCGCCGCTCCAGCTATCGTTGCCGGGCTGGCCCGGGCCAGGCACCGTGTACCACTTCCAGAGCACGCTGCCGTCCGTCGGGTTGTAGGCGGAGATATCACCGCGGCCGCCCCAGTCGCCGGTGGAGACGCCGAGCAGCAGTTCGGCCTGGCCGTTGCTTGGGGTGAACCAGGGCACCGGCGCCATGGTGTAGAAGGCGTTGGCGGTATCCGAGACCGTCACCTTGTCCCACACCTTCTGCCCGGTCTCCGCGTTGAGGGCGATCAGGTGCCCGTCGAGCGTGCCGAGATAGACATTGCCGTCCACCAGCCCGATGCCGCGGTTGGCGGAGAAGGAGATGACGTGCGGATTGTCGGTGAACGACCACTTCACTTTGCCGGTCACGGAATCGAGCGCATAGAGATGGTCATGCGCGGTGGTGATGTACATCGTGCCGTTATAGATGATCGGCGAGACTTCCATCGGTCCGGTGTCGCTGGGATGGAAGGTCCAGGCCAGATGCAAGTTGCCGACATTGCCGGGGCCGATTACCGTTGCATTCGTATAATGGTTGCCGGAATAGCTCTTGGCCGGCAGGATCCAGTTGGCACTGTCGGTGGCGGCGTTGAGGAAGTCCGAAGCGTTCGGAGTGCTCTGCGCCAGCGCTGTTCCGGCGCCGAGCCAGAGCACCGCCGACAGCCCGAGTGCCGCCGGAGCAAGGCAAGCCACACCTGTCTTCAACCGTTCCCGTAGAGTCATTGTGTTCCCTCCTGGTTCGCTGGGTTCTGCGGGCTATAACGGACCGCGCGCGAGATGGGGCCCGCGCTCAGCTTCGACACAAATAATGCAACCCGAGTGCAAATCTTGCATCCCCGCGCCGCCATGGCAAGACCCTATTTTTCCTATTTTATGCAGAGTCTGGCAGCAGCGGACCAACAGCATGGCGGTGCCGGGGCCATTCCCGCAAGGGGCGAAATCGCCCCGGGAGAGTTCGCTCAGAACAGCGTCGGAACAGCGAGAGCGGCGGGGGCAAAGCGGCCGGAATCAGCGTGATGAGCCGGCTCCGGGCGGGTTCCGACCAGCGGCGCAACAGCGCGCCTTTCAGGGGAGCAGGTTGGCGATCGTGCCGGCGAGCTGGTAGAGGCGGTGCTCGATCGCATCGGGCACGAAGCAGGCGTACGACATCATGTCGCGGCGGTCGGAGAAGACCCTGGTGTCCCAGAAGACCTTGCTCGAAAGGGTGTCGACCTGTTTCGGGTCGGGCCGGGCGGCATCCTGGGCATCATGCAGCGCGGTGATCTCGTCGCGGATTTGCGCCGCGTAGGTTTTCTGGCGGGCGCCGAAGCGATCGAGCCCCTGCACCACCTCGAATCGTTCCCGATCCAGGAGCGAGAAGAGCCCGCCCATCAGGGCGAGGAGCTGGGCCTGGCTGTCCTTGCCTGCCTGTGCAGCGAAGGCCTTGATCTCGGCGTTTGCTTCGGCGATCGGCACCCGGCGTTGCACGAGGCGTTGGGCGAGGGCGGCGGCAGCGGGATAATGCTGCCAGTCCGCCAGAAACGTCCCGAGCGGCGGCCCGCCCCAGAAGGTGGCCAGCGACATATGCTCGATCTTGATCTGCTCGCAGGGCCAGTTCGGATCGAGCGTGGCGGTGTCCTCGGAGGCCGCGATGGCCGGCGTGGCGGCGGCCCAGAGGAGTGCCAAGACGAGCGCGCCTGCGTATCTGTATTTCATGCCGCGGCTCCGGGCCGGCGCGCCATCAGTCCGCGCGCCGGATCGTAGGCGAGAATCGCCGCCGCCGTGAAAACGATCGTGCAGCCGACCACGACCAGAAGCGCGGTCGGGTTCCAGGTCGAATAGAGGCTGAAGCGGGTGAGCTCGACCACGTAGGTGAAGGGGTTGAGCAGGCAGGCCTGGTAGAGGATCGGGCTCGACTGCTGCACCTGCCACAGCGGATAGAGCGCCGAGGAGGCGAAGAAGAGCGGGAAGATCACGAAGTTCATCACGCCGGCGAAATTCTCGAGCTGGCGGATCAGGGAGGAGAGCACCATGCCCATTGCCGCCAGCATGAAGCCGCCGATGATCAGCGCCGGCAGTACCGCCAGCCAGCCGGGATCCGGGATTTCCACCCCCCACAGCCAGGCCACGACCAGGAACGCGTAACACTGGATGATCGAGATCACGGTGGCGGCGGAAAGGCGTGCGACCAGCAGGAACCAGCGCGGGAAGGGACTGACCAGCAGCACCCGCATGTTGCCCATCTCGCGGTCGTAGACCATCGAGAGCGAAGACTGCATGCCGTAGAAGAACTGGATCATGGAGAGCAGTCCCGGCACGACATAGGTGCTGTAGAGGATGTAGGTATGGTAGGGGGGAGCGATCGAAACGCCGAGCACCTGGCGCCAGCCGGCGGCGAAGATGACGAGCCATACCAACGGGCGGACCAGGGCGGCGAGGAAGCGGCCGCGCTGGTGGATGAAGCGTAGCGCCTCCCGCCACAGCACGCCCTTGAGGCAGATCGCGTAGCCGCCGAGGGTGAGGCCATGGCGGGCGCGGCCGAGCGTGGTGGCGCTCATGCCCCGGCGTCCTCGGGCTCCGGCGCCGGCACCGCGGTGCCGGTGAGCCCGCGGAAGGCGGATCGGAGATCGGGCGCCTGGGCCAAGGCGATGATCTCCGACATTTCCCCCGCCGCCAGCACCTTGCCCAGATGCAGCACGATCACATGATCCCCTGGTTCGATCTCGTCCAGCAGGTGGGTGGCCCACAAAACCGCCACCCCGCGCATTCGGGACAGTGCCCGTACCTGCTCGACGATCGCTGCCTTGGAAGCAACGTCGAGGCCGACGGTCGGCTCGTCGAGGACGAGCACGCTCGGCTCGTGGATGAGGGCGCGGGCGATTTCGACCCGCCGCATCTGCCCGCCGGAGAGCCGGCGCGCCTTGTCGCGCGCGCGCTCGGTCAGCCCGACATCCTCGAGCACCGCGGCGGTGCGCGCCTGTGCCCGCCGGCGGCCGAGGCCGTGCAGCGCGGCGTGGTAGAGAAGATTGTCGCGCACGCTGAGATCGAGATCGAGCGTGCGGGCCTGGAAGACGACACCGAGCTCGGCGAGTGCCGCACTCGGGTGGCGGGAGACGTCGAAACCCTGCACGGTGATGCGGCCGTGCCGGGTGTCGAACAGGCGGGTGATCAGCGAGAAGAGCGTGGTCTTGCCGGCGCCGTTGAGGCCGAGCAGGGCGGCGAATCCGCCGCGCGGCACGGCGAGGCTCACCTTGTCGAGAGCACGTCGCTCTCCGTAGGAGTGACTGACCCCTTCGACGCTGAGCGCCGAGGTTCCGGGATCGGGAGCCAGCGCCGTCAGCTCGGCGAGATCGGAACCATCCACGGTGGCCAGCTCAGGGGTCAGGGATTTTCTTTCCTCTTTGCAGTCGGCCTATTGGCAGTCGGTCAGGGCCGCATCCCGGATGTCGAAGCTGATGGCCGTGGTCAGATCGACGTGGTGCAGAATACAGGTCCGGCCCTTTTTATCGACCAGCTTCACATCGTAAATCCCGGGATTGAGGCCCGTCAACGTCAGGCGTTCGCCGAAATCGAGCTCCTTGTCGTCGTCGTTCAGGGCCTGGTTCGGGCCCCATTGCGTGGTGCCGGCCGGGGCCAGGTAGACGCCGGTGAAGCT
>JASHOF010000005.1 GCA_030041255.1 Acetobacteraceae bacterium
TCGAAAGAGTCGATTATTTACAAGTACTTCTAGGTGGTTTCTAAAAATATCAAGAAGGATCGTAAGTTATCGGCTTGATTCACATAAACAGCTTCTCGCCCTTCAGATCGTCATACATCGAGGCGACGAAATCGCCATAGCCGTTCCAGATCTGGGTGGGCACGCGTTCGTCGGTGCCCAAAACCCGCTCGGTCGCCTGGCTCCAGCGTGGATGCGGCACCGCCGGATTGACGTTGGCCCAGAAGCCGTACTCGTCGCCGTCCACTTCCGCCCAGAAGGTGAGCGGTCGCGTCTCGGAGAACGTCACGCGAACGATCGCCTTGGCAGACTTGAAGCCGTATTTCCAGGGCACCACGAGGCGGATCGGGCCGCCATTCTGCGGCTTCAGCTCCTGGCCGTAGAGACCGACCGCGATGATGGCCAGATCGTTCTCGGCCTCGAACATCGTCAGCCCCTCCGTGTAGGGCCAGGGGTACCAGGCCTCGCGAAGTCCTGGCATGGAGCGGCGATTTTCGTCCGTATGGAAAACCACGTATTTTGCCGCAGAAAGCGGCTTGGCGATCTCCAGCAGGCGCTTCAGGGGAAAACCGGTCCAGGGAATGGTGATCCCCCAGGCCTCGACGCACCGGTGCCGATAGAGCCGCTCCTCCAGAGTGACCTGCTTCAGGAGGTCTTCGAACGCGATCGTCCGTTTCTTCGCCACCAGCCCGTCGATGGTGATCGACCAGGGATGCATCGGCAGGCGTTCAGCCAGGCGCCAGATGCCCTTCTCCTCCCCGAACTCATAGTAGTTGTTGTAGGTGTATACATTCTCGGTTGGCGTGAAAGGCCGCCCGGGCTGATAGCGCCGGTCGACCGGCGCTGACATCGGGCCGGTGAATCCTGCCGCCTCCGCGGGAAGGGCTGCCTCTGCATCGCCGGCCGGGCCGGCCAGGCCGAGCGCAGCCGCGCCGCCGATCAGCGATCGCCGTCCAAGAGCGACGGATTCCGGCGTGGCGGCAGACTCCGGGATTTCCCACCCGAAGCGGCGGCGAATCAACATCGCTCCCCTCCGTCTCTCGGTCTTGATCACGCGCCAGTGGGAGTTGGGGATGCACGTGCCGTTTGTCATGCGCCGCCGGGCCGGATTGCCCCCGATTGCATGGCGGGCGATTGATTCGCTCGCAGCCCTCTGGTACCGACCGGACGAGCGAAGGTAACGGGCCTGTAAAGGCGCCCTCGGGAACCGATCGATGACCCGCCTCGTCGCGGCGTGACGCAACCTCCGGGTGAAAGCCCGAACCGACCGCTGACCGGACCGAGCGTGGTCGGAGGGGCCGGCACGGTATCGCCCCCGGCCCAGCCTGCCGCCGAAGCCTCATCGGTGCCCCAGGACGTCATCGACGCCATGACCCGCGCCGACGCCGCAGCACGCGCCAGGCGGATCGGCGAGGCGGCCGGAATCTGCACCGACGTGCTGGGGGAGAAGCCCGACTACGCACCCGCGCTCGCCCTGCTCGGCACGCTGCTCGGTCATCGCGGCGATACCGCACGCGGCATCGCCCTCCTCGAACGGGCCGTCGCCAGGAGCAGCGAGGTCCCCCTTTGGTACAGCAATCTCGCCGCCCTCTATCGCTTCGCCTACCGGCTGGACGAAGGATTGAACGCCGCCCGCATGGCCGTGAAGCTTGCCCCCGGGAACCCGGCTTTCCTCGTCAATCTCGGCATCGCGCATGTCGATCGCGGGGAGAACGAGGAGGCCGTGAACTGCTTCCTCGCCGCGCTCGGGCGCGATCAGGAAAACCCGGCCGCCCATCTTGCCCTCGCCCAGGCCCTGCTCGCACGCGGAGACTTCGCCTCCGGCTGGCTCGAATACGAGTGGCGCAACAAGATCGAGCAGGCCAAGGGAATGCTGCCGAAAATGACCGCCGCACCGTGGAACGGCATGCGCCTCCCGAAGAGCCGGCTGCTCCTGGTCGCCGACCAGGGGTTCGGCGATTCGCTCCAGTTCTGCCGCTACATCGCACGCGTGACAGGGCGTGCGGCGGAGGTGGTCGTGGGGTGCAGCGCCGAGCTGATGCCCCTTTTCTCGCGTATCGAGGGGGTTGCCGCGACGTTTCACCGCTGGACCGACATTCCCGCCCACGCCGCCTATTGCCTGCTCTCGAGCCTGCCGATGCTGTTCAACACCGACGCCACCTCGATCCCGGCGGAGGTGCCCTATCTTCGCGCCGACCCGGCACGAATCGATGCCTGGGGCCGACGGCTGGACGAGGCCCTGCCCAAGGGGCGGATGCGGATCGGCTTTACGTGGTCGGGCCGGCCGACCCACCCCAATGACCGCCGCCGTTCCCTCAAGCTCCCTCAGCTCCAGCCCCTGGCGCGCCTGCCGGATGTGACCCTCTTGCCGCTCCAGACCAGGCTTTCGGCAGCCGATGCCAAGGCACTCTCCGAGTTCCCGAATGCGATCGATCTCACCCGGGACCTGAAGGACTTTGGAGAAACCGCGGCACTTCTTTCGCATCTCGATCTCGTGCTCTCGATCGACACCTCGGTTGCCCATCTCGCCGGGGCCCTTGGCCGGCCGGTCTGGGTGATGCTGCCCAGGCCCGCTGACTGGCGCTGGCTCACCGAGCGAGGCGACAGCCCGTGGTACCCCAGCATGCGCCTCTATCGTCAGCCGCGGCCGGGCGCCTGGGAGGCAGTGATCGCCGAGGTCGCGGCGGCCGTTGCCGTGCTGGCCGCCGGGCGCTGACCGGCGGGCTAACCCCACCTTTCATCCATGCCCGCCGCCCTCGAGCGTGTTCAGGTTGACTGAACACGCTCTCCTTTGTCTGACCGAGCGGATTCACGCGCTCCCATGGTCCCCTTGGGATCGCTTCGCGATTCCAGTCAAGCGCGATCCGCCCTCGGCCCGGGCCCGCCTTCGCCCTTGAGCCATTCGGCCAGCTTGGAAAAGCGGCGCCGGTCGCCGGCCGTGTGCACGGCGATCGCCAGCGCCCGTTTCTGGCCCAGCACGACCACGAGGCGCCGGCCGCGCGTGATGGCGGTGTAGAGCAGGTTGCGCGCCAGCATCGTGTAATGCTGGGTTGCCAGCGGAATGACCACGGCCGGGTATTCCGAGCCCTGGCTCTTGTGGATGCTGATCGCGTAGGCAAGCTGCAACTCGTCCAGCTCGGCAAAGGAGTAGCGAACCTCCCTGCCGTCGAATTCGACCGCCAGCTCTCCTTCCTCGAGATCGACCGCGCGTACAACGCCAAGATCGCCATTGAAAACATCGCGCTCGTAATCGTTCTCGACCTGCATCACCTTGTCCCCGGCGCTGAAGGTCGATCCGTAACGGTCGACGCGCGGAGCCTCGGGCGGAGCGGAATTGAGCACCTCCTGCAACGCCAGATTGAGGGCGCGCGCACCGAGCGCGCCGCGCTGCATCGGGGAGAGCACCTGGATGCCCTGAATCGGATCCAGCCCGAAACCCTTCGGAATGCGCTCGGCCACCAGGCTGACCAGCTTGCGCCGAATCTCCTCCGGCTCCGCGACCTGGATGAAATGAAAGTCGGTGGGCTCACCCGGAATCTCCGCCTCCGGCATCAGCCCGCGATTGATCCGATGCGCGGCGAGAATGATGCGGCTCTCCCTGGCCTGCCGGAACACCTCGGAAAGCCGGACCACGGGAAAGGCACCCGAGGTGATGAGATCGGCGAGCACCTGCCCCGGGCCGACCGAGGGCAGTTGATCCACATCACCGACGACCAGTAGCGCAGCCGCGGGCGCCACGGCGCGGAGCAAGGCGCGCATCAGCGGAACGTCGATCATGCTTGCCTCGTCGAGAACGACGAGATCGGCGGCCAGCGGATTGCCGGCGTGGCGGCGGAACTCGCCGCTCGCGGGGTTGATCTCGAGCAGGCGGTGGATCGTGCGCGCCTCGAGACCCGTACTCTCGGAAAGCCGCCTGGCGGCACGCCCGGTCGGTGCGGCCAGCGCCACGCGCACTTCCTTGGCACGCAGGATCGCCAGGATCGCATTCACGAGCGTCGTCTTCCCCACCCCCGGTCCGCCGGTGATGACGGTGAGCTTGCAGGACAGAGCGAGCGTTGCCGCTTCGCGCTGGGAGGGGGCAAGGGAGACGCCGATCCTCGCTTCGACCCACGGCAGGGCCTTCGCCGGATCGATCGGAGGCCAGGGCAGCGGGCCGCGGGCAAGCATCTCGAAGCGCTCGGCGATCTCCTTCTCCGCCCGCCAGAGGCCGATCAGGAACACGGCCGGGGCGCCGCCGAGCGAATCGGCGCGGACCGTTCCCTGGGCGATCTCCTGATCCAGCGCCGATTCGACCAGCTCCCGCGGCACCTCGATCAGCCGCGCGGCAAGCTCGAGGAGTTGCGGCAGCGGCAGGCCGCAATGGCCCTCGTCCATCGCCTCCGCAAGGGCGTAGCCGATGCTGGCGGCAACCCGGATCGGTGCCGTCTTCGCAATGCCGAGCCGGGCCGCGATCAGATCGGCGCTCTTGAAGCCGATGCCGCGGATGTCGCGCGCCAGCCGGTACGGGTTCTCGCTGATCACCCGCACCGCCTCGGCGCCGTAGGTCTTGTAGATGCGCACCGAGCGGGCGGTGGAAACGCCGTGCCCGTGCAGGAAAAGCATGATCTCGCGGATCACCTTCTGCTCCGCCCAGCCGGCGCGGATGCGGGCCAGACGCTTCGGGCCGATGCCCGGCACCGTCTCCAGGCGGGCGGGCTCCTGCTCAATGAGGTCGAGAACGGCGGCCCCGAGACTTTCCACCAGGCGTTTCGCCATCACCGGGCCGACGCCGCGAATCATGCCGGAGCCGAGATACCGTGCGATCCCCTCGGCGGAGGTGGGCGGCGCGGTTTTCAGAAAGCTCGCCCGGAACTGCACGCCGTGCCGCCGGTCGTTCTGCCAGGTGCCGCTCGCCTGGACGAATTCGCCGGCCACGATCGCGGCCGCGTGGCCGACCACGACGACCGGCTCTCGCCGGCCACGCGCCTTGACCCGGAGCACGGCGAAGCCGTTTTCCGGATTGTGGTAGGTGACCCGCTCGACCTGGCCGGCCAGGAACTCGGTGGCCTGCTCCGTCGCGATCTTTCCTGCCTCTCTCACGCTTCGCTCTTTTTCAGCCGCCCGCTGGTCCCATTCGTTCCCCGGCAGGCAGGATGAATGTCGGGGGCGGAAACAGGAGGAGAGAGCCTGCCGCGCCGCCGTCTCTTCCGCAACCATCGGCAAACCGGCATCATCCGGCGCCTGAACGGTGGGAGAGGACCATGGAAAAGCCGGTGCTGCTGGTGACGAGACGGCTGCCACCGGCGGTCGAGGCGCGGGCGGCACGCGATTTCCAGGCGCGGCTCAATTCCGAGGACCGGCTGATCGCCGGAAGCGAGCTGCCGCGGCTGGCCACGGGTGCCGCGGCCATCCTCGCTGCTCCGACCGACCGGCTGGACGCACCGGCCCTCGCCGCCCTGCCCGAGAGCGTGCGGGCGATCGGAACCTTCAGCGTCGGATACGACCATATCGATTGCGCGGCAGCGAAGGCGCGCGGGATCGCCGTCTGCAACACACCCGACGTGCTCTCGGTCGCGACCGCCGAGCTCGCGATGCTGCTGATCCTCGCCGCGGCGCGGCGCGCCGGCGAAGGCGAGAGGCTGGTGCGCACGGCGCGCTGGAGCGGCTGGACGCCGACGCAGCTTCTCGGCATCGGCGTCTCGGGGCGGCGGCTGGGCATCCTGGGGATGGGCCGGATCGGCCGCGAGCTGGCCCGGATCGCCCGCGGCTTCGAGATGGAAATCCATTACCACGACATTGCCCGCCTCCCCCCCGAGCGCGCGCAGGGCGCGATCTTCCACGCCGGCGACCGGAGCTTCCTCGCCGCCAGCGAGGTGCTGTCGCTGCACGCCCCGGGCGGAGCGGGCACCCGGCACTGGTTGAACGCGGAGCGGATTGCGCTCCTGCCCAAGGGTGCGGTGATCGCCAACGCGGCCCGCGGAACCCTGGTCGACGATGCGGCATTGATCTCGGCACTCCGCTCGGGACATGTCGCTGCGGCCGGGCTCGATGTCTATGAAGGAGAGCCGCGCGTGCATCCGGGATATCTGGAGCTCGAGAACGTGGTGCTGCTGCCGCATCTCGGAAGCGCGACACTGGCGACGCGCGATGCCATGGGCTTCCTCGCGCTCGATGGCATCGCCGCCTTGCTGAACGGGACCTCGCCACCCAACCGCGTCGTGTAGATCGCGCACCCTGGAAAAATCCGCCCCCGGCTTCGACTCGCGCGCGCCCTCCCCTTGGTTTCCGATACCTTCCTCGCCTAGTATTCGGAATTACACACGAGTGACGCACACCTCCGGCGCATCATCTGCACGATTCCCCTCTCCCTCCGGGAGAGAGGCATCCGCGTAATTCCCCTCTCCCTCCGGGAGAGAGGCATCCAAAAAGTTCCCCTCTCCCTCTGGGAGAGGGGTAGGGGTGAGGGTGAATCACTCAACGACAGAAGTCGGCACTCAGTTCGGATGCAGGCCCCGCGGAGGCAGGGGCAGGAAGGGGGAAATCAGGATGTCCATCAGCAGGCGTGGCGTGCTGGCATGGCCGGCGCTGGCAGTTCTGCCGGCTCTGTCGAAGCACGCGATGGCGGCCGAGACCGTCAGGATCGGCTATATCGAGGCACTCACCGGCAACGCTGCAGCCGCCGGGCAGTCGATCAAGCAGGCCGCCGAGCTGGCGGTCGAGATCATCAACACGCCGCATCCGGATCTGGCGCCGCTGACGCTCGCCGGCACTGCCGGCCTGCCGAATCTCGGCGGCGCCCAGGTCGCGCTGACCTGGGCCGACAACCAGGGCAGCCCGGCGGTCGCCGCGAGCGACGCACTCCGCCTGATCACCCAGGATCATGTCATCGCGATGTGCGGCGCCTACCAGTCGAGCTGCACCTTGACCTCCAGCGCCGTTGCGGAGCGTTACGGCATTCCCTACCTCGCCGGGGAATCGGCCGCCGCGAACCTCACCGAGCGGGGCTACAAGTGGTTCTTCCGCACCACGCCCTACGGTCCCGACTTCGCAAAGCTTTATCTCGACTTTCTCGCCGACGTCGCGAAGGGCGGCCTGGCCACCGGCAGGATCGCGGTGGTGCACGAGAACACCGACTACGGAACCTCGGTCGCCGACTCGATGGTCTCGACCGCGGCCTCCCGCGGCATCAAGATCGCCCAGCGGATCGCCTACAACGCCAACGGCACCGACGTCTCCCCGCAGGTGCTCGAGCTCAAGAAGGGAAACCCGGACGTCATCATCTTCATCAGCTACACCTCGGATTCGATTTTGTATCTGAAAACGATGAAGACGCTCGATTATCGCCCGCCGATCGTGATCGGCGACGATTCCGGCTTCTCCGACCCCTCCTTCATCAAGGCCGTCGGCCCGATCGCGCAGGGAGCGCTCAACCGCAGCGCTTTCGTGCCCGGCAAGCCGGACAGCATCACCTACAAGATCAACGCGCTCTTCAAAAAGCGGACCGGCCGCGACATGGATGACACGACGGCGCGCTCGATGCAGGGCCTGTTCGTGCTCTGCGATGCCATCAACCGCGCCGGATCGACGAAGCCGGAGGCGATCCGCGAAGCGCTGGTGAAGACCGACCTGCCGGCGAGCCAACTGCTGATCGGCTACAAGGGCGTGAAATTCAACGCCCAGGGCCAGAACATCCTCGCCTATTCGCTGATGATCCAGTTGCAGGGCGAAAGCTACGTGCCGGTCTGGCCGGCCGACCAGGCGAGCGCAAAGCTCGAGCTGCCGTTCAAGGGCTGGACCTGATGCGCGCCTGCCCCGCGCAAGCGGGATGATCCTGCTGCAACTGGTCAGCGACGGGCTGCAGCTCGGCGCCGTCTACGCCCTGTTCTCCTCCGGATTGACGCTGATCTGGGGCATGATGAACGTCATGAACTTCGCGCATGGGCAGTTCGTCATGCTGGCGATGTATGTGGCGTTCTTCTGCTTCACGCTGCTCAAGGTCGGCCCGGCCTTCTTCGTGCCGCTGGCAGCCGTCGGGCTGTTCGGATTCGGCGTCGTCGTCTACCTCCTCCTGGTGCGCCACGTGATGCGCGGGCCGATGCTGGCGCAGATCATCTCGACCTTCGGCCTCGCCCTCGTCCTCCAGTACAGCGCGCTCTGGGCCTTCTCGGCCAACTTCGTCTCGCTGCCGACGACGCTGGTCGGCGGCGTCTACGACCTCGGAGGCGTCCGGCTTTCGGCGGCGCGGCTGCTCGCCGGGGCAACCGCGATCGCGCTGACCGCGGGGATGCATCTCCTGCTGACCCGGACCGACCTCGGCAGCCGCATGCTGGCCGTGTCCGAGGACCGGGTGGCGGCGGCCCTGGTCGGCATCCGGCCCGATCCGATGCAGGCGCTCGCCTGGGGCCTCGGCGCCGCCGCAACCGGCGTGGCGGGCGGGCTGATCGCGCTCTTCTTCTACGTTTCTCCCGATGTCGGGAATTCCTTCACCCTGCTCGCCTTCGTCACCGTCTGCCTGGGCGGATTCGGCAGCGTTCCCGGCGCGCTGCTCGCCGGGCTGGTCATCGGGGTGGTCGAGTCCTTCTCGGCCTACTGGCTGGGGCCGGCCACCAAGGACGTCGTGGTCTACGGCCTGTTCGTGGCCCTGCTCTGGGTCAGGCCGCAGGGCATGTTCGGGCGCGCATGATCCCTCTCCGGCGTGCCTGGCCGGTCGCGGTGCTGGTCATCCTGGCAATCGCCCCGTTCCTGACCGCCAATCCGTTCTACCAGCGGGTCGCAGCGCTGGTCGTCCTGGCGGCGATCTCCGCCTCGGCATGGAACGTGATCGGCGGCTATGCCGGCCAGATCTCGTTCGGGCACTCGATCTATTTCGGCATCGGCGCCTATGCCTCGCTCCTGCTGTTCGGCAGGTTCGGCCTGCCGCCGATCGCCGGCGCCCCGCTCGGCATCGTCGCCAGCTTCGTGGTTTCGCTCATCATCGGGCCGCCCACCTTCCGCCTGCGCGGCCACTATTTCTCGATGGGCACGTTCGCGATTGCCGCGCTCGCAGAAATCCTGGTCGTCAACTGGAAATTCGCCGGCGGTGCGATCGGCCTCATGGGGCCGGCGATGCCGCGCTCGCTCGCCGATCTCCTGTTCCGCAACTCGCTTCCCTACTACGCCATTTTCCTGGCCGTGCTGGCCCTCCTGCTTGCCCTCACCCACCTGATGCAGAGAAGCCGGATGGGCTTCTATCTCCGCGCCATCGGGGCCGGCGAGCGGGCGGCAGAGAGCCTCGGCGTGCCGGTCCAGCGCTACAAGCTCTATGCCCTCCTGATCTCGGGCGCCTTCACTGCGCTCGCCGGCTCGCTCTACGCGGTGATGATCGGCTTCGTCGATCCCGAGAGCGGCTTCGGGATTCTGATCTCCGTCAACATGGTCGTCATCGCCGCACTCGGCGGCGTCGGCACGCTGTTCGGGCCGCTCGCCGGCGCGATCATCCTGGTGCCGCTGCAGGAGACGACGAACGCGCTCCTCGGCGGCAGCGGCACCGGTGCCGCGTACGTCGCCTATGGCCTCATCATCATGCTCATCGCCCGCTTCAGCCCCGGGGGGCTGGCCGAGTTGTGGCCGCTGATCAACCGCAACGGTCGCCGCCGTGCTGCTTGAGGCAGAGGGCATCGTCAAGGCGTTCGGCAGTTTCCGCGCCGTGGACCAGGCCAGTCTCGTCGTTGCCGAGAACGAGCTGATCGGCCTCATCGGGCCGAACGGCGCCGGCAAGAGCACCTTCTTCAACTGCCTCGCCGGAGACACCAGGCCGACCTCCGGCACGATCCGCTTTCGTGGCCAGGAAATCACCAGGCTTTCCCCCGATCGCCACGCGAGGCTCGGGCTCGCCCGCACTTTCCAGGTGCCGATCGTCTTCGCCGGCATGACGGTCAGGGAAAACGTGATGGTGGGTGCGCTTCTGCGCCACCCGCATCGGCGCAGGGCGGCCGCCGAGGCCGACGAGCTGCTTCATTTCACGGGCCTCGCCGAGCGGGCCGAAATGCCGGTCACGGCGCTTGGCACATCCGGGCGCAAGCGGGTCGAGATTGCCCGCGCGCTCGCCACCGAACCCAGGCTTCTGCTGCTCGACGAGGCACTCGCCGGCCTCACCTCGAGTGAGGTGGAAGCGGCGATCGAGCTGGTGGAACGAATTCATGCGCGCGGCGTGACGCTGATCGTGGTCGAGCACATCATGGAGGTGATCCATCGGCTGACGGAGCGCGTGCTGGTGTTTCACCAGGGCCGGGTGATCGCCGAGGGAACGCCCGCCGAGGTGACGGCCGATCCGACGGTGATCGCAGCCTATCTCGGCCGCCGCCGAAGACGTGCTCGATGAACGCGCCGCTCTTGAAGGTGTCGCATCTCGCCGTGCATTACGGCGATCTCGTCGGCGTATCGGACGTCTCGATCGAGGTTGCGGAAGGTACGGTGGTGGCCCTGCTCGGCTCCAACGGGGCGGGGAAGACGACGACGTTGAACGCGCTCGCCGGGCTGGTGCAGCCCGCCGGCGGCAGCATCGAATGGCAGGGCGGGCGAATCGAGGGCACATCCGCAGACGCTATCGTCAGGCAGGGCATCGCCCTTTCCCCGGAGGGCTGGCGCCTTTTCGTCACCCAGACCGTGGAGCAGAATCTCCGCCTCGGTGCGACCGCCCTTCAGGATCGCCGGCGCTTCGGCGCGCTCCGCGATCGTGTCTTCTCGCTGTTCCCGAATCTTGCCGGGCGACGGCGGCAGCTCGCCGGCACGCTGTCGGGCGGCGAGCGGCAAATGCTCGCCGTGGGGCGCGCCCTGATGAGCGATCCGAAGCTTCTCATGCTCGACGAGCCAAGCCTGGGCCTAGCGCCGGCGGTGGTGGATGCGATGTACGAGACGCTCGGGAAGCTGCGCGCGGAAGGGCTGACATTGCTGCTCGCCGAGCAATCGATGGAGCTGGCGCTCGAATTCGCGGACACTGCGACGGTGATCCAGACCGGCCGCAGCGTGCTCGCCGGCACCGCCCAGGAAATCGCCGAGAACCCGGACCTGCACCGCGCCTACCTCGGCGCGGCGCTGTAGCCCCCCCGTTCCTCCCCTCTCCCTCTGGGCCGGGCTCCCAGCAAAGTCCCAGGACTTTGCTGGGGTCCCGGTGAGGGGTCTCCTCTCTTCTCCCCTCTCCCTCTGGGAGAGGGGTCGGGGGTGAGGGCGGCACGTGTTGCTCCGGAGCGCACGCGAATCACCCCTCACGCCCCCGCCACCCCATAACCGCCGCCGCCCGGCGTCTCGATAGCGAAGACATCGCCTGGCAAAAGCTCGATGCGGTCGGTCCCTTGCAGGATTTGCATCTCTCCCGAATGCCGCTCGACCCATTGCCTGCCGGGTGCGCCATCCCCGCCACCGGCCAGCCCGAACGGCGCCACCGTGCGGCGCGAGGCAACGATCACCGCCGTCATCGGAGCCAGCGCGCGAATGCGCCGCACCGCCCCGTCCCCGCCCCGCCAGCGTCCGCTTCCGCCCGCACCACGCCGGATCGCAAACTGCTCGAGCCGGACCGGGTAGGAAAGCTCGAGAACTTCCGCATCCGTCATGCGCGTGTTCGTCATGTGGGTGTGGATGGCCGAAGCCCCGGCAAAGCCTGGTCCGGCACCATAGCCGCCGCAGATCGTCTCGTAGTACTGGAAGACGGCATTGCCGAACACGAAGTTGTTCATGGTGGCCTGGCTGCAGGCCATCGTGCCGAGCGCACCGAGCAACGCGTTGCAGACCGCCTGCGACACCTCCGTATTGCCGGCCACGACGGCAGCTCCGGGAGCGGGAGAAAGGAACGTGCCAGGCGGAATGACGATCTCGAGCGGCACCAGGCAGCCATCGTTGAGCGGTATGTCCTCGCCCACCAGGCAGCGGAATACATAGAGCACGGCCGCGCGGGTGACGGCGGGAGGGGCATTGAAATTGCCGCGGTGCTGGCCGCCGGTGCCGGTGAAATCCACCACCGCGGCGCGGCGCGCGGCATCGACCGCCACGCTGACATCGAGCGGCGCCAGGCTGTCCATCGTGTAGCGGAAGCGCCCGCTGCCGAGACGGGCGATGACACGGCGCACGCTCTCCTCGGCATTCGACATCACGTGGCGCATATAGGCCGCAACGACCGGCCAGCCGAAGCGGGCGACGAGCCGGCCAAGCTCGACCACCGCAGCCTGGTTGGCGGCCACCTGCGCCTTGATGTCGGCAACGTTCACATCCGGGCTGCGCGCCGGATAGCGTGCCGCCGCCAGCAGCGCACGGAATGGTCCTTCGCGGAACTCGCCCGCCGAGACCAGGAGGAAATCGTCGATCACGACACCCTCCTCCTCCAGCGTGGTCGAATCGCTCGGCGTCGAACCCGGGGTCACGCCGCCGATATCGGCGTGGTGGCCGCGCGAGCCGACGAAGAAACGGATTTCCTTTCCCGTTTCATCGAAGACAGGCGTGATGACCGTCACGTCCGGCAGGTGCGTGCCACCGTTGAAAGGATTGTTGAGCGCAACGACATCGCCGGGACGGAGCGACCTTTCGCGGCCCGCCAGCACGGTGCGCACGCTCTCGCCCATCGCTCCGAGATGCACCGGAACGTGTGGCGCATTGGCGATCAGCCAGCCTCTCGCATCGAAGACGGCGCAACTGAAGTCGAGCCGCTCCTTGATGTTGACGCTCATCGAGGTATTCTGCAGCACCGCGCCCGCCTGCTCGGCCACGCTCATGAAGATGTTGTTGAAGAGCTCGAGCAGCATCGGGTCGGGCGCCTCCCCGGCCGCCGCTGCCGCCAGATGCGCCCGGCGTGCCGGACCGGTACGCGTGAGCAGCATGTGATTCTGCGGCGTCACCTCCGCCGTCCAGCCAGGCTCGACCACGGTCGTGGCATGGGCTTCGCGGATCAGCGCCGGGCCCCCGATGCGGTCGCCGGCAAGGAGCGCCGTGCGCTCGAAGACCGCAGCACTCACCGCCGCCCCGCCGGTCCAGATTGAAACCGTGTCGATCGGCCGAGGCTCACCGGCCCGCCGCGGCGGAAGATTTTCTTCCTCGACCGATTCGCCCGGCGCGATCGCTTCGACCGCCACCGTCTCGGCAATCAGCGGGCGATCGGCGGTGGCAAAGCCGAAGCGTGCGCGATGCATGTCGGTGAAGGCCGCGCGCATCGCCGTTGCATCCGGGCCGAGTTCAACCGCCAGCGCCGCCTCGGTGCCCGCGTAGCGGAGATGCACCCGGCGCACCAGGCGGACCGCGCCGGGATCGGCTCCTTGCGCCACCAGCGCCGCGCTGGCGGCCTCGGCCAGCCGGTTCGCGACCGCCTCGAGCGAGGCGATAGCCGGCTCCTCGAACGCTTCCTCGACCGCCTGCTCCCGCAGCACCGCCTGGTCCGCGAGCCCCATCCCGTACGCCGAGAGAACGCCCGCAAAAGGGTGGATGAACACGCGCGACATGCCCAGCTCGTCGGCAACCAGGCAGGCATGCTGGCCTCCCGCGCCGCCGAAGCAGTGCAGCACGAAGGAGGCCGGATCGTGCCCCTTGCGAACCGAAACTTCCTTGATCGCGTTCGCCATGTTGGCAACCGCGATCGAGAGGAAGTCGGCGGCGACGGCGCGCGGATCGGCCTCCCTGCCGGTGGCGGCAGCAATCTCCCTGGCCAGCACGGCGAAACCCGCTTCGGCGGCGGCAACGTCGAGCGGAAGATCGTGCCCGGGCCCGAAGATCGGCGGGAAATGGCGCGCCTGGATTTTTCCCACGCAGACATTGGCGTCGGTGACGGTGAGCGGGCCGCCGCGGCGATAGCAGAGCGGGCCGGGATCGGCGCCGGCGCTGTCGGGGCCGACGCGCAGGCGCGCGCCGTCGAAAGAGAGGATCGAGCCGCCGCCCGCGGCCACCGTGTGAATCGCCAGCATCGGCGCCCGCAGGCGGACCCCGGCCACCGCGGTTTCGAAGCTGCGCTCGAAGCCGCCGGCATAAAGCGCGACATCGGTCGAGGTACCGCCCATGTCGAAGCTGATGATGCGCGCATGCCCGGCCAGCGCCGCGGTGCGAACGGCGCCGACAATGCCGCCGGCAGGACCGGAGAGGATGGCATCCTTGCCGGCAAAGCGCGCCGCCTCGGCAAGCCCGCCATGCGACTGCATGAAGTAGAGCCGCGTGCCCTGAAGCTCGGCCGCGACCTTCTCGACATAGCGGCGGAGGATCGGCGAGAGATAGGCATCGACCACCGTGGTATCGCCGCGCGGAACGATGCGCAGCAGCGGGCTCACCGCGTGACTTGCGGAAACCTGGGTGAATCCGGCCTCGCGGGCCAGGCGCGCCAGCCGCTGTTCATGGGCGGGGAATTTCCAGGCGTGCATCAGGACGATCGCGCAGGCGGCAATGCCCGCGCCGCGGGCTGCCCGAAAGGCGTCGCGCGCCGCCCCCTCGTCGAGCGGCTCGATCTCGTTGCCGTCGGCGCCGATGCGCCCCTCGATCTCGGCCACCCTGGAATAAAGCATCTCCGGCAGCGTGATCTTGAGGTCGAACAGCCTGGGACGCGCCTGGTTGCCAATCCGCAACAGATCGCCGAGCCCGCGGTTGACGATCAGCAGGGTCGGCTCGCCCTTGCGCTCGAGCAGCGCATTCGTGGCCACCGTCGTGCCCATCTTGACGGCGTCGATCCGGCCGGCCGGAACCGGCGCCAATGCGTCGAGGCCAAGGACGGAGCGGATTCCGGCCATCGCGGCATCGTCATAGGCGCCGGGATTCTCGCTGAGCAGCTTGTGCACCGAGAGCCGGCCGCCCGGATCGCGCGCCACGATGTCGGTGAAGGTGCCGCCGCGATCGATCCAGAACTGCCAACCGCGGGTCGGTCCTTTGGCAGCCATCTCAACGTTTCGTTCGAGCCATCGTGTCGCGCAGGATGCCGTGCAACCGGCCGGCAAGGAAGGGAGGGGCCCGCCGGAGGCGGCGCCTTGCAAAGAGCCCGGGTATTCAAGCGGTTGCCTGCCGCTCCGCCAGTTGCAACCTCTTCTCGAAGAAGACGCTGCCGGCAATCCTCTCCGGCGGCATCGCCGCATAGGGGTGGAATGCTTCGCAGCGGCGGAATCCCGCCTTCTCGTAGAGGCGCATCGCCGCCCTCTGCGCGGTTCCGGTTTCCAGCCGCAGCAGCGTGAGGCCCGCCACCGAGGTCTCCGCCTCGATCCGCCCCAGCAGGGCCTGCCCGATACCCCGGCCGCGCTGCGGCTGGCGCACGTACATCCGCTTCACTTCCGCGAAATCCGCCAGCAAAAGAACGCCGCCGCAACCAACCGCAACACCATCGAGCCGGGCGAGAAAGAAGCGGATCTGCGGATGGAAGATCGCCTCCAGCAACAGGCCGTGCCGCTGCTCAGGCGGATACTCCGCCGCCAGCACCGCCTCCAGTTCGCCGATCAGCACCCGCGCTTCGTCGGTTGGTTCCGGAGCGCGTTCGATCGCCAGCATGCCAGGCTCCGCCTCTTCGCAAAGAAGCAAAGAGCTTGCCATGCCCCCGGGCTCAAGGCGACCCCGAGGGTTCGCGCGCGGCATCATCGGCCGGCTGTGAGGCTGGCCCCTTCCGCCCCTGTCCCGGGCATCTCCAGCATCGCCCCTTCGTCCCAGCGATACCCGAACCCGTGATAGCTGCGGATCGCGCTGAAACCGGGATCGACACGCACGAACTTGCGGCGGATTCGCTTGATTGCGGCCCGCACATTGCCGCGATAGCCATCTTCGCCGCGGCCCGACACGATCCCTTCTCCCTTCATGACGTCGTAGATGTCGCGATGGCTGAAATCGACTCCGGGTGACGCCGCAAGCCGGCTGACGACACGAAATTCGGTCACGCTGAGATCGACACGCCGCCCGTTCCAATAGACCCGGCAGGTATCGAGGCGCAGCACGGCTGCCGGCCCTTCCCCCACTCTGAGCGGCGGCGGCGGTTCCGCGCGGCTGTCGTTGAGAGCTGCGTTCGCGACCAGGGATCCCAGCGATTGCGGCAACGGCCGCCGTCCGCTCTCCATCTCCGGACGACTTTCGTCACCCGCCCGCGCGTCACTCTCCGCCGCCACGTCCGGCCCACCCGGCGAACCCAGCACCAGGAGCGGCAGGTCCCCGCCAGACTCGCAAAGACGCTGCAGCGCCTCTGTTCCCCGCATGTCCGGCAGGCTCCACTCGAGAACGACGAGAGCGGGCCGCGGCTCATGGCGCAACCGCGCCAGCATCGCCGCCAGATCTGCAACTTCCTCGACCATCGCTCCCGAAGAGGCGAGGATGCGCATCAGCGCCGGTTGCCCGCGCCCGATGCAGGCAAGCGTCACCACGCGGGGCGCTCCCGGCGCCGGCAGCGACTCCGCCCGGGAACCGTCCGCGAGCATCGTCATGCACAAGGATCCGACGTTCATCCGGGCCCGGCTTTGCGTCTGGCACATCGAGACATTGCTTCGGCATCTCCTTCGCCTGGTGCGATGTCTTGCGGACCGGCATCGATGCCGGTCCGCAACAGCCTCTTCGCCGTCACCATGCCGATGCGGCGTTGCGCGCGATTCGACGATTCCTCCGTACCGGCCCACCTGGGCCGGGAGAAGGGCAATCATGTGGCGATTTGGTGGCTTTGCGACCGCGACCAATTTCGCTCTCGCTTTCGCCATATTTCCGATCGCGCGTCCCCCTATCATCAGAGGTCGGTCGATCTGCCTCGGCGCATGCGGGCGCAATCGCCGGACTTCGCGTGCGACCGCTTTCGTTCGCATGCTCGCCGTGCGTGTGCCGAGACATGATATGCACGCTGCCTTTCTGGCCACTGCATGGAGAAGAAGGTGCACCCATGAAAGTCATCCATCCGAAGTTTCCGTTTGCCGGCCTTGCTGTAGCGCTCACCTTATCGGGATGCGTGGCACCACCGCCGCCAGTGGCGCCGTACGGGTCGGACCCCGGCAGCACAGCCAATGTTCCGTTGCCAACCTTCTACGGACTCTACGCCGTGGATGGAGGAGAGCTGGTTCGTCTGGACGGACCACCTGACTGGGAGCGCTCGACCTGGTCGAGCCGGGAAGATCTCCCGCCCGATGTCAGCTTCCTCGTGTTCAGCCGCCAGCTCGCGGACACCTCCCACCCGCTCGACAGCACGATCACGGCCTGGCGGGTTGCGAGCGTGCGCGATGAACAGACCTCGACGGGCGACGTCATCCCGCATCCTCTGGGCTCCGTATGGGCCAGTCCGGACCTGCCCGGCTACCAGCTCACGCTCGAATTCGAGCCGGTCCCGGATCATCCCGACATGATCGTAGCCAGGCCCGAATCACCGCTGCCGCCCGGCCTCTATTCGCTGAAGCTCAAGACAGGCGAAGTGCAGAACGCGCGCTTTGGTGTCGCCTGGTCGAGCGTGCGGCAGGCCGACTATGCGGCGCAGTACTGCGTGGAACAGGATCCGGGCGGCTATCAGCCATGCGGAGCGGCCCCGTCGGGCAACGGAGCCGCCGCGAGCGAAGACGTCCAGCACACGGCAGGATTCGTGGTGCGCAATCTTCACTCCTCTCGCATCCAGGGAAATGACGGCGCTCCTGCGCTGGTCATCGAAGGCCAGCTCGTCAACCAGTCTTCGATCCCGGCGATCATGCCGGCACTGGCGGCCACATTGCTCGATGCGCAGGACCAGGTACTCCAGGCCCTGCCGGCCGTCACCCTTCCGGCAACGCCGCTTGGCCCGGGCGGAGTCTACGACTTTCGCATCAACGTCACGAACCCGGCGGCGAACGCAGCGCAGGTGCGCGTGACGCCGACCGCCTGAAGGCGGCCGCCATGCCACACGCTCTCTGTCGATTGGGCCGATCGATCGCATGGCATCGGCGGATTCTCCGTTGATACGCGGAAGCGATATCGATCTATTGCTGCGGCGTCGCGCCGGGCCTGGTTTGGCCTGGCGGGCCGCTGTTCGCCTCCGCCGAGGATTCCGAACTCGCACTGCAGCCGCTCCCCGTCTCTGTGGCGCGCTTGTGAGCGCTCTTGCGCACCACCTTGCTGCCGATCCGCACCTCGGCTTCCGATGTGGCCTCCGCGCTGCACGTGCCCTCGCCGACGGCTGAACCACTGCTTGTCGCGTTGGCCGAGGCGGTGGCTGATAGGGTGGTCCCTCCGGCATGCGAATCGCCACCCGAGCCTGATGGCGTCGCCCCGGCCGCCGCAACGCTCAGGATTCGCGGAGCGGCCTGTCCGTGCAGCCAGGCGGCCCCCGCCTGGTGGCTTGCCGCACACAGAACGGCGGCCAGCAGAACGACTGTTACAAAACCGAATCCAGTTTCCAGCATTGTCTTCTCCTTACGGGCAGGGGTGCAAAAGAGCGGTCATTCGACGAGGTAATTCGCCGCGCCCGCGTTGCAACCACCGTCAGCAGACTCTGCGCGGTCGGGAAGTCGATCGCTTCGCCGAGGCAGGTTCGCGAATCGATTCGTGTTCACGCGCTGCTACGAGATATTTCAGATTCTGCCGAAGATTGTCGGGATTGCGGCGGGATGGCAGCAGGTGAGCGGCACGCTCGGGATGCGTTTCGAGTCAAAATTCGGGCCGTTGCGGCACGCGAAAAGAATCCCCCGGCCACGATGCCGCCGGCGAGCATCGCGCACCGTCGGGAAAAGTCCCCATCGATCAGACCCCTGCGCACGACAGGTCGCCGGGCGGCGAGGCAGGAACCTGGTCCATCGCTGGTCACGAATCTCGTGAGTCCAAAAAAGCCCCGGGCAATACAAGAATAAATTCTCGCCTGCGCACCAGGCCGGCATTAGCTCGAGACCCGGCAGCGCCTCGGACGAAGGGCCTTTCTTCCAGCCGAGGTGCAGCAGGGCGCCGGCGTCGACAGCACGGAGTGCCAGCCGCGCCCGTCCCGGTCTCGTACTGCCGCACCGTCCACGAAGCAGCAGCAGGAGGCCGGGAACCAGACGGCAGTGCAACCGAAGCGAAGCCGACGAGCGGCTGAACTGAAGAGAGGAGTAGAGTGATGCAGGTTCCGCGACCACGCATGATGTTGCTGGCCACGGTCAGTGCCATGGCAATCGCCGGAGCAAGCGTTCCGATCACGGTGCAGCTTGTCCACCCGGGTGTGAGAGTCGCCAGCGCCTACGCAGCCAAAGCCAGCAGTGGCACCGCCGGTAGTCCCGGTGCAGGCGCAACCTCGAGCAGCGCCGCCGGCGGCAACGCAAGCGTTGGCGGCACCGGCACGGCGAGCAGCAGCGGAACGTCCACCAACAGCGCCTCCGTTGGTACGAACACCGCCGGCGTCTCGTCCCATTCCACTTCCGGCGCGACGAGCACCGGCAGCGGGAGCGCGATCGGTATGGGCTCCGGCCTTGCCTCCGGCGTTGCTTCAGCGGCCGGACAATCGGCCGCGGCGGCGGTCGGCACGGCGGCAGCGGCCGCCAGCGTCGGCGGCGGCAAGGCGAGTACCGGCGCCAATGCGGCAGCAAACGCCGCCGCTTCGCAATCCGGGCCGGCCACCGCCAATGCCAGCTCGAACACCGCCTCCAACTCGCTCGGCGGCGCCTCGGCTTCCGGTAGCGGGGCGGCTTCCGCGGCCGCCTCGGCAGCACCTTCGGCAGGCAACTCGATGTCGGCCACGGGCAACGCGACGAGCAACAGCGGCGTGAACGGCACCGGCAGCGCCAGCGCGCAGTCGAGTGATCATTCCTTCGCGACCTCGATCGGCAACCATGCGGCGATCGCCGGCTCGGTCTCGACCGGCCAGGCCAGCAGCACCGGCGGCACCGCCTCCTTCAGCGCCAACGGGACCTCGACCGCAACCGACGGCTCGCTTTCGGCAACCGCCAACTCGAACGTCGCGGGTTCTGTTTCGGGTTCAGGAACCGGCACTGTCGCGGGGCGTTCGGTTGATGTCTCGGTGGCGGTCAACACCCCGAACGGCGCCAAGACCTTCTCGTTCAGCCGCGGCGGCGTGACGGGATCCACCACCGGCAATGACGTGGCGACCGGCTCCTACGGATCGAACGGCAGCGCCACGGCGGCCATCGGCTCGAACCTGTCCTCGAGCGCGAAGACCGCCGTCGCCGGCGCCCTGAGCGGCAACGGCAATGGCGCATCGAATGGCTCCGCGATGGCGCATGCGATCGCCGCCATGACCGCACACGGGCTGAGTAGCGGCTCATTCAGCCGCGGTCATACGAATGTCGCCGGCAACGCCTCGGGCTCCTACAACGCCACCGGCAGCGGCATGGCCAATGGCAGTGCCACCTCGCCGATCGGCGCCGGCCCGATCTCGGTGGCGTCGAACGCGAGCGCCGACGGCGCGGTGACGGGCACCGGGGCCGCCGGGTCGTACGCATCGAACCATGCCATCGCTGCCATCGGCTACAGCAACGGCACGACCACGTTCGGCGGCCACACGACGTCGCTCGGCGGGCTCTCGGCAACCGGATCCGGCACCGCCGGGTTCAGCGCCACGGGCAACAGCAGCGGCACGCTCTCGAACGCCGGCAGCCCCGTCGCCTCGTTCTCCGCCAGTAGCGGTGCGAGCGGCCAGTTGCCGGGCACCGGCGGCGCTCCGTTCGGGGCTTCCGGCACCGGCATGGCCAACGCTACCGGCAACAGCAGCACCGGCCATGTCGCGACGACGGCGAACGCCACCCAAAGCGCCTTCGGCGGACCCTCACCCGCCAACCCCGCCATGACCGTGGCCGGGGCGAAAGGCACGGCCGGCGCCGTGACGACGATCTCGCCCTAGTTTTTACGTTAGTTTTTACGTTCCCTCCCCCGAAACTTGGCGCGGCGGATGAAAATCCGCCGCTCTTTTTTCGCCTCGCCGGCGGTCACGCGAAAATCGTCGCCCCTTCGTCGGCGCCGTTCACCGCGCGGCGGAACGGCGCGAACAGCTCTCGCCCAAGCCCGGCCTCGTTGGCGGTGAGATCGATATCCGGGAGCGCGCGGGAGAGGAACGTTTCGCTATCGACCAGCACCTCGAGCCGGCCGGCGCGGCAATCGAGGCGAATGGGATCGCCATCCCTGACCCGCGCGAGCGGGCCACCGGCCGCGCATTCGGGGCTGACATGGATGGCGGCGGGCACCTTGCCCGAGGCGCCGGACATCCGCCCGTCGGTCACCACCGCGACGTGGAAGCCGCGATCCTGCAGCACGCCGAGAGCCGGTGTGAGCTTGTGCAGTTCGGGCATGCCGTTCGCCTTCGGCCCCTGGTACTGGATGACGGCGACGAAATCCCGCGCCAGCCGGCCCGCCTTGAAAGCTTCGAGAAAGCCCTCCTGGTCGTGGAAAACGCTGGCCGGCGCCTCGACAAGCTCATTCTCCGGCTTGATGGCGGAGGTTTTGATCACCGCCCGTCCGAGATTGCCATTGAGGATGCGAAGCCCGCCGTCCGGGCTGAAGGGATGCTGGCTCGTGCGCAGCACGGTCTCGTCGGCACTCGCGGAGGAAATCGGTTGCCAGGCAAGAATGTCGCCGTCGAGGACAGGGCGCGTGCGGTAGGCCGCCAGGCCCTCGCCCCAGACGGTCCGTGCATCCTCATGCAGCAGGCCGCGATCGAGCAGGCTGGCAATCAGGAGCGGCATGCCGCCGGCGCGCTGGAACTGGTTCACGTCTGCCGGGCCGTTCGGATAGATGCGCGCGAGCAATGGCACGTGCTCCGAGAGATCGTTGAGATCTTCCCAGGTGATTCTGAGCCCCGCGGCGGCGGCGATGGCGGCCAGGTGAATCGTGTGGTTGGTCGATCCCCCGGTCGCCAGCAATCCCACCATGCCGTTGACCAGCGCGCGCTCGTCCATCAGCCGCCCGATGGGCGAGAATTCGTTGCCGAGCGCTGTGATGGCCAGCACGCGGCGGGCCGCGGCGACGGTCAGTGCGTCCCTGAGCTTCGTGTTCGGATTGACGAAAGAGGCACCGGGCAGATGCAGGCCCATGATCTCCATCAGCATCTGGTTCGAGTTCGCGGTCCCGTAGAAAGTGCAGGTGCCGGGCGCATGATAGGATTGCATCTCGGCTTCGAGGAGCTCACCGCGGCCGACCTTCCCCTCCGCATGGAGCTGGCGGATGCGCGCCTTTTCGGAATTCGAAAGTCCGGACGGCATCGGGCCCGCCGGCACGAAAATCATCGGCAGGTGGCCGAACCGGAGCCCCGCGATGAGCAGGCCGGGGACGATCTTGTCGCATACCCCGAGCATCAGCGCGCCGTCGAACACATCGTGCGAAAGGGCAACCGCGGCTGCGAGCGCGATCACGTCGCGGCTGAACAGGGAAAGCTCCATGCCGCGGCGGCCTTGGGTCACGCCGTCGCACATCGCCGGAACGCCACCCGCGAACTGGGCAACCCCGCCCGCCGCGCGTACCGCTTCCTTGATCAGGGCGGGAAACCGCTCCAGCGGCTGGTGCGCCGAAAGCATGTCGTTATAGGCCGAGACGATCGCGATATTGGGCTTGTCCGTAGCCTTGAGGTCCGCCTTGTCGGCGGCGCCACAGGCGGCGAAAGCATGCGCGAGATTGCCGCAGCCGACCCCGCCGCGTTGCACGCCCTGGGAGATCGCCGCCTCGAGACGGGCGAGATAGGCCGCGCGCGGGCCGCTGCTCCGCTCCCGGATGCGGCGCGTGACAGCGGCAATCGGTGCAACGGGCATGAGCCGACTCCTTCAGGCGATATCGAGCGTTTCTTCGAACCAGGTGCGATTGTCGCGCTCGATCAGCGCAATCGCCGCCGAGGGCCCCCAGGTCCCGGCCGTGTAGGGGCGGGGCCGGTCATCGGTCTCCTCCCAGGCACCGAGAATCTGGTCGATCCAGGTCCAGGCCGCCTCGACCTCGTCACGCCGCATGAAAAGCGTCGCATTGCCGCGCACCACGTCCATCAGGAGCCGCTCGTAGGCGTCGGGAAAACGGCCCTTGAAGGCTTCGGCGAAGCTCAGGTTGAGGGCCGCCGAGCGCAGCCTGAGCCCGCCGGGTCCCGGCTCCTTCATCCAGAGACTAAGGCGGACATGCTCGTCCGGTTGCACGCGGATGATCAGCCGGTTGGGCGTCGTGGCGGCACCGCTGCCGGGAAAGACCCAGTGCGGAACCGGGCGGAACTGGATCACGATCTCGGAGACCTTTTTCGGCATCCGCTTGCCCGTGCGCAGATAGAACGGAACGCCGGCCCAGCGCCAGTTGCGAACCTCCGCCTTGATGACGACAAGGGTTTCGGTCCTGCTGCTGGCAGGGACACTGGCCTCTTCCAGGTAACCCTGCACCGGTGAACCGGCGATCGCCCCGGCCCGATACTGGCCGCGCACGGTCTTGTGCGCGACATCGGCCACGGAGATCGGGGCCAGCGCATGCAGCACCTTGATCTTCTCGTCGCGCACGGCCTCGCGGTCGAGCGAAGCCGGCGGCTCCATGGCCACCAGGCAGAGGAGCTGGATGAGATGGTTCTGCACCATGTCGCGCAGCGCGCCGGTGCGATCGTAATAGGCGCCGCGGCTCTCGATGCCGATACTCTCGGCAACGGTGATCTGCACGTGATCGATGGTGTGGCTCTGCCAGAGCGGCTCGAACAGCGCATTGGCGAAGCGCAGCACGAGCAGGTTCTGCACCGTCTCCTTGCCCAGGTAATGATCGATGCGGAAGATCCGCGGCTCGGCGAAAACCTGGCCCACTTCGTCATTGATGCGGCGGGCAGAAGCGAGATCGTGCCCGATCGGCTTCTCGAGTACCACGCGCGCTTCGGGGCTGAGCGCCCCCGAGAGCTTGATCCGTTCCGCAAGCCTACCGAACAGGTTGGGCGCGGTCGCCAGATAGAAGACACGCACCTCGCGCGGTGAATCGTCGAGCAGGGAGACGAGATCCGGCCAGCCCGCCTCGCTCGCCGCATCGAGCCGGACGAAATAGAGCCGCTCGCGGAACCGGGTCCAGGTCTGGCCGTCCAGATCCTCTCCGTCGAGGAACTGGCGCAGGCTCGCCTCGACATGCGAGCGGTACTCGTCACGCGAAAGGCCCGCACGCGCCGCAGTGATGATGCGTGACGGCGGCGGAATCTGGCCGTCGCGATCGCGTCGGAAGAGTGCCGGCAGCAGCTTGCGGCTCGCCAGGTCGCCAGTGCCGCCGAACACCACGTAATCGAACGGGTCGATGTGAGGATTGTTGAAGTTGCTCGCCATCGAAGATGTTCCTCTGCGCCCGGCCGCCACAAGCCGGCTTCCTGCCTGGAACGGACCGCAGCGCTCCTGGATCGCTGAGCGATTTGAGTCAAGCCGAAAACGCTTTCGCGCACCCGGCACCGGCAGAAGGGAACGTTGGAATAGTCCCGCCGCGGCTATCCCCGGCTTGGCTCAGCCATCTGGCACGAAGCGCATCCTCTCTCGCACCTCCGACAGCGGTAACTTCGGCACCAGGCGCCCACGG
>JASHOF010000048.1 GCA_030041255.1 Acetobacteraceae bacterium
GGGCCATCGGGGCGAGGCCGGCGAGCGCAGCGGCTTGTTTGGCATCCATGCTACCGAGCTCGGGCATGTCGGCGATCAGTGCGATAGCGGTGGCCTCGCCGATGCCAGGGATACTGACGAGGATGGCCAAACGGCGCGCCAGCGCGGTGTCGGAAGCGACGAGAGCGCGGGCTTCGACGTCGAGTGCGGCGAGCTGACGGGCAATATGCTTGAGGCGGAGTGCGGCCTGGCGCCGGAGGAGATCGAGTGTGAGGGTCTTGGCACGGTTGAGGGTGGCGGTCTGGTCCCGGATCAGCATGCGGCGCGCGGCCATGAGTTCGGCGAGTTGATCGAGCAGTTGCGAGCGCAGCGGCCTGCACTCTGGCTCGATCAGCGCGCCGAAGCGGGCCAGGACTGCGGCATCGACGCGATCGGTTTTGGCAAGTTTGCCGGTGGCTTCCGCGAAGCGGCGAGCCTGGCGGGGATTGATTCTGGCGAACAGCACTCCCGCCTGCGCCAAGCGACGCTCGAACAGGCGGTGGTAGGGACCGGTTGCCTCGAACACGACTCGCGCCGCGCCCACGGCGGCGATCCAGCGCAGCAATGCCGTCTGGCCGCTGCGGTCATTGGCGAAGCGGCGGACCGTGCCGGCAGGGTAGATGGCCACGTCGAGATGATCTTTGGAGATGTCGACGCCGGCCGCAACTGCTATAGAAGCGCTCATCTTTTCCTGTCCTATGCTTGTCATTCGGGGCACACCCCCGGGTATCCGTTCAGGGCACAAGGAAAAGGAAGGGGCGATCCAACTCTAGCTCGGCCCGTTACGGCCAGCGGATTCTCGATCCGACCCCTTCCGTCGGTGGCGGGCGGCCGCCCGCCACCGACGATCTCGTTGTGCCTCGAAAGGCCTCACCGGCATAAGACAAGCGTGTTCAGGTTGACTGAGCACGCTCTCCTTTGTCTGACCGAGCGGATTCGCGCGCTCCTGGATCGCTCCGCGATTCCAGTCAAGCACGATCCGCTCTGATGGCTCGTTCCCCGCTCCGTCCTCGTGGCTTCGATGATCTCGGGTTGCAGCGCGCTCTGTCTGACCGGCTGTTGCCGTTCCTCGTGGCGGCCATGGTGTTCCTGGCAGCGCTCGCGCTGGCTGGATTTTTCGCCGCCGCTCAGCTCGCCCGGCACTGGCAACAGGGCGCCGCAGCGGCCGTAACCGTCCAAGTCCCCGCCCCTTCGGCTCTGGCCGGCGGGGCAGGGGGGGCATCCGCGACCCGGCTGGAGCGCGTTCTGGCCCTCCTGCGCAACGACCCTGCCATCGCCTCCGCGCGGGCGCTTTCGGCAGCCGAGCTCAACGCGCTGCTGCGCCCGTGGCTCGGAGCAGACAGCAGGCGGCTGGCCCTGCCATTGCCGGCCGTGATCGCGGTCAGCCTGGCGCAGCCGACCGCATCCCTGGCCGGCCTCGGCGCCGCGCTCGGGAAAGCCGCACCCGGCACGCTGATCGAGAGCCATGGTGTCTGGGCCGGTCGGTTGATGGCGCTGGCCGAAAGCCTCCAGGCCTCCGCCGCGGTCGCGCTCCTGGTGGTAACGGCGGTCGCCGTCGCGGTGGTCGCGGTGGCGACCCGCTCGGGGCTCGCCACCCGCCGCGAAGCGATCGAGATCGTGCACGGCCTCGGTGCCACTGACCGCTACATCGCCGCCCGTTTCGCCGCCCGTGCCACGCGCCTCGCCCTCTTCGGCGCCATCGCCGGCGCGCTGGCAGCCTGGCCGGTGTTATTGACGCTCGCCCGGGTCGCCGCTCCGTTCGGCCGGCTCGAGGCGCCCGCCGCCTTGCTGGCGATCCCCACCGCCGGCCTGCCGCCGTTGCTGTGGCTCGCCATGCCGTTGCTGCCTTTGGTCGCCGCAGTCATCGGCACCGTCACCGCGCAGGTGACAGTCCGTCGCTGGCTGAGAAGGCTGCCGTGAGGCGATCGCACCGGCCCGCTTTACGTCGCCTGCTCCGCCCGGCGGGACTGCTGCTCGGCCTCGCACTGTGCGCCGCCGCGGCCGGTTTCGCCTGCTTCGTCGGCCGCATCCTCACCCCCACACCGCCGCCCGCGCCGGCCGGCGGAATCGTCGTCCTGACCGGTGGTGCCGGCCGGGTCAGGGAGGCATTTCGCCTTCTCCTGTCGGGTCGCGCCCCATGCCTCCTCGTCTCCGGCGTCGGGCCGGAGACGCACCTCGCCGACCTGGCGCGGCTCTCGGGTGTAGCGGACGGATCCCTGCTCGGCAGGGTCAACCTCGGCCGCCGCGCCGAGAGCACCGCCGGCAACGCCCATGAGGCCGCCCACTGGGTGCAGGCAAGGCACCTCGAAAGCCTGATCCTGGTCACCTCTTTCTATCACATGCCCCGCGCGTTGGCAGATTTTCGCCGCGCCCTTCCCCATGTCCGGCTCGAACCCGTGAGCGTGCCGCCGGCCGCACCGGTGCTGGCCTGGCCGCCCGATCTGTGGCGGGTCGTGCTCGCGGAATATGCCAAGTGGTTGGCCACGGAGGCCGGAATCACGGCGCCCGTGCACACCGCGGAGACAGGGCAGGGGGCATGATCCTGCTGCGCTCCGCTCTCTACGATCTCTACTTCTGGGCGGTCACGCTCCCCATGGCGGTGGGATCGTTGCCGGTTCGCATCTTCGCCCCGCGATTCGCACTGGCCTATGGCAAGATCTGGATCCGGGTCCTGCTTGCCGGGCTCGGCCCGCTGGCCGGAGTCCGCATTTCCGTGACCGGCAGAGAGAATCTGCCGACGCTTGGGCCGGCGCTGATCGCCTCTCAACACCAGTCCGCCTTCGATACTCTCGTCTGGCTGACACTCGTACCGCGCCCGGCTTATGTCCTGAAGCGCGAGTTGACGCGCATTCCCCTTTTCGGCCCGATGCTCCGCTTGAGTGGACAGATCGCGATCGACCGCAGCGGCGGGGCTGCCGCCATTCGCAGGATGCTCCGCGATGCCGCGCAGGCAGAGAGCGAGGACCGCCAGATCATCATCTTCCCCGAAGGGACGCGCCGGCCGCCCGGCAATGTCGGGCGCCTGCAGCCCGGGGTGGCAGCCCTTGCCGCCCATACCGGCCTCGGCGTGATTCCGGTGCTGACCGATTCAGGCCGTTGCTGGCCGCGGCGGAGCTTTCGCAAACGACCTGGCACCATCCGTATTGCCATTCTCCGCCCGCTTCCGCCTGACCTCCCGCGCAGTGCCCTCCTCGAGCGCCTGGCCGAACTCTTCACGGCGGGCCTCGCCGCTGTGGGCAAGTCTGTGGGGGAACCGGAAGGCACCTTGCCAAGGGCCCGTAGCAATTCCCTCCATTCGTCTGATTGATGCTCGTTTATTTTTTTTGCACGCAGCGGCACGAGGCGCCGCGGCGGGTTGTGGATGATGCCTCGCCGTATCTCTTTTCAGCCGCCCGCTGCCGGGGTCGAGACTGTCCAGCCCGGGGGTTGTATCCTTTCGCGATGCGACGCCACGGCCTGGTCCTCACGCTCGTCCTCGTCCCATTGTTCGCGATCGGCACCGAGAGCCTGCTCTGGCTGCTGGCCGCCCGCCAGGTGCAGACGGCCTTCCATGAGTGGGTAGCCGCACGGAAAGCCGAAGGTTGGCAGGTCGCCGCGGGTGCCGAACGATTGGGCGGATGGCCGTTCGCCGTCCTGGTGCGAATCGCAGGTTTTTCGATCTCCGGCGGCAGCGCATTGCTGCCCGGCGGCTTGTCCTGGAGCAGCCAACGGCTGGCGCTCCGGCTCTCTCTCTCCTCCCCCGGGAGGCTGGTCGTGCATCCGGCAGGGTTGCAAAACCTGCGCCTCCTCGGCGGCCCCACGATCGTCGCCTCGGCAAGCCGCATCAGCGCATCAGTGCGGTTTGCGGTGCTGCCTTTCCTGGACGAACCGGAGCCGCAGGAGGGCCTGTCGATCACAGCCAGCCAGGTTCACATCAGGCCGGCCGCCATTCACTCCGATCTCGTAACGGCTGCGACGGTCGCTGTTCAGGCCACGCCGGCCCTCCCCCGCGCGGGGCAGGATCAATCGGGGCCGTCGCTCCGGTTCGAGGCCACGGGGATCGGCGTCGCGCAGGAGCAAGTAGCCGCGCTCGGCACCCGGATCAGTGTCTTTTCCTTCTTTGGCACCCTCGTCCACCAGGTGCCCGATGGCACCAACTGGGTGTCCCGGCTCGCCAACTGGCGCGACCATGGGGGAACCGTGGCGGTGCGCAGCCTCTCGGTGGTCTGGGGGCCGCTCGCAGTGGGCGGCTCGGGCCGCGTCACGCTCGACCACGATCTGCAACCGGCCGGCCAGGCCACCGCCCGCCTGGTCGGCTACGCGGCGACACTCGATGCGTTGGCCGATGCCGGAAGCATCGGCAGCGGCGTTGCAACCGCCGCCAAGGCGCTCCTCACTCTTCTCGCCGGTCCGTCTTCCTCTGGTGGACCGCCCGAGGTGGACGTGCCGCTCAGCCTCGAGAACCGCACCCTGAGCCTCGGCCAGATCCCCTTGCTCAAGCTTCCCGCCGTGACCTGGCCGTCCGCCCCGTAAGGTCTCCGGAGCACCCGGCGGGCGCCAGCGGTGCCCGACGCCAGGTCTATCCGCTTTCCGGCGCCGTCACGAAGCGCTCCCTCCGTCGGCGCGATCGGCGGATTGTTCAGCGACTGGCGATCTCTCCGCCCGCGCGCGGCGGCAAAAGCCAGCACGGCAGCTTGTGGTGCGCCAAAGCCCGGCAGGCGGCGTGTGCCTCCGCGGCCGAAAGCTCGATGATGCGCGCCCGCCACAAGGTACGGCCGTCCGTCACCGCGCGCTCGACATCGGCACGACCCGCTCCGACGATTCGTCCGCCCAGGTCGGCGACGTAAGAGGCCATCCGCTCGCTCGTATAGGCAGCCACCTGCACGCCCCAGTCCCGCTCCGCAACCAGCGATGAATCGCTCGGCTGCGGCACGGTCGCCGCCTGGGCCGGGACGATCAGTCCACTGACGAAGCTCGGGAGGGGATGGCCGGATTCGGCCAGTTCGGTCTCCGGCGCGGATGGCGCGTTCTCCTCGGCGAAGCCTTCGTTCAGCAGCGCCATCATCGCCCCGTCGATCTCAGGGATGGTCTGCGTGCCCATCACCACCCCGATCAGGCGCACGTCTCCGCGCTCGGCGCTGCTGATCAGGGTGTGACCGGCGGCATGCGTGTAGCCGGTCTTGATGCCGTCCGCTCCGGGATAGACCTTGAGCAGGCCGTCGTCGCTCCTGATCCAGCGCCCGCGGAAGAGAAAGTGGCGGGTGCTGAACCAGTGATACTGGTCCGGAAAATCGAGGATGAGCCGGCGCGCCAGGATCGCCATGTCGCGCGCGGTCGTGACTTGCCGGGGGTTCGGCAGGCCGGAGGGATTGGCATACACGGTGCGCGCCATGCCGAGGGCATGCGCGCGCAGCGTCATCATCTCGGCAAAGCGGCTGATGCTGCCTCCGCCGAGATATTGGCCGAGCGCGGTCGCGGCATCGTTCGCCGAGAGGGTCACCATGCTCAGGATTGCCTCCTGCACGGTGATGGTCGAGCCGGGCGGTAGCCCGAGCTTCACCGGCTCGACCGCAGCGGCACGCTCCGAGAAGGGAATGCTGGTCTCGAGGGTGATCCGCCGGTCGCGCAGCGCCTCGAACGCCAGGTAAAGCGTCATCAACTTGGTGAGGCTGGCCGGATAGCGCATCGCGTCCGGCTCGAATTCGGTCAGGACCCGCCCCGTCGCCGCGTCGACGACGATATAGCTCGGGTGGCGGAAGCCGATCTCGGCCCTCGCCGGCAGGCTCCCCAGGAACAGCAGGGCGGACATCAGGAGGCCGGTCAGCACTGTCCGCCGGTGCGCCATTCGCATTTCCCTGCTGCTCCTTGCCGGCTCGCCTGGACCGCGCCCCGCTTGGCTGGGCGCGCCCCCCTTGTCTGATCGCACGGATGCCGCTTCTGGAACGCCCTGGTGTTCCAGAAGCGGCATCCGCGCTGCCGCAACGTTACTGCGGCAGCGCCTTTCTGTCCAGTGATCTCCGAAATAAAAAGCAAAGCTGTGCAGAGGGTTAACCGATGGTGTTCGACTCCGCCCAGGGCCTCTTTCCGAGTCTCTCAAAATTTTCTTGTGCAGTGCACAAAGAGCCCTTGCAGAGCGCCGGAAACCGTCCTATGTCCGCCTCGTGCTGCGGTGCAGCAAGATGATCGGATGCCGGCGGACGGGCCTGAGGACGAAGGGTCCCGAGGCGTTCAGGGCCGGCCCCAGAGCAGAGTGGAGGGACAACGACGATGACGATCAAGGCCAAGCCGGGCGAGCCGATGGCAGAGGCAACGGCCGCCGCGGCCAGCGGGTTCGAACAGACGGTAACGGCCATCAAGGACGGAATGGCCAAGGCGGGCGCCGGGTTCGAGAAGACCCAGGAGCAGGTCAAGGAAGGAGTGGAAAAGGTGATGAAGACGGCCGAGGAACTGATGGCGTTCAACCAGGGCAATTTCGAGGCCGTGGTCAAGTCCGGCAAGATCTGGTCGGCCGGGGTGCAGGACCTCACCCAGCAGGTGGTGGCATCCGCCCAGGCTTCCTTCGACGAAACGCTCGCCACTTGCCGTGCTCTCGCGGCGGTGAAGTCGCTGCGCGAGGCGGTCGATCTGCAGACGAATCTCGCCCGCACGGCGGTCGAGAAAACGCTCTCCGAAGCCGGCCGGATCACCGACGCCTCGGTCAGGCTGACCGAGCAGGCGTTCGCGCCGATCACTGCGCGGTTCGCGCTGGCGATGGAGAAGTTCGCCAAGACGGCGTGACGCGCGCCGGCAACTCCATCTCCCTTTTCGATCGGGTGCAGTCGGTCACAGGGCCCGGGGGTCGTCTCCCCCGGGCCCTTGTCGTGTCGCGGTTACGCCACGCCCGGCAACAACGCCGCGCAAGTTGATGCGGAACTCTTTTCCCCGCGGCTCGTGTTCCGATATGGTTTTGCTATGGACCGCGTCACACTCCGGCTGGCCAGAGCCTCCGTCCCACCCGCTGGGCGGGATGTGGCACGGCAGGATGGTCATGCGAGACGTCGTCGGCCGGACTTCGTAGTGGCCGCGCGCCGGGTGAAAAGTGGATGAGCGACAACGACAGGCAAAGCGGCGCCGGCGGCCCCTCGACCGGGGTAGCGGTCCGGACGCGTCCGAAAACGCGCAAGCCGGCGATGTACAAGGTCCTGATGTTGAACGACGATTACACGCCGATGGAATTCGTCGTCCACGTCCTCGAGAGGTTCTTCCAGAAGAACCGCGAAGAGGCCACGCGCATCATGCTGCATGTGCACCGCCGCGGCGTCGGCGTCTGTGGCGTTTACACCTACGAAGTCGCCGAGACCAAGGTGACACAGGTCATGGACCTGGCACGCCAGAATCAGCACCCCCTGCAATGCACGATCGAGAAAGAATGAGTCCCTATACTGCCGCGATGCCGCCGTGCCTCTTCCGGAGTCGCGGCTGCGCTGCCAGGTCGGAAGGAGCGTAACGCGCCATGTTGTCCCGCAACCTCGAGCAAACGCTCCATCGGGCCCTGGCTCTGGCGAGCGAGCGGCACCACGAATATGCCACGCTTGAGCACCTCCTGCTCGGCCTGGTGGACGATACCGATGCGGCGACGGTACTGCGCGCCTGTGGCGTCGATCTCGAGAAGCTCCGCCAGGATCTGACCGAGTTCCTCGACAAGGACCTCTCCGGCCTCGCCACCGATCGCCCCGGCGATCCCAAGCCGACCGCCGGCTTCCAGCGCGTGGTGCAGCGCGCCGCCATTCATGTGCAATCTTCCGGCCGCGAGGAGGTGAGCGGCGCCAATGTGCTGGTCGCCCTCTTCAGCGAGCGCGAAAGCCACGCCGTCTACTTCCTCCAGCTTCAGGACATGACACGTCTCGATGCCGTCAATTTCATCAGCCATGGCATCGCCAAGGCGCCCGGTCGCTCCACCACCCGCCCGGCACACGGCAGCGGCGGCAGCCAGGAGGGCAGCGGCGAAGCCGAACGTGACGAAAAACCCTCTCGCCGCGGCCAGGACGCGCTCTCCAATTATTGCGTCAACCTCAACAAGAAGGCGCTGGCCGGCCGCATCGATCCCTTGATCGGCCGCGAGATCGAGATCGAGCGCACGATCCAGATCCTCTGCCGGCGCAACAAGAACAACCCGCTCTATGTCGGCGATCCCGGCGTCGGCAAGACCGCCATTGCCGAGGGCCTCGCCAAGCGGATCGTCGAGGGAACCGTGCCCGAGGTCCTCGCCCGCTCCACCATCTACGCCCTCGACATGGGCGCGCTGCTCGCCGGCACCCGTTACCGCGGCGATTTCGAGGAACGGCTGAAGGCCGTCGTCTCCGAGCTCGAGAACCAGCAAGGGGCGATTCTCTTCATCGACGAAATTCATACCGTGATCGGCGCCGGCGCCACTTCCGGCGGCGCCATGGACGCCTCGAACCTCCTCAAGCCTGCGCTCGCCTCCGGTACCCTCCGCTGCATCGGCTCGACCACCTACAAGGAGTTTCGCAACTATTTCGAAAAAGACCGCGCGCTGGTCCGCCGCTTCCAGAAGATCGACGTCAACGAGCCCACGCTCGAGGACTCGGTGAAAATCCTGCGCGGCCTCAAGGTCAACTACGAGAAGCACCACAAGGTCCGCTACACCGACGAGGCAATCCGTGCCGCCGTGGAACTCTCCGCCAAATACATCCACGACCGCAAGCTACCCGACAAGGCGATCGACGTGATCGACGAAGTCGGCGCCTCGCGCATGTTGCTGCCCGAGCACAAGCGGCGGAAAACCGTCACCCTTCGCGACGTCGAGGAGATGGTCGCCAAGATCGCCCGCATCCCTCCGAAATCCGTCTCCGCCGACGACAAGGAGACCCTGCGCAATCTCGATCGCGACCTGAAATCCATGGTGTTCGGCCAGGACAAGGCGATCGAGGCTCTCGCCGCCGCCATCAAGCTCTCCCGTGCGGGACTGCGCGAGGCCGAGAAGCCGATCGGCAACTACCTGTTCAGCGGCCCGACGGGCGTCGGCAAGACCGAGGTCGCCCGCCAGCTCGCCGCGACCCTCGGCATCCAGATCGTCCGCTTCGATATGAGCGAATACATGGAGCGCCACTCCGTCTCCCGGCTGATCGGCGCGCCCCCCGGCTATGTCGGCTTCGATCAGGGCGGCCTGCTCACCGACGCCATCGACCAGCATCCGCACTCTGTCCTGCTGCTCGACGAGATCGAGAAGGCGCACCCCGATCTCTTCAATATCCTCCTGCAGGTGATGGACCACGGCAAGCTCACCGACCACAACGGCAAGACGGTCGATTTCCGTAACGTCATTCTCATCATGACCACCAATGCCGGCGCCCAGGACATGGCCAAGCCGGCGATCGGCTTCGAGCGCGAAGTCCGGCTCGGCGAGGACGACGATGCCATCAAGCGCATGTTCACCCCGGAGTTCCGCAATCGCCTCGACGCGGTGATCGGCTTCGCCGGGCTGACGCCCGAGATCGTCGCCCGCGTCGTGGAAAAATTCGTCATGCAGCTCGAGGCCCAGCTCGCCGACCGCAACGTGACGATCGAGCTCTCCTCCGCCGCCAAGGAGTGGCTCGCCGAAAAGGGCTATGATCGGCTCTACGGGGCCCGCCCGCTCGCCCGCGTCATCCAGGAGCACGTCAAGAAGCCCCTGGCCGAGGAATTACTTTTCGGCAAGCTGGCCCGCGGCGGCGCCGTCAAGGTCACTCTCAAGGACGGCCAGCTCGCCTTCGAGTACATCGAGGCAACGCCGCCCGCCTTGCCCCGGCCCGAAGGCGAAGAGGATGGCGAACGGGAGTCCGAAGCAGTCGAGTAGCGCCCCGGAGCTGGCCCGCCGGCGTTAAGAAATCGCCACCGCCCGGCAAGGGCGGAAAGAGAATCACGACACAAGCCTGCAACAAGACTATGTGATGCTCCCGTGCGGGCCGCCCCCCGCCGGCGGGTTGCAGCAAAACCGCCATGGTTTTGCCTTCCCGGCGCACCACCTCCGCCTCTGCGGCCTGCCAGGCTGCCTACGAGGGTTCCGATGGACGAACGCACCGATCCCGCGACCGCCCGAGGCTACGGCCCTACCCCGGCCAGCCGCGAGATCGTTGCGCCCCCTCATCTCCGCCATCGGCGCCGCCTCCTCCCGATCCTCCTCGTCCTGGCGCTGATCGCGGCCGTCGTCCTCTGGGCCCACCCCTGGGCCGGCGGATCGGCCAGGAAAGCCGGCCTCGCTGTCCCGCCACAGCCGGTCGGCGTCGCCACCTCAAGCACCGGCGACATGCCGGTGATCCTCAATGCGCTCGGCACCGTCACACCCTTCAACACCGTAACCGTGATGACGCAGATCAACGGCCAGTTGATGAGCATCGGCTTCAAGGAAGGCCAGATGGTCGAGAAGGGCCAGTTCCTGGCCCAGATCGATCCGCGCCCCTACCAGGTCGCGCTCGAGCAGGCCGAGGGCCAGCTCGCCCACGACACCGAGCTCCTCCTCCAGGCGCAAAGCGATCTCGCCCGCTACGAGAAACTCAAGGCGCAGAATTCGATCGCCGAACAGCAGGTCACCGACCAAGAGTTCCTGGTCCGCCAATATCAGGGCAACCTGAAAACCGACCAGGCCGCGGTCGACAATGCCAAGCTCAACCTCGTCTACTGCCACATCACCGCGCCGATCACCGGCCGCTCCGGCCTGCTTCAGGTCGACCCCGGCAACTATATCCAGACCACCAGCACCAGCGGCATCGTCGTCATCACGGAGCTCGACCCCATCAGCGTCATCTTCACCCTGCCGCAGAACGACATCGCCGCCGTCACCACCGCCATGCAGTCGGGCCCGCCGCTACCTGTCACCCTCTATGACAGCAGCAATACCGTAAAGCTCGCCACCGGCACGCTGACCGCGATGGACAATCAGATCAATGTCTCGACCGGCACCGTCCAGCTTCGCGCGAGCTTCGCCAACCCGAAGGACACGCTGTTCCCGAACGAGTTCGTCAATGTCGATCTCCTGGTCAAAACGCTGAAGAACGCGGTGCTGGTGCCGAGTGCGGCGATCGAGCGCGGTGCCCCCGGCACCTTCGTCTATGTCGTCAAACCCGACAACACGGTCGCTGTGCAGAAGGTGACGCTCGGGCCCAGCAACGCCTCCGAGACCGCCATCACGTCGGGCCTTTCTGCCGGCGCCAAGGTGGTGACGGACGGTGCCGACCGTCTGCATCCGGGCGCCAGGATCACTATCGTTGCCCCCGGTTCCGTAACGGCAAGCGGTACTGCTACCCCCGGTACCCCCGGGTCATCGGCGACCGCACCTCACACCACCGCGCCCGCCGCCGGCGCACACCCGCATCACGCCACGCACCACCCGCCGTCAGGCGCCGCCACGCCCCCCTCCCCGGCACCCAAGTCCCAGCCATGAGTGCCGCCCGCCCGGCGTGAGCCATCTCCCATGAATCCCTCGCGCCTTTTCATTCTCCGCCCCGTCGGCACCTCGCTCCTGATGTTGGCGATCCTGCTCGCCGGCCTGCTCGCCTACGGCCTGTTGCCGATCTCGGCTCTTCCGGAAGTCGATTACCCGACCATCCAGGTCACGACCTTCTATCCCGGTGCCAGCCCGGACGTGATGGCGACCTCGGTCACCGCGCCCCTCGAGGTGCAGTTCGGCGAAATGCCGGGGCTCAACCAGATGTCCTCGGTTTCCTCTGCCGGCGCCTCCGTCATCACGTTGCAGTTCGATCTCTCGCTCTCGATCGACATCGCGGAGCAGGAAGTGCAAGCCGCCATCAACGCCTCCAGCAACCTCCTGCCCTCCGGCCTGCCCGCACCGCCGATCTACGCCAAGTACAACCCGGCGGACGCACCTGTCCTCACTCTCGCTGCAACCTCCGCCATCCTGCCGCTCACCGATGTCGAGAACGATGCCAACACCGTGCTCGCGCAGAAAATCTCGCAACTTCCGGGTGTCGGCCTCGTTGCCATCAGCGGTGGCACCGCGCCCGCCGTGCGCGTCGAGGTCAATCTCCAGAAGCTCGCAGGCTACGGCCTCAACATCGACGATCTGCGCACCACCATCGGCAATCTGAACATCAACCTGCCGAAAGGGAATTTCGACGGCCCGGCGCGCTCCTACTCCATCAACGCCAACGATCAGCTCGAAAATACGAGCGACTACGAAGACGCGGTGATCGCCTATCTCGACGGCGCGCCGGTTCGCCTCTCCAACGTCGCCTCGGTCGTGCAAGGACCGGAGGATACCGAGATCGGCGCCTGGTCCGACACCACGCCGGCCGTCATCCTCAACATCCAGCGTCAGCCCGGAGCCAATGTCATTGCGGTCGCCAACCGTGTGAAGGCGCTGCTGCCCACCCTGACCGCCGCGCTCCCGTCCTCGATCCAGGTGGCGACGATCTCCGATCAGACCACCACCATCCGCGCCTCGGTCCGCGACGTCGAATTCGAACTCACGCTCGCGGTCGGTCTGGTCGTGCTGGTGATCTTTCTCTTCCTGCGCAGTATTCCCGCCACCATCATCCCGAGCCTTTCCGTGCCGCTCTCGATCGTCGGCACCTTCGGCGTGATGTACCTGCTCGGCTTCAGCCTCGACAATCTCTCGCTGATGGCCTTGACCATCGCCACCGGCTTCGTCGTCGACGATGCGATCGTCATGATCGAGAACATCTCCCGCTACATCGAGCAGGGTCTCTCGCCGCGCCAGGCCGCCCTGCGCGGCGCGGGCGAGATCGGCTTCACCATCATTTCGCTCACCGTCTCGCTGATCGCCGTCTTGATCCCGCTCCTCTTCATGGGTGATGTGGTCGGCCGCCTCTTCCACGAATTCGCCATCACGCTCGCCATCACCATCGTCATCTCGGCGATCGTCTCTCTCACCCTCGTGCCGATGCTTTCTGCACGGCTGCTTCACCGCGATACCGGCACCGAGGAAAGCCGGATCGGCGCGGCAAGCCGCCGCTTCTTCGATGCCATGATCGCCGCCTACGATCGCGCGCTCAATGTCGTGCTCGACCATCAGCCGACCGTGCTCGCGATTGCGATCGCGACACTCGCCCTCACTGTCGCGCTTTACATCGTCATTCCGAAGGGCTTCTTCCCGGTGCAGGACACCGGCGAGATCCAGGGGATCACCACCGCCGCGCAATCGGTCTCCTTCAGCGCCATGGCCACCCGCCAGCAGGCGCTCGCCGGCATCATCCTGAAAGACCCCGACGTGACCGGCCTCTCCTCCTATCTCGGAGTTGACGGCACGAACATGACCCTGAACAGCGGCCGCTTCCTGATCACCCTCAAGCCGCGCGATCAGCGGGCCGCCAGCGCCACAGACATCATCGACCGTCTGCAACGCGCGACCGCCAACGTCCCCGGCATCAGCCTGACCATGAAGCCGGTGCAGGATCTCACCATCGGCGATACGGTGAGTGCCGCGCAATACCAGTTCGTGCTCGAGAACGCGGATGCCTCGGCGTTCGACACCTGGATACCGAAACTGCTCGCGGGCCTCGGCAAGCTCCCCGAACTCACCGACGTCACCACCGACCTGCAGAGCCGTGGCCTGAGCGCGTATATCGACGTCGATCGCGCCAAGGCCGCCCGTCTCGGCATCACCATGGCGACGGTGGACAACGCGCTCTACGACGCCTTCGGCCAGCGCATCATCTCGACCATCTTCACCCAGTCGAACCAGTTCCGCGTCATCCTCGAGGCGGCGCCCGATCTGCAGACTTCGCTGGCCGGCCTGAACGCCGTCTATCTACCCTCGGCCCTGGTCACCGGCAGCGGCGGCCAGGTGCCGCTGTCATCGATTGCCACGGTCAAGGTCGAGACGGCACCGCTCGTCATCGAGCATCTCGGCCAGTTCCCGGCGACGCGCATCTCCTTCAACCTGGCACCCGGCGCCTCGCTCGGCGCCGCCGTCTCTGCCATTCACCGGGTGGAGCGCGACATCGGCCTGCCCGCAAGCTTCATCACCAGCTTCCAGGGCGCCGCCCTTTCCTTCCAGGCGACACTCGGCAACGAGGTCTTCCTCATCCTCGCCGCACTCGCCACCGTCTATATCGTGCTCGGCGTCCTCTACGAGAGCTTCATCCACCCGCTCACCATTCTCTCCACCCTGCCCTCCGCCGGCGTCGGCGCTTTGCTGGCGCTGATCCTCGCCGGTCAGGACCTCGACGTCATCTCGATCATCGGCATCATTCTCCTGATCGGCATCGTCAAGAAGAATGCGATCATGATGATCGACTTCGCGCTCGAAGCCGAGCGCGGCGAGGGCCTCGCCCCGCGCGATGCCATCCATCGCGCCTCTCTGCTGCGCTTCCGCCCGATCATGATGACGACGATGGCCGCCCTGCTCGCTGCCCTGCCGCTGATGCTCGGCACCGGCACCGGATCGGAACTGCGTCATCCGCTTGGCGTGACGATCGTCGGCGGCCTGCTGCTCAGTCAGCTCCTCACTCTGTTCACGACCCCCGTCATCTATCTCTATCTCGACCGGCTGGCGCAACGCCTCGGCCGCCATCCCGGCCCCGCCCCGGCCCCCGCCGAATGAGTGTGGCGTGAATCTCTCCGCGCTCTTCATCAACCGGCCCGTCGCCACCACGCTGCTCAGCATCGGCATTGTGCTTGCCGGCCTCTTCGCCTACGCCAACCTGCCGGTCGCGCCGTTGCCGCAGGTCGATTTTCCGACCATCGTCGTCAATGCCAACCTGCCCGGCGCCAGCCCGCAAACCGCCGCCTCGACCGTCGCCGCGCCGCTCGAACGGCATCTCGGCACCATTGCCGACGTCACGGAAATGACCTCGACCAGCACGGTGGGCAGCGTCCGCATCGTCCTGCAATTCGGCCTCGACCGCGACATCAACGGCGCCGCCCGCGATGTCCAGGCGGCCATCAACGCCGCGCGCGTTGACCTCCCGGCCGACCTTCGCAGCAACCCGACCTGGCGGAAATACAATCCTGCCGCGGCCCCGATCATGGTGCTGGCACTGACCTCGGCCACCATGACACGGGGCCAGATCTACGATGCCGCCGATACCGTGGTGCAGCAGCGGCTATCGCAGGTTGGCGGCGTTGGCGAGATCACGCTCGGCGGCAGCGCGCTGCCGTCAGTCCGCGTCGATCTCAATCCCGATGCGCTCTCAAAATACGGCATCGGCCTCGAGGACGTGCGCGCCGCGCTCGCCGCCGCCAATGCCGACAGCCCGAAGGGCGCGATCGAGTTTTCCGGCTACCGCTATCAGCTCTACAGCAACGACCAGGCAACGACCCCCGCCGACTATGCGCCGCTGATCATCGCCTGGCGCAACAATGCCCCGGTCCGCCTCTCCGATATCGCCACCATCACAGAGAGCGTGGAGAACGTGCGCACCGAGGGCCTGGCCAACGGCAAGCCCGCCGTGCTCGTCATCCTCTATCCGCAGCCGGGCGCCAACATCATCCAGACCGTCGATGCGGTGAAGGCGCTCTTGCCCGCGCTCCGCGCCTCGATCCCCTCTGCGATCGACGTCGCGGTCGCGCTCGACCGCAGCACAACCATCCGTGCCTCGCTCGCCGACACCCAGGTGACGCTGCTGATCGCCGTCGCACTCGTCATCGCCGTCGTCTTCCTGTTCCTCCGCGACCCGCGCGCCGCCCTGATCCCGAGCGTGGCGCTGCCGGTTTCGATCATCGGCACGTTTGGCGGCATGTACCTGCTCGGGTTCAGCCTCGACAATCTCTCGCTGATGGCACTCACCATCTCCACCGGCTTCGTGGTGGACGATGCGATCGTCGTCCTTGAAAACATCTCCCGCCATCTCGACTCCGGGCTCTCACCGCGCGAGGCGGCGCTAAAGGGCGCCGGCGAGGTCGGCTTCACCGTCCTCTCGATGAGCACCTCGCTCATTGCCGTCTTCCTGCCCATCCTGCTGATGGGCGGCGTCGTCGGCCGCCTGTTCCGCGAGTTCGGCCTCACCCTTTCCCTCGCCATCCTCGTTTCGCTCCTGGTTTCGCTGACCACCACGCCGATGATGTGCGCTCTCCTGCTCCGCCAGCGTGGTACGAAGGCGGCCACCGGCCTGCTCGCTCACGTCTTCGCCGCCAGCCGTGCCGTCTTCGACTTCACGCACGACCGCTATGTCACGAGCCTGACCACCGCACTTCGCCACCCGCTGCTCTCGATCCTTTCCCTCGGCGCGACGCTGGCGCTGACCGTCTTCCTGTTCGTCACCATCCCGAAAGGCCTTTTCCCTACCGAGGATACCGGCGTCCTGATCGGCGGCATCCAGGCCGATCAGAGCATCTCCTTCCAGCGCATGGAGAAAAAGCTTGCCACCTTCATGGCCATCGTCCACGCCAACAAGGCGGTTCAGAATGTCACCGGCTTCACCGGCGGCGGATCGACCAACTCCGCGTTCGTCTTCGTCACTCTCAAGCCGCTCTCCGAACGGACCGCCTCCGCATCCGAGGTGATTGCCCAGTTGCGCCGCCCGCTCGGCCGCGTCGCCGGCGCCAGGCTCTTCCTCCAGCCCGCCGCCGATCTCCGTGCCGGCGGGCGGCAGAGCAACGCCACCTTCCAGTTCACCCTGCAAGGCACCTCTGCGCCCGACGTTTACGCGTGGACGCAGAAGCTCGAGGCGGCACTCGCCCGTTCACCCATATTGCGCGACGTCAACTCGGACCAGCAGCAGGGCGGGCTCGAGGCCAACGTCGTGATCGATCGCGCCACCGCCGCCCGCCTCGGCATCACGCCCGCGCAGATCGACAACACGCTCGACGACGCCTTCGGCCAGCGCCTGGTCTCGACCATCTATCGCCAGATGAACCAGTACCACGTGGTCATGGAGGTCGCGCCGCAATACTGGCAGAGCCCGTCGATCCTCAAGGACATCTACATCAGCACCGCGGGCGCCTCGGCAGCCGGAACCTCCACCTCCGGGTTCGCGGCCGGCACCGTTGCCAGCACGTCATCGAGTCTCTCCGCTGCTTCGATCGCCTCCGATTCGGCGCGCAACGCCGCCCTCAACGCGATTGCCGCCTCCGGCAATTCCACTGCTTCCAGTGCTCCCGCCGTCAGCACGAATGCGGAAACCATGGTGCCACTGTCGGCGGTTGCCAGCTTCGCCCCTGGCACCACGCCGCTCTCCGTCAATCATCAGGGCCTGTTCGTCGCCTCGACGATCTCGTTCAATCTCGCTCAGGGAAGATCGATCAGCGAGGCCGGCACTGCGATTCGCCAGACCATGCGCGAGATCGGCGTGCCCACCACGATCCACGGTAATTTCGCCGGAACCGCGCAACTCGCCGCGCAATCCTTCTCGCAGGAACCGCTGCTCATCCTCGCCGCCCTGCTCGCCGTCTACACGGTGCTCGGCATTCTCTATGAGAGTACCATCCATCCCATCACCATTCTCTCCACGCTCCCCTCAGCCGGTGTCGGTGCGCTGCTCGCCCTGATGCTCTGCCGCATGCAATTCACCGTCATCTCGCTGATCGGTCTCATTCTGCTCATCGGCATCGTCAAGAAGAACGCGATCATGATGATCGACTTCGCGATCCACGCCGAAAGAAGCCGCAACCTCACGCCGCGCCGGGCCATCCGCGAAGCGGCCATCCTGCGCTTCCGCCCGATCATGATGACGACCATGGCCGCCATTTTTGGCGCCGCACCCCTGGTGCTGAGCCCGGGTTATGGAACCGAGCTGCGCCAGCCGCTCGGCATCAGCATCATCGGCGGCCTGATCCTGAGCCAGGCGCTCACGCTCTACACGACGCCCGTCATCTACCTCTATCTCGACCGATTCAGCCTCTGGCTCCGCCGCATCTCGGGCCATTCCGCCGCGCTGGAGCCCGGGGAATGAGAAGGCTCGCCCTCGCCGCCGCGCTGGCCCTCGCCGCCTGTACCGTGGGCCCGAACTATCAGCGGCCCGCCACCATCGTGCCGGCACATTACAAGGCGCTCTCGGGCTGGGTCATCGCTCAGCCAGAGGCCGCCATCAATCGCGGTGCCTGGTGGTCGATCTTCGATGACCAGACACTCGATTCGCTCGAATCCCAGGTCGTGGTTTCCAACCAGACGATCCGCGCCGATGCCGCCGCTTATGCCCAGGCGCGCGCGCTGGTCGATGAGGCGCGCGCCGGCTTCTATCCCACCCTCTCAGCCAACGCCGGCGTCGCCCGCCAATCGAGCGGTAGCGGCAGCCTGACCGCCAGCAACGGCAGCCAGTTCTCCACGGCACCGGTCGCCACCACCGACTACACCCTCGAGGGCAGCGGCGCATGGGACCTCGATCTCTGGGGCAGCATTCGCCGCCAGGTACAAAGCAGCGTGGCCGCCGCCCAGGTCAGCGCCGCCGACCTCGCCAATGCGGAACTTTCCGAGCAGGCCGCGCTGGCCTCGGATTATTTCCAGCTCCGCGCCGCCGACGCCGATGAAAAGCTGCTCCGGGACACCATTACCGCCTATCGCAACACGCTCACGATCACCGAGAACCAGTACGCCGCCGGCACCGCCGCCCGCTCGGACGTGCTCACCGCCCAGGTCCAGCTTCAGAACGCAGAATCCGCGGCGATCGGCGCCGAGGTCGCCCGCGCCGAATTCGAGCACGCGATCGCGGTCCTGATCGGCAAGCCCCCCGCCGATCTCACCATCCCGCCCGGGACGCTGCAAGCCGACGTGCCGATCGTCCCGCCCGGCCTTCCTTCGACCCTGCTCGAACGCCGCCCCGACATCGCCGCGGCCGAACGCACGATGGCCGAGGAGAACGCGCTGATCGGCGTGCAGGTCGCAGCCTTCTACCCGGCCCTCGATCTCAGCGCGCTGTTCGGCTATGTCGGCAACCCGCTCGGCTCTCTGATCCGCCTCTCCGACCGCGTCTGGTCCCTCGGCGCCGCCGCCACCGATCCCCTGTTCGAGGGCGGTGCCCGCACCGCCGCCGTCGCCGCCGCTCGCGCCGCCTACGACGAAAGCGTGGCCAACTATCGCCAGACCGTGCTCTCCGCCTTCCAGGGCGTGGAAGACCAGCTTGCGTCCTTGCATATCCTCGCCGATCAATACCGGGCCCAGCAGGCCGCGGTTGCCTCTGCAACCGAGGCGGTGACGATCACGCTCAATGAATACGAAGCGGGAACCGTCGCCTACACCTCGGTAGTGGTCGCCCAGGCCACCCAGCTCGCCGACCAGGAATCCCTGCTGACCATCCAGCAGAGCCGGCTCCTCGCCAGCGTCAGCCTGATCGAGAATCTCGGCGGCGGCTGGTCCGCGAGCGAACTCCCGAGCCCCGGTTCGCTCCAGCAGTCGAACCCGCTCCTGCCGTGATCCGAAAAAAAGGCGGCACCACGAGGATGCCGCCTGCTGAGTGCCGCGCCGAGCAAGCGGCGCGTAATCGGGGGAGGAAACACCGGATCGACCGGGAGCCGATCCGTGGCTCTTCTTAATCGTTGAGCGTTGACAAAGGATTATTGCGCGCTTCGGTGCCGCAGAGGTGAAGGTTACGGTCAACGTCACCGCCCGACCTCGAGCGGCCGCCCTGGAGAATTCTTAGAAACTAACCGCAACTCTTGATTTTAAAAGTATTTTCTGTGAAGAGGGTCGTTGGAAAAGGCGTCATGCGACAGGCCAGGGCCGCTGTCATGCTTCTGTTGGCCGGGTCCGCCCTTGGCGGGTGCGGGGGTGGCGGGCGTTCGTTCGCCACGATCGGCACCCCGACCAGCCTCACGTGCGTGCCTTATGCCGAGAATGTGACCGGGATCGTTCTTCCCGGCGATGCCTATGCCTGGTGGCGCGAGGCAGCGGGGCGCTACATGCGCGTACACTACCCTGCGCCGGGAGCCGTGCTCGTCTTCCGGCCGACGGCGGCCATGCCGCTCGGCCACGTGGCCGTGGTCACCGCCGTCCTCACCCGGCGCGAAATCCTGGTCGAGCACGCCAACTGGGTGCCTTGGCGGATCACCTGGAACCAGCCGGTGGTCGATATCTCGCCAGCCAACGACTGGTCACGCGTCCAGGTCTGGTATCCGCCGACCGGCGCATTCGGCACCACCGCCTATCCGGTCTATGGATTCATCCTGCCGCAGGCCAGGCTTGCCAGCCTTGCCGGCGATGCCCCCGCTGATCCGTAACGGCTGAGAAACACCGCTTGCAAGCCGCGCCGCGCCGGGCCATGTCGTCTTGCGCAGGGCGGCGTTCCGGCCTGCGGAGGACACGAACTGGAGGCGAGCCTCCAGTGGAGGAACCATGGGTAGCTTGAGCATCTGGCACTGGATGATCGTGCTGCTGGTCGTGCTGCTGCTGTTCGGCAGCGGCAAGGTCAGTACGCTGATGGGCGACTTCGCCAAGGGCATCAAGTCATTCAAGAAGCACATGGCGGAGGATGAGCCGCAGGACAGCTCGATGGCGGCAAGTGCTGAACGACCGACTGGCTCGATTCCGGGGCCGGCTGCCGGCAGTTCCTCCGCCCGCAACGCCGAGACCACGCGCGCCCAGCAGGGCTAAGCCGGCAGCGCGATGCCAAACCTTCCCCTCTCCCTCCGGGAGAGGGCGGCCCGATGCGCCGGGTGAGGGCGCGCATGACGCAACTTATCGAGCGGTTGGTTGACTACGCCGTTGCCGAGCGCGGCCGCCCCCTCGCCACGCCTCTCCTCCACCACGCCCGGCGCGCGCTGATCGACTGGTTCGCCGCGCTCCTGCCTGGAACCCTCTCGCCGGCTGCAACCTTGCTCGCCTCGGCCCTCGCCGACGAGATGCATCTGCCAGGCACCCAGGCCGGCGCTATCGTCTATGTCAACGGCCGGCGGGCGAGCCTGCGCACCGCCGCGCTGATCAACGCCGCGGCTGCTCATAGCGTCGAATTCGACGACATCTTCCGTGATGCCGTCTATCATCCAGGCAGCCCGGTCATCGGTGCGGCGCTGGCGGCAGTCCAGGCGCGCGACTCGGACGGCGAGGCGCTCTTGCGCGCCATCATCGTCGGCTACGAGATCTCGACGCGCATCGGCCTCGCGGTGATGCCGTCCCACTACCGGTTCTGGCACACCACGGGAACGGTCGGGACGTTCGGCGCCGCCGCCGCCGTCGCCTCGATCCTGAAGCTCGAGGCCGGCCCCTTCGCGCATGCCCTAGCCACCGCGGCGACCTTTGCCGCCGGCCTGCAACAAGCTTTCCGCTCGGATGCGATGTCGAAGCCGCTGCATCCCGGCCACGCCGCCGAAGCCGGCGCGCTCGCCGCCCTGGCCGCCGCGGCTGGTGTCACCGGCGCTCTCGACGTGCTCGATGGCCCGGCAGGCTTCGGCGCCGCAATGAGCGAACAGCCGGATTGGAAGGCCGCCCTCGAAGGCCTCGGCGAGCGCCCCAGCATCGCTGCCATAACCTTCAAAAATCACGGCTGCTGCGGGCATATCTTCGCCGCCATCGACGCCATGCTCGCCCTCAGGGCCGAGCACGGCCTGGCCCCGGAGGACGTTGTCCGAGCCCGCGTCGGCACCTATCGCGTCGCCCTTGAAGTCACCGATCGCCCGCACGCCGATACGCCGTTCGAGGGCCGTTTCAGCACCCGGTTCTGCCTCGCCAGCGCGCTCGTGCACGGCAGCGTCAGGCTCGACGCCTTTAGTCCCGAGCGCCTCGCCGATCCGCGCGTCCAGGCGCTGATGCAGCGGATCGAAATGGTCGTCGATCCCGGCTGCGACGCCGCCTTTCCGCGCCGCCGCGCTGCCGTCCTCGAGCTCGAGCTGACCGACGGGCGGCGGCTTCGTCATCTCCAACCCACCCGCAAGGGCGATCCGGATTTTCCCCTCTCGGACGCCGAGATCGAGGCGAAGTTCCTCGAGCTCTCTCTTCCGGTAATCGGCCGGCCGGCCGCCGCAAAACTCCTCGCTTCACTCCGCTCGCTCGACCGCGGCGCACCCGTGGACTTCCTCGCCGACCTCTCCCGCCCCGCCCTCGCGCTCGCCGGCTGAACCGGCGATGCCGCACCATCACGTTCCCGCCACGCCCGCAACCGTGCACTGGGGCATGTTCGATGCCGCCTTGCCGGCAGTTCGCACCATCAACTCAGGCGAGACCGTCGTCTTCGAATGCGTCTCGGGCGGGCCCGAGGTGATGCCGCCTGCCGATTCGGGGCTGGTCATTCCGCCGCCGCTCGCCGCCATCCATGCCGCCAATCTGCCGCGCCTCGGCGGGCATATCATGACCGGGCCGGTGGCGATCGCCGGCGCCGCGCCCGGCGACATGCTCGAGATCAGGATCGAGGAGATCGCGCTCGGCGCGGGTTGGGGCTTTTGCGGCTTCCGCCCGCTGGCCGGCACGCTGCCCGAGGATTTTCCGAAGCGCTTTCTCTCGCACATCCCGGTTGACCGGGTGCGTCGCACCTGTCGCTTGCCCTGGGGCACCGAGCTTCCCCTCGCTCCCTTCTTCGGCGTGATCGGCGTTGCCCCACCCGCGCATTACGGGCGGCTCTCGACCGTCGAGCCGCGCGAGCACGGCGGCAATCTCGACAACAAGGAGCTGACCGCCGGCAGCACCCTCTTCCTTCCCGTCCATCATCCCGGCGCCAATCTCTCGGTCGGCGACGGCCACGGCGTGCAGGGAGACGGTGAGGTCTGCATCAACGCGCTCGAGATCTGCCTCACCGGCACCTTCACCCCGGTCCTGCACAAGAAACCGCCGGGCAGCGCTCCGTTGCTCGCCTATCCGCGGGCCGAGACCCCCACGCACTTCATCAGCATGGGGATGCACCAGGATCTCGATCTCGCCATGAACAGGGCGCTCCGCGAGATGATCCGCTTCATCACCGGGCGCACCAACCTCTCGCCCGAGGAGGCTTACCAGTTCTGCTCGCTCGCCGTCGATTTCCACGTCACCCAGACCGTGAACGGCGAAAAGGGCGTGCACGGCATGCTGCGCAAGGGCCTTCTCTTCTAGTCCGCGCGCGGCTATACGCCAAAGTCGCCGGAGTGTAGCTCAGCCTGGTAGAGCACTGTGTTCGGGACGCAGGGGCCGGAGGTTCGAATCCTCTCACTCCGATAAGCCGCTTCAATAGGTTGGCAGGACCGCCAAGCCGGTTTGTGCAGGGGCCGATCGTTCGCATGAACGCGCGGGGCACCGCCGCCCCCCCATCTTTCGCTGCACCACCGCCGTCAGGAGGACAAAAAAGCAGCTACCTCAGGAAACGACCTCAGCGCGGCAAGGTCCGACTCGCTTGGCAATTGTGGACGATCCCGGACGCGATTGACCATGCAGAGGAACCCGAACGGTTCAGCGTCCGTGGCGCGAAACTGATGCCACGTCCAGGCCGGTATCGTGACCAGATCGAAGGTCGCCACCTTGCGCACCGCGGTGCCCAGCAAACACTGCCCACGGCCTCTGAGAACGATGACCGCGTGCGTATGCTGATGACGCTCCAGGCTCGAATATCCTCCGGCCTCCATTTCGAAGTAGCGCAACTCGCAATCCTGCGCCGGCTCATCGAAGAGGATCTGACGGGAGATGTTTCGGAACGCCGCATTGCCCTCTTCCTTGTAGGGGCGACGCTCAAGCCCCTGCCAACGAAAGCCACCAAGGCATACGCGCACCCGCGCGGTTTCTCCGTCAGCCATCATGATGTCCTCGCGGGTAATGTGCCACCGATTTGGTAAACGCGAGCGTCACATCAGTCAAACGCTTCCGTGCCTGGAGCAGACTCCCTCCCAGGAGAAGCATCACGTCTGTGCCGTAGAAATCGAGTATCTCCGGCACGCGTTCAGCCGTCATCCCGCCCGCAGCGACCGGGACACTGGCCCTGAGGCGAGGGTTTGGCGCCGTGGCGTTCCGTGCCAGACGGCGGCAGGTCTCCGCCGAATACCCGAACCGTCCTCCGAAATGCGGAAATATCACCGCATCGGCGCCGAAAAGGCGGAACAGCTTCCCGAAGAGAAGCTCCGGCGAGATGCGGGCCGCGCCACCAAGCGCCGGGTGAGCAAAGAATATGATATCCGGCCAATCCCGTACCAGCGCCCGCAGCGTTGCAACGCCGGCCAGCATGGGCGATACCAGGACCGCCTCCAGGCCCTCATCGCGCGCAATTCGCAATTGCCGTTGCATCTGGCCGAGATCGCCCGAGAGGTTGGGAACATAGCGCGTTGGGTGTCCGCTCACTCTGACGGCACGGCGAACCGCGGCGGCAATCGCCGGGACCCGTTCGGCAAAGCACGCGTAGGCTTGGTCCGTGATTCCGTGGTCGTCCTTGACGAAATCGATCTCCCCGAGGGCGAAGCGTTCGGCGAGTTCAGCCAGGCGATCCGGCGGCAGGCCCTGCGGCTTCAGAGCCGAGCAGGTGAAAGCCCGCTCCGGCAGACCCAGTCGCTCCCGCAGGCCAGGAAGTCCGCAACATGGTCCGCCAAACGACTCCTCGAGCGCGTCTGGAAGAACAAGATCGTGCAGCACGACATCCTCGTGCAGCGAGGTGTTGCCGTACGCCATGTTCAAAAGCTGCCCGGCGTCACCGCCGACTGTTGCGATGGACAGGCCAATGCGTATTTCGAACAGATCTTGGCCGAGATCGTCGATCGAATCGACCGCGCCAGCGATGTCGCACAGTATCGATTCATCATCGATCGCAGAAAGGGGCATCTCCACACTCTGCTCGGTTGCAATGGCCCGGGCTCTAGCATCGATCGCGCTGGCATCGCAACGAACGCGATAAATCGCAGAGAATCGCGCCTCGTTCATCCGCGTCCCTCATGACCACCCGCATGGCTCTTCGCCCGGTCACGTCCCGGCACCTCGTGCGACCTCGGCAAGGCTCCGCGCTGAAGACAACGACGATCGGACCGACGCAATCGCCGGTGCGCCGCGGCTCTGCGCCATGGGTCACCCGCTCTTCCAAGGACTGCCGCCATCGTAGTGTCCTGCCCCCGAAGTTCGCTGCCATTTGCAGCAAACGGAGAGGATCGGCAGGCCACTGGAAACAAAAGGCAAGTGTCCCGATCCGATCGCCAGAATACGCTCACCAACTTCGGAATCGGGACCCTAGCCTGATCGAAGGTCTGCAATCCTTCGGGCTCGTTATGCGCTCGCCTTGCGGCCGGGTACGCTGTGCGATCGTTCCCGGCAACGAGAGGACACCATCCGATGACGCCACGTGCCCCCAGCTGCGCCGCTTACCAGCCCCCGAACCAGACTCCGACTCCATGGACCACGCCAACGGGAAAGAACGCGGCGCCGGCAACCAGGAGCGGCCAAAGGCCGTTCGTGGCACAGAACACGATCGAGGTCAGCCACGCCGAGTAACCGAACAACCCCGCCAACAGGAAGGTGAGCAACCCCCAGAAATTCAGCGCCCCTTCCTCCCGCCACCGCATCGTCCGCTGCCCTTCCACAAACCACTCGCCCACCACCAGGCGCCCCGACTGTCCTCGATTTTGAAGCTGGGCGCTACCCGGGCGCAGCAGGGATCCCACCCCTGGCGGAACCGCTCGCCGCGTCCGCCACTAGCGGGAGATGATCGGCTTTGCCGCCCAACGGCTGATGGAGCTGGACGTCGAGAGCCTGACCGGCGCACCGCATGGGGCGCGAGCCGTTGACCGCCTGACGCAGCGCAACGGCTATCGTGACCGCGACTGGGAAACGCGCGCCGGCGCCGTTGAGCTGCGCATCCCGAAGCTGCGGAAGGGCAGCTACTTCCCGGGCTTTCTCGAGCCCCGGCGGACGGCCGAGAAGGCCCTGACCACGGTGATCCAGGAAGCCTCTATGCAGGGCATCTCGACCCGCTCGGTCGATGACTTGGTGCAGGCCATGGGCGGAGCTGGCCAAGGTTCCGGCGGCCACGCCGACGGAATGCCAGCGGAGGGATGAGCGGCATCTCCAAAAGCCAGGTCAGCCGGCTGTGCGCCGAGATCGACGAGAAGGTGCACACCTTTCTGAACCGCCCGCTGGAAGGCGACTGGCCCTACCTCTGGCTCGATGCCACCTATGTGAAGGTCCGCCAGGCCGGCCGGATCGTCTCGGTGGCGGCCATCATTGCGGTCGGGGTCAACTCGGATGGCCGCCGCGAGGTGCTTGGGCTGGACATCGGTTCTTCCGAAGCCGAGACGTTCTGGGTCGCGTTCCTGCGCCAGCTCACCCGTCGTGGTTTGCGCGGGGTGAAGCTGGTGATCTCCGACGCTCATGAAGGACTGAAGGCGGCGGCGAGCCGGGTATTGGGGGC
>JASHOF010000049.1 GCA_030041255.1 Acetobacteraceae bacterium
CCGGATCCACTTCGCCGACTTCCAGAAATAAAGCCGCGGTATCAGCACACGAAGCGGCCCGCCATGATCGCGCGGGATCGGCTTGCCATCCCACCGATGCACCAGGAACACGTCCGGCTGGTCGAACTGATCGAGCCGCACATTGGTGGTGTAGCCGTCATAGGAATGGAACACCACGTGCTCCGCATCGGCATGCGGCCTGACACGTGCGATCAGCGTGTGCGCCGCTACACCCTGCCAATGATTGTCGTAGCGCGACCACTGCGTGACGCAATGGATATCGCAGATGCTCTCCGTCTGCGGCAGGGCGAGGAATGCGTCCCACGAAAGGCTCTCCATTTGCTCGACCGCGCCATCGAGATCGAGCCGGAAGGCGGCGAGCGTTACCGCGGGCTGCACGCCGAGATCGAGCACGGGCCAGTCGCGAACGAGCCGCTGGCCCGGTGGCAGGCGCTGTTCCGGGGTCGCTGCTTTGCCCGTGAGCAGCCGGCCCTCGCGCGCCCAGCCCACCTTCCGTTCGATCAGCTTCTCCTTGATCCGGCCCAGTATCGTCACCTTTCCGGCCGCATCCGCCTCGGCCATCCCGATCTCCCTCATTCCTCTCCCGCCAGTTGGGTCCTTCCATCCCGATGCGCAAGCAAGGCCGGTATTCAGCGCTTCTTCTTCGCCTTCGCGCCGCGCGTCGCCACCTGGACGCGGCGGAGATTCGGCTGCGCCTTCGCAGGCTTTGCGGCGGCGCGCAGTTCGGCGATCGTCGCACGGGTCGTGATCTGCTCGGGGTTGGTCACCAGCTCGATCACCGCCGGGCGGCCGCTTGCCGCCGCACGGCGAAAGGCCGGAGCGAATTGCGCAGTCTCCGCCACTGTCTCGCCATGCCCGCCGAACGCCTCGATCAGCCGTGCAAAGTCGGGGTTGGTGAGCCCGGTGCCGGAGACCCGACCGGGAAACTGCCGCTCCTGGTGCATCCGGATCGTGCCGTACATCTGGTTGTTGAACACCAGCACGATCGGCGCCACGCCATGGTGGAACGCGGTCGCGATTTCCTGGCCGGTCATCAGGAAGCCACCATCGCCGACGATGGCAACCACCATGCGCTCGGGAAACGCGATCTTTGCCGCGACAGCCGCCGGCACCGAGTAGCCCATCGCGCCGTTGCAGGGTCCGATATAGCGCTGCCCGTCGCTGAAATTGATGAAGCGCGGCGCCCAGGTGGCGCAGTTGCCGGCATCCGTGGTGATGATGGCGTCGGGCTCGAGCAGCCCCTCGAGATCACGCATCACCTGGCCGAGGTTGAGCGGGCCGGTATAGTCCGGAACCACCCTTCCCGCCTCGCGCAGTGCCCGCAGCTCGCGTGTCCAGCCGTGCCAGGCGATGCGCGGCGCCTCCAGCGCTGCCGCCGCTTCCGCGAACGCGTTGAGTTCGGAGACGATGCCCAGCGCCGGGCGAAACACCCGCCCGATTTCCTCAGCAAGCGGATAGACATGCACGATCGCGACACCGCCCGCGGTGTCGAACAGCGTGTAGCCTTGTGTCGATGCTTCGCCGAGCCTGGTGCCGATGGCGAGCACGAGGTCCGCCTCCTTCGCCTTCGCCACCAGCGCCGGGTCGGGTCCCACTCCGAGGTCGCCCACGAAATTCTCGAGCTTCCCGTCATAGAGCGCCTGGCGGCGAAACCCGACCGCGACCGGCACATCGTGGCGGGTGAGAAACGTCGCCAGCGCTGCCCGCCCTTTCTCGCTCCAGCGTGAGCCACCGATGAGCGCGATCGGCTTGCGTGCGCGCGCCAGCAGCAGGGACAGCCGTTCGAGCGCCGCCGGGTCCGGTAGCGGCAGGGCGATCGATGCCGGTCCGATATCCGGCACTTCCACTACCTCGCGCTGCATATCCTCGGGCAGCGCGATGACCACCGGCCCCGGCCGGCCCGACATCGCAACGTCCACCGCGTGGGCGACGATCTCCGGGATTCGCCGCGCATGGTCGATTTCCGTCACCCACTTCGCCACCGGCCCGAACATCCGGCGGTAGTCGATCTCCTGAAATGCGTCGCGGTCTCTCTGGTCGCTTGGAATCTGGCCGATGAACAGCAGAAGCGGCGTGCTGTCCTGCATCGCGATGTGCACGCCGATCGCACCGTGGCAGGCGCCCGGCCCGCGCGTCACCATCGCCGCTGCCGGGCGGCCCTTCAGCTTACCGAACGCCTCTGCCATGTTGACGGCGCCCGCCTCGAAACGGCAAGTGATGAGCTGTAACCGTTCGCGCACGGCATAAAGCCCGTCCAGCACATCGAGATAGCTTTCGCCCGGCACCTCGAAGACGTGGTCGATCCCTTGTGCGACCAGGGCATCGGCGAGAATCCGACCGCCTTGCCGCGGAATCGTACGCGACTTCCGCGCGCGCTCCAGTTCCATTCTTTACCTCCGCCTCCCGCCTTGCCGGCTGCCCAACATAAAGAAATCAGCAGGCCCGCGCCATCCGTCCCTGGATGTTTGAGCCGGCGATTCGCGCCCTCCGACGGTTTCGCCTCGGGCGATCGCGGGCTGGCGCGATCTCTGCCTCCGTTGCATGCTCGCGCTCAAGACCCGGCGTCGCAGCACAAGGAGAGCCCGGATGCACGCGATATTCGTGCAGATCAAGTGCGAAATGGGAACCGCCTATCGCGTCGCCGAACGGGCTGCAAACGAGATCGCGGAGCTTTCCGAGCTCTATTCGACCTCCGGCCAGTACGACCTGCTCGGCAAATTCTACCTCACCGAAGAAACCGACATCGGCCGCTTCGTCACCGAACGAATCCAGTCGCTTCCCGGTGTTGCGGATACCTATACCCTGATCACCTTCAACGCCTTCGGCACTCGCCGCAACGGCTGATCGCGCCTTTGTCGGAGCCTCAGGTTCCTGTCGGCCTGACCGGGCCGTCCGACAAGGGTCAAGAACTTTGTTTGAGCCCGCGATTCACGCCCTCCGACGATTCCGCCTCGGGCGATCGCGGGCTAGCCAAAGCCGATGAAGCCGGGGCTGGCGGCAATCGGCGGCGATGCGGCCAGTCGCTCCAGATCGGGAACCGGCCGCGCCGTCCGCGCATCGGAGGCAAGCATCGCCTCCAGCGCAGCCGCCGCAGCGAGCAGCATCGCATCGCCGCCGCGCGGGCCGACAATCTGCAACCCGAACGGCATCCCTGCCCGATCGCAACCCACGGGCAGCGAGATCGCCGGATGGCCGGGCAACGTCACCGCATACGCCAGTGCCAGCCAATGGAAATAGCTCCTGGTCTTCTTGCCGTCGATCTCCGAGGGATAAAGCTCGCTCCAGGGCCGCGGGCTGATCGTGATCGCGGGCGTGAGAATGAGATCGTACTCCTCGAAGAAAAGCTGCCAGCGCCGATAAAGCGCCGTCTGCAGCACACCGGCCCGCGCGACATCCGCCGCCGTGTAGCCAAGCCCTTCCTCGACATTGACAATCACGTTCGGCCCGACCTCGGTGCGACGCGTCTTCACCTTCTCCAGGTGGGCGGCGAGGAATCCGACCGCGCGCAGCACAGCGAACGCCTCGTCTGCACCGCTGCAATCCGGGGTCGCATCGTCGGCGCGCGCAAAGACGTGCCGGAAGAGGCCGGTCTTCCCGGTGAATACCTCCCTGATATGCCGCTCTGTCGGGGCAAACCCGAAATCCGCTGTCAGCGCGACGCGCAACGAGGAGAGATCGAGCGGGGCCAGCGGAAAGAAATCGCTTTGCGCGCGCACATTCCGCCCGTGGATCGTCGTCGCCAGCGGATCGGCCGGATCGTCGCCCACCATGACGGAGAGCAGAAGCGCCAGATCGGGTACCGTGCGTGCCATCGGGCCCGCGACCGAGAGGTTCGACCAGCCGAGCAGGCGCTTTTCGCTCGGGACCAGGCCCGGTGTCGGCCGGAAACCGACGATGCCGCAGAAGGCAGCCGGGTTGCGCAGGCTCCCGCCCGTGTCCGAGCCGGAGGCAAGCGGCACCATTCCTGTTGCCAGCGCCACCGCCGAGCCACCCGAGGAGCCAGAGGCGGATTTCCGCGGGTCGAACGGATTGCCGGTTGCACCATAGACGCTGTTGCGGGTATTCGCGCCGGCGCCGAACTCGGGCGTATTCGTCTTGCCGATGACGATGCCGCCACCGGCACGAACGGCGCGCACCAGCCGCGCATCCTCCGCCGGCACGTGATCGGCGAAGATCGGGCTTCCGTAAGTGGTGCGAAGCCCTGCCGTATCTTCGAGATCTTTGATCCCGACGGGAAGGCCCGCGATCGGCCCGAGCGCCTCACCCTTCGCCGCCGCGGCATCGATTGCCGCCGCCTGCTGCCTCGCCCGTGCATAGTCGGTGGCAACGATCGCATTCACGGCCGGGTTCAGCCGCTCGATGCGGCGGATGCAGCTTTCCAGGAGTTCGCCAGCGCCGAGCCGCTTCTCCCCGATCAGTTTGCGCGCTTCGAGGGCTGTCAGATCGCAGGCTTCGCTCATCGCCCTAATACCCGAGCGCCATGCCGTCCTTGCGCGGATCCGATGCCCCCGCAAGCACGCCCTTTGCACGATCGATCCAGATCGCCTGGCCCCCGCCGTGCGGCCGATCGACCACGCTGAGTTGGTGGCCGCGCCGCTCCAGACCCTCCAGCGTCGCCAGCTTCAGGCCGCGCTCGATCTCGAGCTTGCCGCCCGTGGGGAAGACGCGCGGGGCGTCCAACGCCTCCTGAAGATCCAGCCCGTATTCGAGGAAATTCGTCAGAAACAGACTCTGGCCCATCGGCTGGAAATGCCCGCCCATCACGCCGAACGGCATCACGGCCTCACCCTCCTTGGTCAGCATTCCGGGAATGATCGTGTGCATCGGCCGCTTGCCCGGCGCGATGCAGTTCGGATGGCCGCGCTCCAGGCGAAAGCCGAAGCCCCGGTTCTGCAGCATCACGCCCGACTTCTCGGCGAGGATGCCGCTGCCGAAGCCCTGGAACAGCGAATTGATGAGGCTTGCGGCATTGCCGTCGCGATCGACGACCGCGAGACAGGCCGTATCGGCGTGCACCGGCATCAGTGCCTCGCCGGCCGGCGGCATCGCATGCATGGTCCGCTCATCGTCGATCAATCTTCTCAGACCGGCAAGGTACGCCTCACTCGTCAGGCGTTGCACCGGCACTGCCGCATGCATCGGGTCGGCAACGAAGGCGTCACGGTCCCGGTAGACAAGCCGTGCCGCCTCGGCATGGCGATGCAGCCGGAGCGCGGAGAGCGGTCCATCGGCGGCGCTCTCCATACCGCCCAGAACGCCGAGCAGCATCAGCACGAGAATTCCCACGCCATTCGGCGGGCATTGCCACACCTCGAACCCCCGCCATGTCGTGCGGATCGGCTCGACGAACTCCGCCCCGCTCAACTGAGCGGCGAAATCCGCTTCCGTGTGCAGCCCCCCGCGGGCGCGCAGGGTTGTCACGATGTCAGCGGCGACCGGCCCTTCATAGAACGCGCGCGCGCCGTTCCTGGCGATGGCGCGAAGCGTTGCGGCAAGGCCCGGCGGCGTGAACCGCTCGCCCGCCGCCGGTGTCGCTCCGCGGGGCAGGAATCCGTTGGCCCCGTTCTTGCGGAGCTTGTCCTCCAGCCGCTGCCAATCGAAGGCAACGCGCGGATGCACGACGAATCCCTCCTCCGCATAGCCGATCGCCGGACGCAGCAGCTCGTCGAGCCCCTTCCTGCCGTGGGCAGCGAGCAACGTCTCCCAGGCGGCAACCGCACCGGGCACCGTCACGCTGTGTGCGGAATCGTTCTCGAGCTGCGCGAGTCCTCTCTCTTCGTACCACGCGAAATCCGCTGCCGCCGGCGCCCGCCCCGAGCCGTTCAGTGCCACCACCCGCCCGGTCCCTGCCGGCGCATAAAGGCAGAAGCAGTCCCCGCCGATTCCCGTGGATTGCGGCTCGACCACGCAAAGCACTGCCATCGCCGCCACTGCGGCGTCGAGCGCGTTGCCCCCCGCCCTGAGCACGTCGAGCGCGGTGAGAGTTGCCGCCGGCATCGAGGTCGCCGCCATGCCGTGGGTGGCGAAGGCCACGCTTCGCCCGGGCAAATGAAAGTCCCGCATGCCGCTTTCCCATCCTCCCAACCACCGGTACGCTGGCATGAAGGCGCCACGTTGGCAACGCGCCCCAAGGGAACATTGCCCAAAGGAAGCATGACAAGGGGGAAGTGTCGGATGAGCGCCACGATCGAGGATTTCAACCGGATCGAGATCCGCGTCGGCACCATCGTCGAGGCGAGCCACTTCCCGGAGGCGCGCAAGCCTGCCTTCAGGCTCGTCATCGATTTCGGGCCCGCCATCGGCCGCAAACGCTCCTCGGTGCAAATCACCGAGCATTACGTGCCGGACAGGCTGATCGGCCGGCAGGTCCTGGCCGTCGTCAACTTCCCGCCGCGGCAGATCGGCCCCTTCCATTCGGAAGTGCTCACGCTCGGCGTGCCGGACGAGGAGGGCAGAGTGGTCCTCATCCGCCCCGACTTCGCGGTGCCGGACGGCGGGCGACTGTTCTGAGCCGGTGCTATTCGCGCGCGGCGACTTCCTGCGCGAGGGGTTCCGCGGGCTGAGGCGACGGCCGCGGCGGCAGCTTGTGGCCGAGATACTGCTCCAGCACCTCGTCGGGAGGACCGTCAGCCCGTACCTTGCCCTGGTCCAGCCAGATCACTCGCGCGCACCATGCACGCACCGTTTCCACCATGTGCGAGGAGAGAACGAGTATCTCCGCGCCTCGCACCATGCCCTCGAGACGCTCCCGGGCCTTTTCCATGAAGCCTGCGTCGCCGGCCAGGAACCATTCGTCCATCAGCAGCACTTGCGGGCGGATGGCAGTGGCCAGCGCGAAGCCAAGCCGCACCATCATCCCCGAGCTGTACAGTCTCATCGGCAGATCGAGGAAATCGCCGAGTTCGGAAAAGCCGCGCACATTCTCTTCGAGCTTTTTCGTGGCCTCCTTTGAAAGGTTGCCGTAAAGGCTGCGCAGCCGGATGTTCTCGAGGCCGGTCAGCTCCGGGTTCATCCCGAGATTGGGATCGAGCAGGGCGGTCAGGCTGCCCTCGATCCGCACCCGTCCGAGCACCGGTTCATAGATCCCGGCAAGGACGCGAAGCAGCGTCGTCTTGCCAGCACCGTTACTGCCGATCAGGCCGAGCCTGTCACCGCGGCCAAGCTCGAAGCTGATGTCGCGCAGCGCCTGCACCACGACACGGCTTTGCCGGTCCTTGCCCACGCGCCCGGAAGCGGCAGCCAGCACCGTCTTTTTCAGGCTCCGGCTCGAGCCATGATAAAGCGGGAAATCGACGGCGACGCCGCTGACAGAAATGCTGGCCATCGATGCCGACGGTTCGTACTGTTCTCTACACCCAGAACGCGAGCCGATGCCGCGCGCGCACGAACAGCAGCCAGGAGAGCCCCGCCACCAACAGGCTGTATCCGACCGCGCTCAGCCAGACGAAGCCGCTGGGTGCCTGGCCAAGCAGCGGGCCGCGCACGACCTCGAGCAGTGTGTAGAACGGGTTGATCGGCAGCAGGTGCTGCCATCGCGCGCTCAAGGTGGAGGGCTCCCAGATGATCGGGCTCACGAAGAAGCCGATCTGCATGATGCTCGCCACAATCGGTGGGATGTCCCGGAAACGCGCACAAAAAGCGCCGAGCAGGAAGGCCACCGCGATCCCGTCCACGAGCCAGAGCGCGAAGCCGGGCACGGCATAAAGCGCGGCTAATCCCGGCCGCACCGAGAAGATCAGGAACACCGCCACGATCACCGGAAAATTGTGCGCGAGCACGAGGACGTTTCGCACCAGCATGCGGCCCGCATAGAGGAAGAACGGCAGCCGCATCGAACGGATCGTCCCCTCCGCTTGCATGAAGCAGGTGCATGCCTCGCTGACGATCGTGCTGAGGAATGCCCACAGGATCATCGAAAGGGCGAGGAACGGCAGATAGGAGTGGATATCGGTGTGAAAGAGCGTCGAGTAGAGGAAGCCGAGGGCGGCAATCATGATCGCCGTCGAGATGGTGAGCCAGAACGGTCCGAGCACCGAGCCGCGATAGCGGAGCACGATATCGAGGAAACCGAGCGACCAGACCAGCCGCCAAAGCCGCAAGCCTTCGCGTACATCCCGCACGGCGAGCGCCTGACGCATGGCGAAGCCGAGATTGGGCCGGAGTTCGACGACCGGCTCCTCCGTCTGGAGCGCTTCCGGCTGCTGAACAAGCAGGATCGAGCCTTCCATGCCGCCCGCGCTAGCCGATTCGCGCGGCCCCGGCAACCCGCCGCGCCTCAGCCATGGGCCGGCGGAGCAAGGCGCGTTTCCGCCCCATGGATGATCATCACCCGCGCCCCGGGCCCAAGCTTGAATCCGTTGCTTTGCACCACCGAGATCGTGCGGCCGTCATCCACAAGGATAATGAACTCGATAACATTGTCGGTCGGCACTCCTGCTTCTACCCCGCCGCTGGCCTGCACGCCGGGCCCAGCATCGCCGATCGCAGCCAGGATGCTCGAGCGAACGTCGCCGCCGCTGGCGCTGCCCGCCGTCCCGCCGGTCGCCGGCCCGGCCACCGCAGGCCCCAAGCTGTCGGCGGCTTCAACCGTCACCGGGCGTTCGGCAAGGATCGTGCCGTAGGAGACATCGGCCGGTTGCGCCAGCGGGGAAACCGGGACCGCCGGGGCCGTAGTCGCCTTGTTCACCTTCCCGGCGCAACCTGAAAGCACAAGCGCCGCTGCCATGGCACCGGAGACCGCTCTCATCGGCGATTTCCCCTGAGATCGGGCCGACTTTACCAGCAATCCCGGCCCCCGGCACGACACATCAAAGCGAAGGCTTGCCGCCACATGGATATTAGGATAAAGACGTTACGCTCGATTCCTACCCGACCGCCTCAACGACGGCCGCTCGGCCGTTGTCCTTCTGTTCCGTGCTGATGGGCCCGCCGCCGAATGAGACGGATATCCCTGCTCCCATCGTTCTCCCTTCTTGCCGCCCTCGCGCTGCTCTCCGCCTGCGCCAGCCAGGCTCCCCGGATCAGCTCCCGCGAAGAAGCCGCCCGCTACGCCGCCATTACCCCGCGGGACTACACGGCGCCCGGACCTCCCTGGGACCCCTGGGGCCCTTACATCACGCTGGCTTCGCAACGCTTCAACGTGCCCGAGCTCTGGATCCGTGAAGTCATGCGCGTCGAGTCGGGCGGCCAGGAATATCTGAACGGCGAACCGATCACCTCCCCTGCCGGGGCGATGGGGCTGATGCAGGTGATGCCGGATACCTACCAGGAACTCGAGGCAGAGTACGGCCTGGGCGACAACCCCTACGATCCGCGCGACAACATCCTCGCCGGCACGGCCTATATCCGGGAAATGTACGACCTCTTCGGCTCGCCCGGGTTCCTCGCCGCCTACAATGCCGGGCCGGAAGCGTACGAAGAGTACCTGACCCGCAGAGCGCCGCTGCCCTGGGAGACCCGCCGTTACGTGGCGATGATTGCGCCGCGGATTCGCGGCGTCTATCCGGGCGCGGGTGGTGAGCAGTTCGCAATGAACACCACCCCCGTGCGCCTGCCTTCGCCCGCGCCCCCCGTCAGCCGTCCGCCAAGCGTGGTCAGGGTGGCACAACTGCCCGAGCCCCCGCGGCCCGTGGTGCCGCCGCCACCGGTGCGGCGGGTGGCGCCACCGCCGCCGCTGCCACGGCCGCCGGGCGGCTTTCACCTGATCACCCCCGCCCTCGCCGGCACGCTTCCGCCCAGGCCACCCGGCCCGCTGACCGGCTCGCCGAGGGGCAACTGGGCGATCCAGGTCGGCGCCTTCGACCACATCGACCAGGCCCACGCGGCCATCAGTGCCGCCATCCGCGAAGCGCCCGGCCCGCTTCGGGCCGCCTGGCAGATGGTGGGGAGCGTGCGCGAACAGCGCGGAATGCTCTACCGGGCGCGCCTCGTCGGCATCTCCCGAGAGGCCGCCGTTCAGGCCTGCGAACAGCTTGGGCACGTCCATACCGCCTGCTTCGTGATTTCGCCGGCCGCGCAGTCCTGACCTCCGGCGGCAGACTAGACCCGTGTCGGGCTGACTGTGCAGCCCGACACGGGTCTCGCGGTTTATTCGAGCCCGCGATTCACGCCCTCCGACGATTCCGCCTCGGGCGATCGCGGGCTAGCGGGGCATGAAAGCGCTCATCTACACGGGCCCGCATTCGCTCGCCTACGCCGACGTTCCTGAACCGGTCCCGGCCGACGGCGAAGTAATGGTGCGTGTCGAGGCGGTCGGCATCTGTGGCTCGGACATGCATGCCTATCATGGGCATGACGAGCGCCGGCCGGCGCCGTTCGTGCTCGGCCATGAAGCCGCCGGCCGCATCGCGGACGGCCTCAGGCAAGGCGAGCGCGTAACCATCAATCCGCTCGTCACCTGTGGCACCTGTGCCTTCTGCCTCGACGGCCGTGCGCAACTCTGCCGCCGGCGGCAGGTCATCTCGATGCCGCCGCGCCCCGGCGCCTTCGCCGAACTGGTGTGCATTCCTGAGCGGAACGTGGTGGCAGTTCCGGCGGGGCTCGACGCAACCCAGGCGGCGCTGACAGAGCCGGTTGCCGTTGCCTGGCACGCTGTGCGCCTTGGCGTTGCCGCTCTCAGCCGGCCGCTTGCCGCTTCCCGCGCGGCGGTCCTGGGCGGCGGGGCGATCGGCCTCGCCGCGGCGCTCGTGCTCGGCCATTTCGGTACGCGGGAAGTGGCGCTGGCCGAACCCAACATGCTGCGCAGGGAAACGGCCGCCCGGGCCGGGCCGCTTCGTCCTTATGCGCCCGGGAAAGCGGGCGAACCGGACGATTCCTCCGTGGACCTGATCGTCGATGCCGTCGGCGCGAAGGCGACGCGCGAAGCGGCGAGCCGGCTGGTCAAGCCGGGTGGAGTCATCGTCCATGTCGGGCTCCTTCCCGGCGCGGACGGGTTGGATATCCGCAGGATCACGCTGCAAGAGATCACGCTGATCGGCAGCTACTGCTACACGCACGTCGATTTCCTGGAAGCCCTCGCGGCGCTGGCGGCGGGCCATCTCGGCCCGCTCGCGTGGCTGGCGCAACGGAAGCTGGCGGAGGGCTGGGGAGCATTCCAGGATCTCGACGCCGGGACTGTCGCCGCCGCGAAGATCATCCTGCGGCCATGACCGAGCCGAGGGGCGCGGCCCAGTGGGGGACAGGAAATCGTCAGGCCCTACGCCGGACGGCGTCGACGCCGGCGAAGGCTTCGAACTTCTCCACCCTGACGCGCACGGCGATCACCCGGGCATCCGCGAGCGCCGCCTCTGCATCCGTTCGGCCAGAGTCTCGGCGAGCGCCACTTGGCCCCCGGAGACGATCCGGCGCATCGCGGCGCCGTCGCATAGAGATTAGGAGAATTGGGCATTTGCGTCCGACAAGGCGCGCCCCACTATAGCGCTCTTAGCGCTGTGACAATCAGGTCGGCACGTTTCTTGAAAAACCGGCCGAAAGCATCCAGGGTATAGGCCGACAGGTCAGGAATCAAGTGACGCTCACAAAAAGCCGCATCGCGGGTCCGAATCCATTCGCCAAACGGCTTCTTACTCTTGGACAGGTTTTCTGACTCCGTGAGCAACTGGAGATTGGGGAGAGTGTTGTAACTAGACAAGTACGATTTGACCTTCGCATCGTCAAATCCTCGCCGTTTTAATGCGCCCGTCCGGAACTCCGATTGAGGGAAGATGTGATCTTCGTGGAAAACCGCATCCTTCCAGTCTCGATCCGGGTAAAGTAGCGATAGCACAAGGTTCGTATAACGCTGCTGGTATCCGTACCCCAGCATTCGCTCTATCTCATCATCATTGAGCCGAGGCTCAATTCCCAGCGATCTGTAGAGCGCTTCGGCCGGGAACGGAGTCTCTGGGCCGGAAGTGGCCAACAGCTCCCGCAGCCGGGTCAATGTCGTATCGGAGGAGCCACCAAAGGCGTTCTTCAGCGTCGAGAAAATGAACCACCGGCGAATGGCGACTTGGGCCTTGGCGTCTTGGGAATTCGAGGAGAAATCAAAGGACCCGTCACCACGCTTCATGAGATAGAACGCAATGGGCAGAAGAGCCAGCGGTGCAACAACATTCCCGGTGCCGAATCCGAAGCGAGAGATCAGCCGCACGGTGGTGGATAACGCCTGTTTGATCTTCTCCCAATTTCCTTCAATAATGCGAAGATTCGTCGCGGTGAAATTCTTCACCTTGTACTGGATTGGCAAATTCTCACTAAGATATAGACAAGCCTTCAGCACGAAGTCCTTGCCAAAATTGTATCCGTTCCCGACCCGATTCAGCGAATCGGTGAAATCATGAATTTCGCTGCGTGCGTCAAGCGTCTCCCATTTTGCGGTTGCTGTGGCCAGCAGGATATCGGAATATTCAAGCGGCTTTCCTGCGGAGTTGGCTCTCACGAAGATCTGGAGGACCTTCTCGTAATCCTGGGATTTTTCCTCGTAGTAGTTTCCGACGAGTGTGGTATGAATCCGACTGTGCAAGCGGCCGATCAGCTTGTTCGCGTTCTCTCGCTGGCCTTCCGGCAGTAACGCCAAGCGTGGCCTCATGGCCAACTTTGCGTCTTCGGCGTCTTCAAAGTCCAGAATCTGCCCAACCAAATACCACAGCTCAGGCTTGTCGGTATTCGGGCTCTCCCGAAAGGCAAAGCCGTACGCCAGATCCTCGGGATTATCTTCGTTATCAACAGGTGACTTCAGCAAATTCAAGTAGAGCTTGGTTTTGCGCCAGCGGTAGTAGAAATAGCGATAGGAGCCGCGCAGGCCGACATAAAGCGACGTGATGCGCTGCTGTCCATCCAGGACGAGGGTGATGTCCCTTGTGATCCCGGCCATGTTGGCTGGCGGATTGTGCGGGGACTTATCGTCGAAATCCCGAACAAACTCGTAAATCGGCCATTGATCCTTGTTTTTTTGTTGCAGTCGCCAGTAGAGGAACGAGCCAATAGGGAAGTCCGCCATGATCGAGTCGAACAGCCGCTCGATCCGGTCGGTTCCCCATTCGAACTCCCGCTGAATAGCAGGCAGATAGATGTCCCGGTTGACCTGCCGGATGACGTCACTGACTCGGACTGGCACGTACTCCATGTGGTCCCCGTTATATGGCAGTCGTCGCACAAGGCAGTAACCCGGTGGTCACGGGTCGTCCATCGGGAAAGTCAGTTCTCGATACCGATGGAAAGGGCGATCTGGCGGCGGATGGACGCAAGCTGCTGGCGCGTAACGCGGGAACCGGTTGCTGAAAGGCGCCTCTTCGAGGTCGCCGTCACCAGATGGGAGACAGCCCAGCAGGACTTGGTGCAGCCGTTCTCCGGGGTCGGCGCGATAGCGACCGAGAGGTCTGGAATGGCGAGCGAGGCATCCTCGGTCAGCGGAACCAGGATGGCATTCGGATAGGCGGGCGCAAACAGCGCATCATCCTCCACCACAATTGCCGGGCGCCGCTTGTTTGGCTCCTTCGGCACTGCGTCGCCGCGCCAGTCGGCCAGCACGATCTCGCCGGCACGCAAGGCGAGCGGCGCCCGCTCAACCGGCATCGCTACGCGGCGTCCCCCACCCTTCATAGAAGGCCCGCCCCGCAGGCGAATCCGCGACATGCGCGCCGACGGCCGCGCTGGCCTCGCGGATTCGGGTACGCCGTGCCTCGCGCGCCGCTTCGGTGACGAGGTCTCGCACCAGGGTTGCGAGCCCGACACCGCGTGAACGGGCCTCCGCTTCCAGTTCGCGGCGCACCTCCTCGTCCAGGCGGATGGAGATCGGCACACCCATGGCAGTCCCCGTAGCTTGCCAACCAGCTACGCAAACGTAGTGCGTGCAGGGCTTCTCAACAAGGCTCAGCCTCTCACCCGAGCGGCAGGGGCGGCCGGCGGCGCTCGATCTCGACGCCGACGGCGCCGACGCCGGCGAAGACTTCGAGCTTCTCCACCCTGACCCGCACGGCGATCACCCGGGCATCCGCGAGCGCCGCCTCTGCAATCCGCTCGGCCAGTGTCTCGGCAAGCGCCACGTGGCCCTCGGAGACGATCCGGCGCGCGGCGGCGACGATCGGCTCGTAGTCCACCACCCGCTCCAGCTTGTCCGCTCCGACTGCTGCGCTGGCCAACCGCCCGCAGCCCTCGTCCTCGACCGCCAGATCGATATTGATCCTGACCGGTTGCGGGGCCCGCTTTTCATGCGCGTTGACGCCGATGCGCGCCGCGATCGTCATGTCCCGCACGAAGACGTGGCGAATGCTCCGCGTCGCGTCGGCGATGCGGTCGGAACAGGGATCGGTCATTCGTCGATCACCGTGTTCGCCAATCCCCACCTGAGATGCTGCCCGCCATCGAGCGCCAGCATCTGCCCGGTGAAGGAAGGCAGCGCCAGGATCATCAGAACCGCGCGCGCGATCTCCGCGGGCGTCGCCCCGTGCCGGAGCGGCAGCCGGGCGTTCTGGCGCGCAAAATCCGCCTCCGTCTGCCGGACACTCGGGAGCGTCGGGCCGGGACCGATCCCGGCCACCCGGATGCGTGGCGCGAGCGCCAGCGCCAGCGTGCGCGTGAGCGTCCAGAGCCCGGACTTGGAAAGCGTATAGGAAACGAAATGCGGCGTGAGAGACCACACGCGCTCATCGAGCAGGTTCACCACCACGCCCTCCGCCGCCGCAGGCAGTGCCTTCGCGAATTGCTGGATGAGCACGAACGGCGCGCGCAGATTGGGTTCGAGGTGCCGGTCCCAGGAGCCGCGGGTCACATTCTCCCACTCGTCGCGCTCGAAGGTGCTCGCGTTGTTGACGAGGACACCGATCGGCCCGAGCGATCCGGCCCTTCCGATCAGTCCCTGCACCGCCTCCTCCTGGCTGAGATCGGCCTCCAACACGAGACTTCGCCGCCCGCCAACGACGATCGCCGCCGCCAGTTCCTCGGCGTCTTTGTCCTTGTTTCGGCAATGAATGGCGACATCGAAGCCGGCTTCCGCGAGGGCGAGCACGATCGCCCGCCCGATTCGCCGCGCCCCCCCGGTCACCAGCGCCGCCCGCGGCAGCCGCTCCGGGATTGTCAGATTCACGTCCAGCGCGGCACCGGCCGGCCGCGGCGCGGACCCGGGGCACGCGGTTCGATCACCCCGCCGCCGCCGGGCCCGAAGGGACGCGGGGGAGCACGCTCGGTGCGCCGATGCA
>JASHOF010000050.1 GCA_030041255.1 Acetobacteraceae bacterium
GAGCGGGCTAGGTGATGGCGAGCGCGTTGGCGGGCGAACCGATGCCGCCCCGGAGGTTGAGCGGGGCGGAGACGAAACAGCATTCGAAACGGCCGCTGGCGGCACAGTGCCCGGCCAGCGCCTCGAGGTCGAACATCTCGCCGAGCACGAGGCCGAGGCGGGCGATCGCGAGGTGCAGGCTCGGCCTGCCTTCGCGGATCGGCCAGGCCTCGACGGTCACGGCGTCGGAGGCGACGGCGGCGATGCCGCTGTCCCACAGGAACTCCCACATCGCGGGATCGCCGGCCAGGCCCGAGTAATCGCGGGCGCGGAACAGCCGGTCGCGCTCCGCGGCATCCGGGGCGGCGCGGAAGGCGGCAATCCAGCCGGTGCGGACCAGGAGCACGTCGCCCTGCCTGAGCGCGACGCCGTTCGCCGCCAGCGCCTGGGCGAGATCGCCCGCGGATGCTTCCCGGCCCCCCATCGGCGACCAGGGGCGCTCCGCTGCCGCGTAGAAGCGCGGCAGATCGACCAGGACGGCGCGCGTCGCGATGCCGAATTCGGCGTATTGCTCGACGCCGAGCCGGGTGCCCGGGCGCTGCGTGATCTCGTGGTCCTGCACCCCGTTGTAGAAGCCGTGCCGCGGGTCGGCGACATGCGCAAGGCCGTCCCATTGCGTCGAGGCCTGCGGAAACAGGCCGTCGATGCGGTCGTCGCGGATCGGCAGCCCGGCGAAGTCGGCCTTGATCAGCGTCTGCAACGGGGCGGCGCGCAGCCGGTGGGCGCCGGCACCCACCTCGCCCAGCGGCACGTGCAGGGGCAGGTTGAGGTTGAAGCGAAGGCCGCGCTTGACCAGCCGCGCCGCCGCGACCGTCGCCGCGGGCGTGATGTTGTTCAGCGTGCCGACCTCCGGCGCCGTGCCCCATACTCCCCAGGCGAGCGGCAGGCCGGTCGGATCCGGGCGGGCGAGGTCGGCATATCTCGGCGGCATGGCGGCTCCTGGCAGGACTCCTGGCATCAGAGATGGGAGAACATCGGCTTGCCGGCGATCGGCAGTGTCGCGCGCAGGATCGACCCGGTCTCCGATTCGGTGATGTAGAGGGTGCGCCGGTTGGGACCACCATAGGCGAGGTTGGTGGTCGAGAGGCCGGCCGGGGCGCGAATGCGGAGCAGCGGTTCGCCGAGCGGGTCGAACAGCCAGACCGTGCCGAGCCCGGCATGGGCGACGGCGAGGTTGCCCACCTGGTCCAGCGCCAGCCCATCCGGCCCGCCGAGCCCACCCGAGAGCTGGATGAACAGCCCCGCCTTGCTCGTGCTGCCGTCCGGCATCAGCGGCAGGCGCCAGATCGCGTTGGCACGGGTGGCGGCTACCAGGAGCGCGGTTTCGTCGCGGTTCATCGCTAGTCCGTTCGGGCTTGGCACGGTTGCGAGCAGGAGGTCGAGGCGGCCGCCCGGGGTGAGCCGGTACACCCGCCCGGTCGGATCGTGCAGCCCGGTCTGTCCCTGGTCGGTGAAATAGAGATCGCCGTTGGCGGCGAAGAAGAGGTCGTTGACACCCTTGAACCGCTCGCTCCAGCGCCGCTCCACGAGCGGGGTCACGGTCCCGCTGGCTGCGTCGAGCAACAGGATGCCGTGCCTGTAGTCGGTGATGAAAATGCGGCCGTCGCGATGGATGGCCAACCCGTTGGGCTCGCCGTCGTACTCGGCGACCTCGGTGAAGCTGCCTGCGGGTGAGACACGGAACACGCGGCCGAAGGGGATATCGACCACGTAGAGGTTGCCGGCGCGATCGAAGGCGGGGCCCTCCAGGAAGGAATGGAGCGCCTGCCCGCCGCGGTTCGCTTCGCTCCAGGGGCTGGCGCGCGGCCGGCGGAACGGAGGGGGAAGCTCGGCGAAGGTCTCGGCGGTGAGCGAATCGGGGGGTGCGAACACGCGCTTCTCACCCCTGGCCGGGAGCGGGGGGGAGCGGGACGAAGCCGCCGTCCGGGGCGCCGGAGCAGCAGCTCAGCCCGCCATCGACCGGCAGGCAGGCGCCTGAGATGTAGCCAGCCTCGTCCGAAGCGAGGAACAGCGCCGCGCGGGCGACATCCCAGGCGTCGCCCATGCGCCCCATCGGGCAGCGGCGGCTGCGGGCGCGCCGCATCGCCTCCCGGTCGGCATGCTGGGACTGGATTTGCGCATAAATCATCGGCGTATCCATCACCCCCGGCATGATGGCGTTGGCGCGGATGCCGCGCGCTCCGTACTGCACGGCGAGTGCCCGCGTGAAGTGGTTCAGACCGGCCTTGGCAGCGTAATAGCCGAAATGCGGATAGGCGCTGATCCGCTCGGCGGCGAGGGAGGAGACGTTGACGATGGCGCCCTTGCCTTGTCGCAGCATGACCGGCAGCACGTGCTTGCAGGCAAGGAAGGCGCCGGTCAGGTTGACCTCGAGCTGGCGCCGCCAGCGCTCCGCGCTGAGCGCCACTGGGTCGCCCATCTCGGTCGCGCCAACGTTGTTGTGCAGCACGTCGATGCGGCCGAACCGTGCCAGGGTCTCGGTGACCACGGCGGCGACCGCTTCATCGTCGGTCACATCGGCCGCGATGGCCGCGGCTTCGCCGCCTTCCCCGGCGATGATGCTGCAGGTTTCCTGCGCCGCCTCGGGCCGGAGGTCCGCGGCGGCAACGCGCGCCCCTTCGCGCGCAAAGAGCACGGCCGTTGCTTTGCCGTTGCCCCAGCCGGGCCCGGATGAGCCGGCTCCGAACACCAGTGCCACCCGCCCTGCGAGCCTGCCGGCCATCCCGATCCTCCCGTTCAGGCGATGCGGTCGCCTGGCCGCACCGGCAGCGCCCGGCTGTCGGCCGCCGGCAGCATCTCAGCCGGCTCGCGCGTGACGACCACGTCGATCACGGTCGGCTCGCCGCTGGTCAGTCCTTCCCGGAGCGCGGCAGCAAGCCGGCCTGGATGGTCCACGCGAATCCCGCGGCAGCCGAAGGCGCGGGCGACCTCGGCGTAGTTGGTTTCCGTCAGGTCGGAGGCGTGGTAGGCGCCGGCGCCGTAGAGCAGGTGCTGCAGCGCCTTGACGTAGCCGGAGGCGGCGTTGTTGACGACGATGACGGCGATCGCGACGCCGAGCCGGCGCGCGGTTTCCAGCTCGCCGATCATCATGTTGAAGCCGCCATCGCCGGTGAGTGCGGCGACGGCGCGGCCGGGCGCCGCCAGGGCGGCGCCGATGGCACCGGGCAGGCCGTAGCCGATCGAGGCGAAGCCGCGGTCGGGGACAAAGGTGCGGCCGGGCCGACGCGTATCGAACAGGAGCGCGCTCCAGTGGCCGGCGAAGCCGCCGTCGGCGATCAGGATGCCGTCATCGGGCAGCGCCCGTCGCAATTCGCCGAGGAGCCGCCCCATGCCGACCGGCACCTCCTCGGAAGCATAGCGCGGAGCGGCCGCTTCCCGCCAGGCCTGCATCCGGGCCGCCACTTCCGCGGCGTATCCCTGCTGCCGGGCGCGGATGCGCGGCGCCTCCGGCAGTGCCGCGAGCAGGTCGCAGAGCGCCTCGCGGGCATCGCCCCAAAGCGCGAGGTGGGGCGCGGGCGCGAGGGTGCGGCCGATTTCCTCTGCCACGATGTCGATATGGATGATGCGCCGCCGGCCGCTCGGCGGCGGCAAGGTGTAGCGCCTGGTGGCGATCTCGCCGAGCTTGCAGCCGACCACCAGCAAGAGGTCGGACTCGGAGATCAGCCGGTTGGCAATCCGGTCGTAGCGGCCGAACAGGCCGGCGCTGAGGCGGTCGGTGCAGGCGATCGCGCCCTTGCCGGTCATGGTGTGGGCGACCGGCAGGTTGAGCGCCTGCGCGAGCGCTCCGAGTTCGGCCCAGGCGCCGCTGAGATGGACCCCGCCGCCGGCCAGCAGCAACGGGCGCTCGGCGGCGGCGAGCAGCCCCGCTGCCGAGGCGATGGCGCCGGCTTCGGGCCGGCAGCGGAGCGCGGGGGCCTGCTGGCAGGTCGGCTGATTCGCGAAGGCCGCCGGATCGAAGCCGTGGGTGGCGTGGCACACATCCTCCGGCACGTCCACCACCACCGGCCCCGGCCGGCCGGTGGTGGCAACGGCGAAGGCGCGGCGCATCGCCTCGGGGATGCGCTGCACCGTCTCGACGCGCAGCAGGTCCTTGGCCGCCGGGCGCAGCAACTCGGCCTGGCGGCTCTCCTGCGTCATGTTTTTTCCGGCGTGGTCGCGGTGCGCGTTGCCGACGACCGCGACCAGCGGTGTACCCGCGTTCAGCGCCTCGATCAGCCCGGTGACGAGATTGGTGGCCCCCGGCCCGAGCGTTGCGTCCACCAGCCCGACGCGGCCGGAGACCTTGGCGTAGGCGTCGGCGATGAAGGCGCCGGCGCGCTCGTCGTTGACGAGGTGGTGGGGCAGGCCGAGGCGGCGTGCGGCGTCGTAGAACGGCAGGAGCTGGAAGCCGCCCATTCCGAACATCGGCCCGCCGCGGTGCGCCTGGATCATCCGGGCGATCGCCTCGCCCCCGGTCATTTCGTTGCCGGGCATCCGATCAGTCCCGCGCCTTGCGTCGGGCGCGGCAATCACCGGCGTGTTGGATCACGCTATGACACCGACATTCCATTGCATGGAACCACCTATCATGCCGGGACGGGCCGTGCCAGAATTTCGTGCCCGCGCTGGCGCGGGCCGATGCCGGGGAGCTGCGTTGCCGGGCTGGGTTTGGGGGCCCGCCTGGTTCGGCCCGGCCGTGCCGCCGGGCGCGAGCACGGCTTCCCAGGCTCGTTCGCGGATGATATCGCAGTTCATGATGAGAGCGGTCGCCTGCGACGGGCGACGGCCCTTCCGCCCGGCCTCGACTTTACCCTTTTCCAAGGAAGAGCTGATGATGAAGCTCGGCGTGACGTTGCCCCTGATCGATATCGGCGGAGAGCCGGGGACCGTGCGTACCTTCGCCGAGGCGGCGGAAGAGGCGGGCTACGATTATCTCGGTGCGCCGGACCATGTGCTCGGCGTGAATGTCGCCAGTCGCCCCGGCTGGGGGGATCGCAACACCTCGGCGGATCTTTTCCACGATCCGTTCGTGCTGTTCGGGTTCCTGAGTGGCTGCACGAGCCGGATCGGCTTTGCAACCGAGGTGCTGATCCTGCCGCAACGGCAGACGGCCCTGGTTGCCAAGCAGGCAGCCTCGCTCGACGTGCTGTCGGGCGGGCGCTTCCGCCTGGGCATCGGGCTCGGCTGGAACGAGGTCGAATTCGTGGGCCTGAACGAGGATTTCCACAATCGCGGGAAGCGTTCCGAAGAGCAGGTCGAGGTCATGCAGGCGCTCTGGGCCGAGCCGCATGTCACCTTCGCGGGACGGTGGCACAAGATCGAGGATGCCGGCATCAATCCGCTGCCGCCGAAGCGGCGCATACCGATCTGGTTCGGCGGGCACCACGAGGCGACGCTCAGGCGCACCGCCAGATGGGGCGAAGGCTGGATCATGCTGAGCTATCCGCCGGACGAGACGGCGAAGGCCGAGTTCGCCACGTTGCGCCGCTATGCGGAGGCCGCGGGGCGTGACCCGGACAGTATCGGGATCGAAGTCTGGGTCTCCACCGGGGAGGGTGACGAGAGAGACTGGCGGGCCACGTTCAGCTTCTGGAAATCGGCCGGCGTCACGCACGTGACGCTCAACAGTTCCTATGGCCGCTATCATCACCGGCGCATCGAGGGGCGCACGCTCGCGGCGCACCTCGAGGCGCTGCAGCGCTACCGCAGCGCCGTCGGCGACCTGCTCTAGTGTCCTGCCCCCGCCGTTTGCTGCCGCCGGCAGCAAACGAAAGGGGACGAGCAGGCCACTGAAAATAAAGAGGTGTGTGCCGACCGCTAGGGTGCATCCTACGGTATCAAGCGGTGGAGTCGGCACACCAGATCGTCAACCCATCGTCTGGGTCGATTTCGGCTCGATCTCGAATATCACCCTGACCTCGCCGGGCTGGGCGTAGGGGTACTTGTCCTGGTCGAGATATTTCTTCGCCAGGCTGTCGATATGCGCGCTCGCTCCCTCTTCGGCGACGCGTGCGACGCGGCCGCGGATCTGGATGTAGCGGTAGGGGTTGTCGGGGTCCACGATGGCGAGCGCCACGGCCGCCCCTTCTTTCATGTTGCGGGTCTTGACGCGACCCTTGGCCGAGTTCACGCGCAGGCGCCCATCCCGGTAGTCGAACCAGACCGGCGTCACTTGCGGGGATCCATCGGCCATCGTGGTCGCCAGGATAGCGAACGCCTTCTTCTCCTGGAGCAGGTCGAGAAACTGCGCGGGCATCGTGACCATGGGCATACACTCCCCAATCGTTCCTCGCCGGGAAACGGCTGCCGAAAGCGAAGCGCATTCCGGTCCTGCCGGCAAGTCCTGGAGCGCTGGAGCCTGTTCCCGAGGGCTTTGAATGCGCCACCTGATAGTCTCCAGCGCCGGTGGCACGATGACGGCGGTCCGGCCGCGCATGAACGTCTCCTGCCTTCAACGGCCCCGGAGGTTGGCCGGCGGCCCGGAGGACGAGGGGAAAGCCGGCGGCGGCGCGGGGGGAGAAGGTGTCACTCATGCGTGATTCCAGGGAGTGGCCTGCCCTCGTGACGGTCGGATTGGGCTATAAGCAGCAAATCCTGGCGGAGGGAGCGAAATGATTCATGCGCCGCGCTGGCGCGGCTCTTCGGGGCGAGTGATGCTGGAGCGGATCGGGTACCCGCTCGTCTATCTCATCAATCGTCCCGGATGCCGAGGTATCGGCAGCTTGCTCTACGACTTTGCCTTGCGGTGCAATGGGGTCAGTCCATTCCCCGGCAAGACGGGGCTGTCGAGGCCGGAGGAGCGGTTCCTTCGTCGCATTGCGCCGACGTTGCGGAATGCTGTCGTTCTGGATGTCGGCGCGCGGTTTGGCGCGTACGCGGGCCTGGTGAAGGAGTTCGCTCCCGACAGCACGATTTACGCCTTCGAACCGCACCCGACGACGTTTCCCAGGCTTCAGGAGGTGGCCTCGGCAAAAGGCTTCACGGCCATTCAGAAGGCGGTCAGCAATGTCTCCGGACCGTCGAAGTTATACGATTTTTCCGATTCCGACGGCCAGTCGAGCCAGGCGAGCCTTGGTCAGGACACGATCACCTTTCAGGGCAACGCGGTGGCGGCCAGCCACGACATCGTGTGCGTGCGGCTGGACGATATCGCCGAAGAGTTAAGTCTCACTCACATAGGCCTGCTGAAGATAGACACCGAGGGATTCGATCTCACCGTTCTGCAAGGGGCGTCCCGCCTGCTCGCGGAACGGAGGATCAGGTTGATCCAATTCGAGGTCATCCCGGCCGATATTGTCCGGCATGTGACGGTCAAGGACTTCTTCGATGTCCTTGACGGGTATCGAGTGCATCGGCTTTGCGCGAATGGCGAATTGCAGGCTCTCGAACCGTATTCGGTCAAGTCCTGCGAAATCTACGTTCCGAACAACCTCGTCGCAACGCTCAGAGACTGAACCGTGGACGAGTCTGCGGCCGGTGCAGAGCCGGCGCGGCCCTGGCGGGGGCATGATCGGTGCTGTACAGTCATCCTGATGAAAATGGCGTCGCCCGATTCCGGCGCGCGCCCGGGTGGGCGAGGCGCGGGACGTTGCGATCGAGCCTGGCGTTGAGGTGCGGGGATGCCGGCGCTCCTGGAAGTCAAGGGGCTCTCAAAGTCGTTCGGGTCGACGCGCGCCCTCGACGGCGTGAGCTTCTCCTCGGCGAGCGGCGAGATTCATTGCCTTGTCGGCGAAAACGGCGCCGGCAAATCGACGCTCCTCAAGATCCTGGCCGGCGTTTTTCCGCCTGACGAGGGCGCGGTCTCGTTTGCCGGCGAGAGCGTCCGCGCCTTCCATCCGGACGAGGCGGCGCGGCGCGGGATCGCCATCATCTACCAGGAATTCTCGCTGATCCCGGCGCTGACGGTCGCCGAAAACATCCATATCGGCCGGGAATCGAGAGGTCCTTTGTTCAGCCTCGACCGGCGCGCCATGCGCAAAAGCGCTGCCGCGCTGCTGGCCCGGGTCGGGCTTGCCGTCGATCCCGACCGGCGCATCGACACGCTCACGGTGGCGGAGCAGCAGGCGGTCGAGATCGCGCGCGCGCTTTCCGTCAATGCGCGATTGCTGATCCTCGACGAGCCGACGGCGGCGCTCGCCGAGCGCGAGACGAGGCGTCTTCTCGGCATCCTCAGCGACGTCCGCAACAGCGGCGCCGGCATCATCTTCGTCTCGCATCGCCTGCACGAGGTGCTGGGCATCGCCGACACCATCACGGTGCTCAAGGATGGCCGGGTGGTGGGCAGCGATGCCGCTGCCCGCTTCGACGAATCCCGGCTCATTTCCATGATGGTGGGGCGGGAGCTCTCCCACACCTTCCCTGCCAGGCCCGCCACGACACGCCCGGAGGTCGTGCTCGAGGCGCGCGATCTGACCGCCCGGGATGGCGCCTTTTCCGATGTCGGCCTGGCCCTGCATCAGGGGGAGATTCTCGGCATTGCCGGGCTCGAAGGGCACGGGCAGCGCGAGCTGTTGCGTGCCATGTTCGGCCTGGCACCGCTTTCGCGCGGCCAGCTTCGGATCGGCGCCCGCGTGCTCGCGCGGCCTACTCCCAGGCGCTGCATCGGCGGAGGGATCGTCTTCGTCAGCGACGATCGCAAGGGCGAGGGGCTGATCCTGCCGTTTGCGATCCGCGCCAACATGGCGCTGCCGACGATGTCGCAGAGACAGACGCTCTCCTTCATCCATGGGCTCGCCGAGCGCCGGCTTGCCGAAGAGACCAGCCGGCGGCTGAAGGTGCAGCCGCCGGGGATCGATCGCCTGGTCCGCTACCTGAGCGGCGGCAACCAGCAGAAGGTGGTGCTCGGCAAGTGGCTGGCTGCGGAACCCAAGGTGCTGCTGCTCTCCGAGCCGACGCGCGGGATCGATGTCGGCACCCGGGTCGAGATTTACGACCTGCTGCGCCGCCTCGCCGATACGGGGCTCGGCATCATTGCCGTCTCGCGCGACATGATCGAGCTGTTGGGCATCTCGGATCGCATCCTGGTGATGGCGGACGGCCGCATCGCGGCGGAGCTTGCGGCGAGCGAGGCGAGCGAAGAAGCGATCATGCGGGCGATCGTCGCCGGCGGCCGGCGTGGCGCCGATTGGTCCGAGACCGTGCGGGCCGCGGGCTGAGGGAGAGCGAGGGCGCCGTGAAGGCCAGCCGCATCGTCAACATCTACACGCTGTTCGTTGTCATCTTCGCGATCGGCTACGTGCTGTTCCCGCCGTTTCGCCATTGGCCGAACCTCACCCAACTGCTCGGCGATTCCGTGCCGCTGGTGATGGTGGCGATTGCCCAGCTCTTCGCGATGCTGGTCTGGGGGATCGACCTTTCGGTCTCCTCGATCATGAACATCATCATCGTCACCGCGTCATTCACTTTCGCCGGGCCATGGTATGAACTGTTCCCGGCGATTTTCGCCTGCCTCTGCCTCGGGGCAGCGCTCGGCGCCTTCAATGGCCTCCTGATCACGCGTCTCAGGCTGCCGGATTTCGTCGTTACGATGGCGACCTTCATCGGCTACCAGGGCATCGCGCTCACGATCCGGCCGACACCCGGGGGCAGCGTCAATCCGGCCATGCTGACATTCATGTACGGGAGTACGCTTGGCATTCCCAATCCGACCTGGGTTGCGGTCGCGCTGATCGTCATTCTTGCCTATCTGCTTCGCTACACCCGCTTCGGGCATTACATGGTGGCGGTCGGATCGAGCCAGGAGAATGCCTATCTCCTTGGCCTGCCCAGAGACCGCATCCGCGTGCTTGCGTATATGATGAGCGGCCTCTCGGCGGCGATCGCCGGCGTGTTCCTGATGGGCCTGATCGGCACCGGTTCGGCCGATGCGGCCGGCTCCTACCAGCTTGATTCGATCATCGCGACGGTGATCGGCGGCACCAACCTCTATGGCGGGGAAGGCAGCGTCGTCGGCACCGTGTTCGGGGCCCTGATCCTGGAGGTGGCGCTGAAGATGCTGACCTACGCCAACCTGCTCGGCAGCTATATCCAGGTGTTCGAGGGCGCTATGGTGCTGGTCGTTGTGGCCATCATCTCGGCCATGCAATTCTATGGTCGCGGCACCGGCAGGGGAGCGAGGGCTGAAGGAACTGCCGGCGAGCAGAACTGAGGGAACGATCAAGAGGGAAGGAGATCCCACCATGATGACAGGCGACGCCCCTGGGAACACGATCCGGACCGTCGAGCGACTGGGCGAGGAGTTCGCGCTTGGCCGGCTGAGCCGGCGCGAGCTGTTCGCTGCCGCGAGCCGGCTCGGGCTTGGCGCCTCGGTGCTGGCAACCGGGCTGGCGACCGTCGGGATCACCCGCGGCGCGCGGGCGGCCGCCGATCTTGCCGCCGAGCTGATGGCGAAGGTCGGCCTGCCGTATATCGCGACGCATGACGCGCCGGCGCCGCAGGGGCGGGCCATGGTGCCGGCGGGCAAGTACAAGAAGGCGGGGCCGTGGAAGATCGGCTTCAGCAACAATTATTCGAGCAATTCCTGGCGCACGAACATGCTGTGGTGCCTGAGATACTTCGCCGAACAGAACAAGGACAAAATCTCCCAGTTCTACTACACCGATTCCAATCAGAGCATTTCGCAGCAGATCTCCGACATCCAGTCGCTGCAGGCGCGCGGCATCGACGTCCTGTTGCTCGAGCCGGGCGCCGGCTCCTCGCTCAACGCGATCGTCACCCGGCTGGGTGCGCAGGGCACGCCGGTGGTGCCGTTCGACGGCGTGATCCAGGGGGCGCCCTATGCGGTCTGGGTCGGGATGAATCTGCGCTATGTCGGCGTTGCCGGGGCGGCCTTTCTCATCAACCAGTTGCAGAACAAGGGCAACATCCTCGCCTGCCGCGGACTGGCCGGCAATTTGATCGACACGATCTGGTGGAGCGATGCCGAGAAGCTGTTCAAGGCGAGCGGGCTCAAGCTGATCGGGCAGGTTTACACCAACTGGGACTTCGCGACCGCGAAGGCGAACGTCACCAAGTTCCTCGCCTCGCATCCGGGTGAAATCCACGGGGTTTGGAACGAAAACGGCGCCGCGGCGATGGGCATCATGGAGGCGTTCGAGGAGGCGGGGCGTCCGGTGCCGCCGACGATGGGCGACCAGAACAACGGCTTCCTCAAGAAGTGGCAGGAGCTTGCGAAGAAATCAGGCTACGTGGCGCACGGCTATATCTATCCGACCTGGCTGAGCTCCGACGGGCTTGCCGATTCCTTCAAGATTCTTTCCGGCGAGGCGGTCTATCACGACGATTTCAGGCCGCTCGAGGTCATTACCAACGAGACCCTGGACAAATATGTGCGTGCCAGTCTGCCGGACAGCTACTTCAGCGCCGATTATCTGCCGGATGCCTGGGTGAAGAGGATGTACAGCGAGAAGATCAGCTTCGACATCCATGCCGGCTGAGCACCGGTTCCCCGCGGCCCGGATGCGGGCTGCGGGGAGCCTGGCCCGCCCGAGTTGCAGAGCGCTGTGCCCGGTATCGCGCGCAGTGTGAGGTCCCAGCGCCGCGTTCGGCCGGCCGCCCATCTCGGCTGGCTCAGGCGCCTTGGCGTTTATGGCGGTATCCTGTTCCTGGTCGCCATTGCCGCCTTGCTGCGGCCGGCGCTGCTCAGGCCGACCCAGATTCTCGCCATCACCAACCTGGCCTCGGTGCTCGGGATCGCGGCGCTGGGGCAGACCTTCGTCACCGTTTCGCGTGGCTTCGACATCTCCCAGGAGGGGCTGATCGCGCTGACGATCGTGCTTTCCAACACGATCATGAACGGCGATGCGCATCATATCGCGGCCGGCGTCGTGGTCTCTTTGATGGCATGCGTCGCCGTCGGCATTGGTAACGGGCTGCTGGTTACCCTGCTGCGCATTCCCTCCATCATTGCCACCCTCGGCACCTTCGCCCTCACCTCGGGGGCCGCGATCATCTACTCGGGTGGGGTGCCGCGTGGCTCCATCCCGGAGGCCTTTCGCGTCATCGGGCAGGGGCATATCGGCCCGTTCCCGGTCTCGACGCTGATCTGGTTCGTGCTCACCGCGCTGGCCGCGCTTTATCTGCACAGAACGGTGGCCGGGCGCTCGTTGCTGGCGTGTGGCGCCAACCTGGCGGCGGCGCGGCAATCGGGCATCCGCGTTTTCTTCTACGGCATATGGCCATACGTTCTGTGCTCACTCGGGGCGGGCATCGCTGGCCTGGTCTTTGCCGCGTACATGGGCCTGCCGGACCTGCAGGTGAGCTCGCTCTACATGCTTGGGCCGATCGCTTCGGCGGTGGTCGGCGGCACCAGCCTGGCCGGGGGCGAGGGCACCATGCTCGGCAGCTCGGCCGGGGCCTTCTTTCTCACGTTTCTTTCGGCGTTGATCATCTCCTTCGACCTGCCCGAAGGTGTGCGCATGGTCATCACCGGCGCGATCATCGTCGCCGCGATCTACTTCTCGCACAAGGAGAATGCCTGAGCAGATTCCGGAGTGGGGGGCCGTGAAATGACGGTGCGGAATCCGGCCACCAGGGCTCAAGGAAAGCGCGGATCAAGGACGCAAGCGGCGACGGCGGTCTTCCGGAGACAGCGGAGAAGAGATGATCCGCTCCCCGAGCGTGATGCCCGTCCTTCTCATCGTCCGGGAATGGCTCGTCGG
>JASHOF010000051.1 GCA_030041255.1 Acetobacteraceae bacterium
CGGAGCACGTGCCGCACCGCCGGCGGAGGAGCGCGCCGCAGGTACGGCTCGAGGGCCGCATCGAGGCTGCCGAGGCGGCGCAGCACCGCCGCCGCCAGCCGATGCGCGGCTGCCCGGTCGCTCGCCGCCATCTCCGGCAGCGCCGCCAGCGCCTCATCGAGTGGCGTGTGCCGGTCCAGCACCGCCGAGAGCAACGCAAACGCGCCCTCGCGCGTCGGGTCGGACAGCGGCCGCGGCACGCCCCGGATCGAAACCCCTCCGATCGAAACGGGGGGGTCAGGCACTCATCAGCTCGATCGAGTCGCCGACCGCGATCGGGCCGCCGGCCGTCACTTCCGCATGGATGCCGAGATCCCGATGTCCGTACGCGGCAGCAAGCTCGGCCACCGGATTGGCGTCCCGCTCGCCGGTCGCCGGATTGACCTCGGTCGCCGGGCAGCGCGTGATCCGCTTGACGACGCGCAGCCGGACCCCGCCGGCCGCCAGCTCCGAACCCACCCATTCCAGCTCCCGCCAGGCGGAGAGGCCGCAGAAGTAGATGTTGGCCCGGAACCGCATCCGCTCCCGCGGGGCGCCGACCCGCCGCTCGAGATCTGCCAGGCTCGCCAGGTTGATCAGGCTGACCACCGGGTGCCTCTGGTCGCAGAAGAGATGTCCGGGCACGTAATGGAAGCGCGGCTTGCCGCGTGCCTCCGGGCCGAGGAAGCGGACCAGGAACTCTTCGATGCTGGCCCGGCCCTCCGCGGTCAATGCCTGGGCGATGCAGGCCGAGCCATCCGGGGCGCGGATGGCCAGCTCACCGGTGCGCGGGTCGAAGCTCGCCTTGAGCCGGGCAATCGTGGCGTTCTTCATCAGGCACATGAAGTTGGATTTGGGCAGCCAGCGCGGAGCAGCCGGATCGAAGCCGGCATCTCCCTGGGCCAGCGCGAAGGCGCGGTCCCACGGGATGGCGCCACCCGGCTCCAGCCGCGTTTCCTCGATTGCTTCGGCGGTCAGGCCCTTCACCGGGTAGCGGTAGAGGTATTCAATGCGCATGCGCTCACGAGCCCTTGAGGCAACGGATTCCGTCTACCATGTCCCTGGGCACAGGTCCTGCCCGGGCTGCCTTCGGGGGTCGGGTCGGGATGTCGCCTTGAAGGGACGGAACCGATGGATATCGAGAAATTCACCGAGCGCTGCCGCGGCTTTCTGCAGGCGGCGGGGACGATCGCGGCCCGCGAGTACCACCAGCGCATCACGCCGGAGCATCTGCTCAAGGCGATGCTCGACGATGAGGAAGGCGCTGCCTCCGGCTTGATCCGTGCCGCCGGCGGCAATCCCGCATCGGTGAAGGCTGCCGTCGAGGCCGAGATCGCGCGCCAGCCCAAGGTGCAGGGACCGGGCGCCGGGCAGCCGGCGCTGACGCCCGAACTGGTGCGCGTGCTCGATGCCGCCGAACGGGCGGCGACGAAGGCGGGCGATGAATATGTGGCGCAGGATCGCCTGCTGGTCGCGCTCGCGGCCGGCGAAGGCGCGGGTGCACGCGCGCTGCGCTCGGCCGGCGTCTCTCCCCAGGCGCTCGAGAAGGCGCTTTCCGAAATCCGCAAGGGAAGGCGCGTCACCAGCCCGGGTGCGGAGGCAACCTTCGACGCCCTGAAGAAATACGCCCGCGACGTAACGGAGCTGGCGCGTGGCGGCAAGCTCGATCCGGTGATCGGCCGTGACGAGGAGATCCGCCGCACCATCCAGGTGCTGGCCCGCCGCACCAAGAACAATCCGGTGCTGATTGGCGAGCCGGGTGTCGGCAAGACCGCGATCGTCGAGGGGCTGGCGCTCCGCATCGTCAACGGCGACGTGCCGGAGGCGCTGAAGGGCAAGCGCCTCCTGGCGCTCGATCTCGGCGCCATGGTCGCCGGCTCGAAATATCGCGGCGAGTTCGAAGAGCGGCTGAAGGCGGTGCTCTCGGAGATCGAGGCAGCCAGCGGCGAGATCATCCTGTTCATCGACGAGCTGCATAACCTGGTCGGTGCCGGGCGCGCCGAAGGCTCGATGGACGCTTCGAATCTGATCAAGCCGGAGCTGGCGCGCGGAACGCTGCATTGCGTCGGCGCCACCACGCTCGACGAGTACCGCAAATACATCGAGAAGGATGCGGCGCTGGCGCGGCGCTTCCAGCCCGTATTCGTGGCCGAGCCGAGCCTCGAGGACACGATCTCGATCCTGCGCGGCATCAAGGAAAAATACGAGCTGCACCACGGCGTCAGGATCACCGACGGAGCCCTGGTGGCGGCGGCGACGCTCTCCAACCGCTACATCAGCGACCGGTTCCTCCCCGACAAGGCAATCGACCTCGTGGACGAGGCGGCGAGCCGGCTCAGGATGCAGGTCGATTCCAAGCCGGAAGCGCTCGACGAACTCGATCGCCGCCTGATCCAGCTCAAGATCGAGCGCGAGGCGCTGAAGAAGGAACAGGATCCGGCCTCGCGTGAGCGGTTGGCGAAGCTCGAGAAGGAGCTTGCAGAGCTCGAAGAGAAATCGAACGCCATGAGCGCCGAATGGCAGACGGAAAAGAAGCGCGTCGCCGAGGCGCAGAAACTCAAGGAGCGGCTCGACCAGGCGAAAAGCGAGGTCGAGGTCGCGCAGCGGCGCGGCGATCTCGCGCGCGCCTCGGAGCTGAAATACGGCGACATCCCCGCACTCGAGAAGAAGCTCGTCGCCGAGCAGAGCGCGGGCCGGCTGGTCAACGAGGCGGTGACCGAGGAAGCGATCGCCGCCGTCGTCTCGCGCTGGACCGGCGTGCCGGTCGACCGGATGCTGGAAGGCGAACGCGGCAAGCTGCTCAGGATGGAGGAAGAACTGCGGGCGCGGGTGGTCGGCCAGGAGGAGGCGCTGACGGCGGTCGCGAATGCGGTCAGACGGGCGCGCGCGGGGCTTGCGGATCCGAACCGGCCGATCGGCAGTTTTCTCTTCCTGGGGCCGACCGGCGTCGGCAAGACTGAACTCGCGAAGGCACTGGCGGCATTCCTGTTCGACGACGAGCGGGCGATGGTCAGGATCGACATGAGCGAGTTCATGGAGAAGCACGCCGTCGCCCGGCTGATCGGCGCCCCACCCGGCTACGTGGGCTACGAGGAAGGCGGCGTGCTGACCGAGGCCGTCCGCCGCCGCCCCTATCAGGTGATCCTGTTCGACGAGGTGGAAAAGGCGCACGAGGATGTCTTCAACGTGCTTTTGCAGGTCCTCGATGACGGGCGGCTCACCGACGGGCAAGGCCGCACGGTCGATTTCCGCAACACGATCATCGTGCTGACGAGCAATCTCGGGGCCGAGCTCCTGGCCGCCCAGCCCGAAGGCGAGGCGGTTACGCTCGTGGAAGGACAGGTGATGCGCCTGGTGCGCGAGCGCTTCCGCCCCGAGTTCCTGAACCGGCTCGACGAGATCATCCTGTTCCGCCGCTTGAGCCGCACCGACATGATGGCGATCGTCGAGATCCAGCTTTCTCGCCTCAAGGCACTCCTCGCCGAGCGGAAGGTGAAGCTGGCGCTCGATCGTTCCGCCCTCGAATGGCTGGCCGAGGCGGGCTACGACCCGGTCTACGGCGCGCGCCCGTTGAAGCGGGTCATCCAGCGCGAGCTGCAGAACCGTCTCGCCGGCATGCTGCTCGAGGGAGCGCTCAAGGAGGGGGACAAGGTCGCGGTCGGGGCCGCGGGTCAGGGCCTCTCGATCAAGGTGAACGGAAGGCTCGCCGCCGCCGCATAAGGCGCGGGCGGCGCTCATGCCGCCCTGGCATGGCTTTCCTGCGAGCCGTGATGAACGCCGTCATGTCGGATTGTTGACAGCGCCCGGAGGGCTTGGTAGATGAGCGAAACGCCCTGCGGACGGACCAGCCGGCACTGGCTGGGCCGAGGGCGTTTTGTTCTTTGACAAAAGCATGAGGAAGAAAGGGATACGTTGGCGGCGTCCCATGGGACGGCGGGCCTTCGCGCAGGCGAAGGGGCCGTGGTCCGGTTCGGGGCGACGTCGGCGCGTTCATACGTTGAGCGTCGAGTGAGTGTTCCGGATTGTTCGCCCCTCTCGGGGTCGGGCGGTCCGGGCGAGTTGGGTCCGTTCGTTTCAGGGTTTCCGGGCCGCAAGGCCCCGGGACCCGGAGATGAACCTGAGAGTTTGATCCTGGCTCAGAGCGAACGCTGGCGGCATGCTTAACACATGCAAGTCGCACGGGCGGGGGCGACCCCGTCAGTGGCGGACGGGTGAGTAACGCGTAGGAATCTGTCTCCGGGTGGGGAACAACCGTGGGAAACTACGGCTAATACCGCATGATACCTTCGGGTCAAAGGCGCAAGTCGCCTGGAGAGGAGCCTGCGTCCGATTAGCTTGTTGGTGGGGTAACGGCCTACCAAGGCGGCGATCGGTAGCTGGTCTGAGAGGATGATCAGCCACACTGGGACTGAGACACGGCCCAGACTCCTACGGGAGGCAGCAGTGGGGAATATTGGACAATGGGCGAAAGCCTGATCCAGCAATGCCGCGTGGGTGAAGAAGGTCTTCGGATTGTAAAGCCCTTTCGGCGGGGACGATGATGACGGTACCCGCAGAAGAAGCCCCGGCTAACTTCGTGCCAGCAGCCGCGGTAATACGAAGGGGGCTAGCGTTGCTCGGAATGACTGGGCGTAAAGGGCGCGTAGGCGGTTTG
>JASHOF010000052.1 GCA_030041255.1 Acetobacteraceae bacterium
GCGGCGACGCGCCGACCTGCCGAGAGCGACGGCCTGACGGGACGGGAGAGAGCCGGATGCGGGAAATCTGCACGTCCGGTTCGATGAGCGGCGACAGGAAACGGGGCCATGTCAGCCCGGACTGAGGGGGCGGAGCGAAAGCGCCGCCAATCTCCCACCGGGAGGCTACAGCGACCGCGCCTGTCGTCGACTCTACCCACCTCGATACGGCCGTCGCCGAGGAACAATATGAGTCCCCGCCAGTGGCCAAGCGTATAGCGGATCGCCCGGGCGAGGCTCGACTTCTTTGATTCTTCGGTCAGGTGCTGCATCAGCCAGGTCTTGAACACAGCGAGGACCGGCTTGGTCTCCACCTGGCGGACGGCGACGCGCTCCGCCGCCGGCCGGCCGCGGATGCGCGCTTCGATGGCATACACGGCCTGAATCTGCCGTAACGCCTCTTCGGCAACTGGCGAGCCGCTCTGTTTGTAGAGTTCCCAGAACTTGCGGCGCGCATGAGCAAGACAAAAGGCGAGTGTGATCGGCCCACCCGGCCGTTCCGGCTTGGTCAGCCGGCTGTAGCCGGCGTAGGCATCGACCTGGAGTACACCACGGAAGTCGGCAAGATGCTCGTGCACGTGCTGGCCTTTGCGGTCCTCGGCATAGAGATAGACTACCGCCGGCGCCGCCGGCCCTTGCCAGGGCCGGTCATCGACCGCATAGGACCAGAACCGCGCCGTGCGGGTGTGGTGGCGTTGGCGATCGAGCACCGGCAGCGGCGTGTCGTCGCAGAACACCTTCGGCGCCGCCAGCACCGTCTCGACGAGCAGCGTGTAGAGCGGCTTCAGCCACCACGCCGCCCGCAGCACCCAGTGCACCAGGGTGGAGCGGTGCAGGCTGATGCCTTGGCCGCGCAGCATCTGCGTCTGCCGGTGCAGCGGCAGGTGCCAGGCAAACTTCGCCGCCACGATCGAGGCAACCAGCTCGGTCGTCGGCATGCCGTTCTCGAGGAGCCGCGGCGGCGCCTTGACCTGCACCACAGCGCCCTCACACGAACGGCAGCCGTAACGAGGGCGGCGGGTCCGCCGGACCTGCAGCATCGCCGGGAGCACGTCGAGTTGCTCGCTGACGTCTTCCCCGATCCGATGCAGCGAGCCGTGACAGCAGGGGCAGAGCTTGCTCTCCGGCTCGAGCACCACCTCATAGCGCGGCAGGTGCTTCGGCAGAGCGCCGATATTGCGCGCCGGCTTCGCACGGAGTAGGCGAACGGTCGCCGTCTTTGCCGGCGCCGCATCATCGTTCGCCGCCGGACCAGCGGTGATCACCACGTCGTTGAGAGCCAGAGGCAATTGCCTTGCATCGACGGCCAGTCGCTCCGAGCGCGGCCCATACACCACTCGCTCCAATGTCGCCACGATCGCCCGCAGTCTGGCGTTCTCGTCCTGCAGCTCGAGAATGATGTCGATCAGGCGCTCAGGATCGCGGGGCAGCGCGGCACGGTCGAACGGCATGCCAGGAAGCTACCGAAGATCGACTCGATTCGTACAGAGAAAATCCGCTCACGCCATAGCGGGTCGGGAAAAAACCTCCGTCCGCGGCATCACTTCCGACCAGTCGAGTCCGGAAAACAGCAAGTTGAGCTGCACCACGCTCAGCGATATCGTGCCATCTTCTATTGGCGGCCATTTGAAGCGCTGACGTTCAAGTCGCTTGCTCAGCAACACCAGCCCGGAGCCATCCCACACCAGCAGCTTCAAACGATCCAGCCGTTTCGCGCGGAAGATAAAGATGTTGCCGGCGTAGAGGTCGGCGCCCAGCGTCTCCTTCACCAGCGTGGCCAGGGAGTTCATCCCGAAGCGGAAATCGATCGGCCGCGCATGCACCAGGATCCGCAGTCCCGGCCGCGCCGGCAGGTCAAGAATCATCACCGGCGCCTGAGCTCTCGCAAAACCTCGCGCAGGGTCGCCGCATCGACCACGCCGCTGATGCGCACCCGCACCTTGCCCATCGCGATCGCGATGCTGCCACCCGACGACCGAGTCCCGGCAGCTGGCCCAACGGCGGCCGTCCGCGGTTCAAATCCCCTCCGCTGCTCCTCCACGACCGCCTCGGCCGTGCTCGCCTCCGCGACGATCCGGATCGGCACGAAGGCCTGCTCATCGCCGACGTGCAGCTCACGCACCGCCCGACGCCAGTTGAACAGCAGGCTCCGGCTCACCCCATGCCGGCGCGCTACCTCGGCGATGCGCACCCCAGGCTGCAAGCTCTCAGCAACGATCCGCGCCTTCTCCTCGGCGCTCCAATGCCGCCGGCGCTCGGCGCCGGTGATCACCTCAATCCGCCGATACGCAGAGTCTAAATGACGGTGCTGATGACCGTCATTAAGTCCAGCTCCCCCCATCCCGAAACCCCGCGCTCCGCTCAGAGAACGCGAAGCTTCGCCCCTCCGACCATACCCGCCAAGGTGACCAACTCGTATCGCTTACGGATGATCCTCGTTCCCGGCAATCAACTGCCCTGGTTCCAAGTGCGCGACCAACTGAACAGCTTACTGCGCGGCTGGAGCGCGTACTTCAGCCACGGCAGTCGCCGGATCGCCTATCGGGCGATCAACCACTACGTCAGACACAGCGTCCGTCGATTCCTGGTACGGCGCCACAAGGTGCCCTCGCAAGGCATCCGCCGCTTCTCCTTTGAAGCAGTGTTTGGTGAACTCGGCGTGCAACACCTGCGCTGAGCTCACTATGGCGTCCCACCGTGTGCCTTGGAATGAAACCAGTCGGAGAGCCGGATGCCGGAGATCGGCACGTCCGGTTCGATGAGCGGGGAGGGGAAACGGGGCCGTCCTGTACGACTACCGCGCCCCTCCTCGACTCTACCGGTTGGGTCTTCGGACCCATCCTGGGGATGGGGGCAACCATCGGCCTACCGAAGACGGTTCTCGCGGATGCCGGCTTCGCCAGCGGCCCGGCGGTGGCGGACTTGCAGGCACAGGGGGTCGAGCCGCTAGTGGCGATCGGGCGGACCCAGCCGCATCGGCCCTACGACTTCCGTGCGCCGCCGCCGCAAAAGACGCAGCGGCGGATCAGCGAACCGTGGCGCCTTGCGATGAAAGTCCGGCTGGAGACCGAAGATACCAAGACGCTTTATAAGAAACGCAAGCAGACCGTCGAACCGGTGTTCGGCATCATCAAGAGCGCCATGGGCTTCCTCCGCTTCCACCTCCGCGGCATCGCAAACGTCGCTTCCGAGTGGACCCTGATCGCTCTCGCTTAAAACTGCAGGCGGATCCTCCGCCTCCAAGCCGCCTGACAGCGCAAATACCGCCTGCCCCAGACTTCAAATCACCCCAATCCGACAGACTGCTAGCGGCGCTCTTAGAAGCGTCCTTTAGATCAAAGGCCCGATCGCACCAGCAAGGCGGTCTCCACCGGTTGGATACTTTCCTACAGGTTCGTACTCGGGATCTGAGTAGCGGCCCGCTGAATCCAAAAGTTCTTTACTTTTCTGTATGACTTGCGATACCTTCTCATTTTCGCCACGTAGCAATTTGGAGTCGCCAAGTATGTACGCGCGACTGCGAACCGTCCTTATCGCCGCAATAGTGGCCTTCACAAGCTGCTGTACCTCACAGAGCGTCCCTCAACCTCGGCAATCTGATGATGGGCAGACAAGCAATACTGTCACGATTGGTAACGGTCTCCTCACGGTGACTCCAGAGCCACACTTGCCGATGGCAGAGGATGGAATAGGATGGTATGTTGCATTTAAGGTTAGTGCATCGGCGGCGGACCAAAGTCCCGTCTTGCACGGCACAGATGCAAAAACCGCTTGGATGACAATCGTTCGAGCTCTCGGTCTTAACAACGGCGAAGAGTCTTACTCTTTCGTTGTAACGCCGACAGTGAATCAGGTGACCCTCCCGCCTCTGACCGCCCTGCAAATTGACCATAAGAACGCGGGCGGCTTGCTCAACGCGGCAGGTGAGACACTGACAGTCAACACAGTTGGACAAGTGTTTTCAGCCTGGGTTCCTGTCGAGGCAGGAACCAAGGTCTCCTTCACGGTCACGAACGTTGGCTCTAAGGACCCTAACTTTTCTTTACTTAGTGATGTGGAGTCTGTAGCCAAAAATGTGCAATCCTCAGGATTCGCGATCCCGTCAAATGCTGCATATGGCATGGCAATCGATGGTCTTAACGTAGCCACAGCACCAATTCAGAATGTGCTGAACAATGCTAACACATACAAGTTTTCAACGAATTGGACAAACAACGATTTTCCTCTTAGAGCCTGACTCGAATCGGCAAGTGAACGTCTAAGGCTTTGATTTTGCTGGGTCATTATCGGGCAGCGAGGCGACGGGGCATCAGCTTCACACTGGCGACGTAGAGCCAGGTTGTGGCGCTCTCGATGGTTGCCTCGAAGTCCTTGGCGAGTCGGCGGTTGCGATTGAGCCAGGCGAGCGTGCGTTCGACCATCCAGCGCCGGGGCAGCACGACGAAGCCGCTTGCCGCATCCGACCGCTTGATGATCTCGATGGTCCACTCGCCAAGTTTCGCCAGCGCACCCTGCAGCTTGCCGCCAGCATAGGCACTGTCGGCAAAGACGTGGCGCAGCCAGGGGAACGCACGGCGTAGGGCTCGCAGCAGCAGTGGTGCGCCATCACGGTCCTGCACATCGGCCGGGTGGACAATCGCGGCCACCAGCAGACCGATCG